>JAAFGX010000017.1 GCA_010365115.1 Paludibacter sp.
CTGACATAATAATTTGTAATGTAATTGACAATGTGCACTTTACATCTTGGCTCTCCCGCTGGGCGGGATGTCGAGTACTCCATTGGCTCTTGATACTTGCAGTCTATATATATTTCTGCAATCGGTATAATTGCTGTTTCTTTTTAATGGTGGCGAAACCTGCTCAAGTTCAAAACTAATTTTCCTCTAACTTGTTTTATAAGAGACATTTTGTAATTTTGTAACAACAATTAAAACATACATAACAATGATATACACTGTAAAGATAGATGACAACTTTCCCGCAGGAAAAAAGTTAATAGCGGAAATGCGTCAATATCCCGAAGCTGTAGAGTTTGAAATACCAGCAGTTGTAAACGACATTGCACCCGAAAGATATATGACTAGCGAGGAATTCGAGAAAAGAGCTATGGCAAAAGTCAATAAATTCTGTGACGAACATGGTATTTTATAGTAATAACGCAGATACTGATTTAGACAATACTCTTTCCGGATTATTAAAATGGAAGAAAATAACGTTAACAAAAGAACATTGTAGAAACTAAGTTTCCGATATCATTAATACGTGCAACAAGCTTGACCAAAATTCTTACCATGCGCTTAGTGTATTTCCTCTTAACAAACAATTTGGCAAATATGTACACCAATACCGCCGAAGCAAAAACACAACTTGGTATATTATTTACAACAAGGATAAACACAACAATATTTTTATCCAACACATTATCTCAAATCACCTTACAACAGCCGAAAAAGAATGAGTTTTCGGCTGTTTTTTTTTAATTCTTTCTATTTTTCTGCAAAATTAGCCATTTCAGTCAAGAAAAAAGCAAAAACAAAAAATGTTTTTACTGGCAATTTCTAACCCTTTTTTTAAAGTAACACTTAAACTTTTTAAGCATGCATGTGTTTCTTTACTGATTAGTAGCCAACAGTATTTGCTTTTGGAAAGTGACACGGAAGAATTGAGAGTTTCTGATATAAGCATTTTTCAGTCAAAAGTCATTTCAAAATCAGGGTTTCTTAAAAGGAACATAAACCGAATATTTTTTTTGTTATACTACTGTCAGTTCTTTTTCGAGTCTTTAAACAGATCATAAATACATAACTTACTTATAATTAAATTATATATTATGAAAGCTATATGGAATGGAAAAGTTATTGCTGAGAGCAATGACATTGTAAAAGTGGAGGGGAATGCCTATTTCCCCGAAGAAGCTTTAAATAAAGATTACATAAAAACGAGCAACACACATACTGTTTGTCCCTGGAAAGGTACTGCCTCCTATTTTAATCTTGAAGTAGATGGTAGTGAAAACAAAGATGCAGTGTGGTACTATCCTGAACCAAGTGAAGCGGCAAAAAACATTAAAAATAGGGTTGCCTTTTGGAAAGGTGTTCAGGTTGTAAATGATTAATTTATAATTGTATAGAAAAGATCAATATGGAACAATCACCAGAAAACATCTCTACCCACCAACTACTAGATATGCTGGGGAAACCAAATGTAAAAGTCATAGATATACGTCCGGTGGAAGCGTATAATGGATGGATTCTTCAGAATGAACAACGAAGTGGCCACATAAAAGGAGCCAAAAGTCTGCCCGAAAAATGGCTAAATTACCTGGATTGGATAGAAATTGTAAGACATAAAAATATTTTGCCTGATGATAAAATTATAATCTATGGTTATACATCTGAAGTTGCAGATAAGGTTGCCAAAAGGTTTTTAAAATCCGGATATTTAAATGTTATGGTTTACACTGATTTTATTGAGGAATGGACCAATAACCCAAACCTGCCAATGGAACATCTTGCAAACTACAGGCATCTTGTGTCTGCAGAATGGGTAAAACAGTTGATATCAGGAGGTAAACCAACAGAATATAATAATAACAAATATGTAGTAGTACACTCACACTATCGTAATCGTGATGCATATTTAACAGGTCATATACCGGGAGCCATCGATATGGACACATTGGCACTTGAAGCACCTGAAACATGGAATCGTCGTTCGCCGCAAGAATTAAAATCAGCACTTGAAAAACACGGTATTTCATCAGATACCACTGTAATTTTATACGGAAAATTCATGTTTCCTGAAAATGCGGATGAGTTCCCCGGTAGTGCTGCCGGCGACATTGGCGCCATACGTAATGCATTTATAATGATGTATGCCGGCGTTAAAGATGTGCGTGTTCTGAACGGTGGTTTTCAGTCGTGGCAGGATGCCGGATTAGAAGTAAGTACGGAAGATGTACCCAAAAAGTCGATAGAAGAATTCAGTGCAACCATACCAGCGTTGCCCCTTCTGGCAGTTGATACACCTGAGGCAAAACAAATGATTGCGTCTGCCGATTCAGAACTTGTTTGTGTTAGAAGCTGGCCCGAATATATTGGCGAAGTGAGTGGTTATAATTACATTAAGCCCAGAGGCAGAATTCCGGGAGCAGTATTTGCTGATTGTGGCAGTGATGCTTATCACATGGAAAATTACCGGAATGTTGATCATACAACCCGTGAGTATCAGGAAATAGCTAACAACTGGATTAAAAATGGCATTACGCCCGACAAACATCTGGCATTTTATTGCGGAACAGGCTGGCGTGGAAGTGAAGCATGGTTCAATGCATGGCTTATGGGTTGGCCAAAGGTTTCGGTTTATGATGGTGGTTGGTTTGAATGGAGCGCCGATGCGGATAATCCTTTTGAAACTGGTATCCCTGAAGCTGCAAACTGACTTATTGAAAAAATAAATATTATGAAAAAATTTGATGCAATAATTATAGGATCCGGTCAGGCAGGAACTCCACTTGTTTTCAGGATGGCTGCGGAAGGACTGAAAATTGCTTTTATTGAAAGGGAACATGTTGGAGGCACCTGCGTTAATGTAGGCTGCACACCATCAAAGGCATACGTTGCCAGTGCACGGCGTATATGGGATGCCAGGCATGGTGATGAGATGGGTATCAGCATTCCGGAAGGTGCAAGCACCGATCTGAAAAGAGTGAAAGCCCGCAAAGATGCCATGGTTAAAAAATCAGTCGACGGTATCTTGGGTGGAATAGAGCACAATAAAAATGTTACCTTTTTCAAGGGCGAAGCAAAATTTACAGGTCATAAAATTGTTGAAGTTAATAACCAGAAAATTACTGCTGAAAAAATTTATATTAATGTTGGTGCAAGATCATTCATACCCAAAGAATTTGAACAAACAAAGTATCTCGATAATCAGTCTATTCTTGAACTGGAAGAGATACCTGAACATCTTATAATTGTAGGAGGAAGTTATATCGGTCTTGAATTCGGACAGATATTCAAACGGTTTGGGAGTAAAGTAACAATTATTGAACAAAGTAAAACCATTATCGGCAGAGAGGACGAAGATGTAAGTGAAGCAATTCTCCAATTTCTCAAAGCGGAGGGTATTGATTTCCGTCTGAATGCAACTTGTTTATCATGTAAGAACAACTCAACGGGCGGAATAACAGTTTCAGTAGATTGTACAAAGGAACCAAACGAAATTCAGGGTAGCCATTTGCTGCTTGCTGTCGGCCGGACTCCAAATAATGATACCCTTAACCTTGAAGCTACGGGTCTGAAAACTGATTCACATGGATACATTGAAGTAAATGATTACCTGGAGACTAATATTCCTGGCATTTATGCTTTGGGTGATTGTAATGGCAAAGGAGCTTTCACACATACAGCTTACAATGATTATGAGATTGTTGCAGAAAATATGTTTGATGGCAAAAACCGGAAAGTAGCTGACAGAATTACTACTTATGCACTATTTACCGACCCTCCTCTGGGCAGGGCAGGAATGACATTGGATCAGGCACAGAAAAGTGGCAGGAAGCTGAAAACCGGGTATCGTAAAATGACCGAGATAGCACGTGCACGGGAAAAAGGTGAGACAAACGGATTTATGAGGGTAATTGTTGATGCAGAAACCGATAAAATACTTGGAGCAAGCATATTGGGTACCGGTGGTGACGAAGTAATTTCAGGCATACTAAATATAATGTATGCTGATGCCCCATATCAGGTAATTCGTGATTCGGTTCAGATTCACCCTACCGTATCGGAATTAATTCCTACTATGCTTGAAAGTTTATAAAATATTGTATAAGATTATGGAAAAACAGACTCTTCTTTCAGAACTGGCAAATGACACTTTGTATGGGCTAATTTCAAAGCCAAAATATCTTTTGTCAAAATATTTTTACGATGATATCGGAAGTAGTATTTTTCAGGATATAATGAAAATGCCGGAGTATTATTTAACCGATTGTGAGTACGAGATATTTGATACTTATAAAACTCAGATCATAGACGAAATCATTAAGAATAACACACTTTTCGATCTGATAGAATTGGGTTCGGGTGATGGATTGAAAACAAAAGTATTGTTGAATGCATTGATCGGCAGATTGATAAACTTCAGATATGTTCCGATCGATATAAGCCTGAAAGCCAACATTGATCTGGAGAAAAGCCTGATGTATGAGATACCTTCACTGAAAGTAAAAACTCAAACCGGCGATTTTTTCAGAGTAATGAAAAATATGAACGGTTATTCAGGGCTGAGTAAAGTAATCCTTTTTCTGGGTTCAAACATTGGCAATTTTACAGATGATGAGATCAGCTTATTTCTGGAAAATCTTTCAGAATTTACACATTCGGGTGATAGAGTAATGATAGGTTTCGACCTAAAAAAATCACCTGAGCTAATAAACCAGGCATATAATGATCCACATGGCCATACCTGCAGGTTTAATCTGAACCATCTTGCACGTTTGAACAGGGAACTTGGTGCTAATTTTTATTTGGAAAATTTTGAACATCATTCAGAATATAACCCTCAAAGCGGAGAAGTTAAGAGCTTTTTGGTTTCAAAGAAAACCCAGAAAGTGTATATTGAAGCACTTGAAGAGAATATTCAATTTTACAAGTGGGAAGCAGTATTTATGGAACTATCCAGAAAGTTTGACTTTGATACAATTGAGAAATATGCTGCCAATTACGGGTTTAGTGTTGTAAATCATTTCACTGATAAAAATGAATGGTTTACTGATTCATTATGGATTAAAAAATGAACTCATATATTTGTAACAACTGAATAAATGCAGATACTGTTCTTAAATTCTTTTGAGGGTATATATAAAACCGTTTTTGAAAGACGGGACTACTTTTTTGAATTACTGGTTCAGCATTTTGTACTTTCATTAACAGCGATACTACTCATTGTTATCATTGGAACAAGCACAGGTATTTTACTTCTTATTTATAAACCTATCCGGCAGGTAGTTCTGGGAATTGTCAACTTTTTGTATACCATTCCTTCCATTGCAATGTTCGGCCTCTTCATCCCACTGGTGGGGATCGGTTTTGTAAATGCACTCGTTGTACTTGTTATCTACGGACTACTTCCTATGATCAGGAACACCTATACAGGTCTGAATGAAGTAGATCCACTCCTAATAGATGCAGCAAAAGGGATGGGAGCAACACCTTCACAGGTTTTCTTCAGGATTAAATGGCCCCTTGGCTTTCCGACTATTTTTAGCGGATTCCGAACCATGGTTGTCATGACTATTGCACTTGCAGGACTGGCATCTTTTATTGGAGCCGGCGGATTAGGACAGGCAATTTACAGAGGTATTAATACCAATAATTCAGAACTCATACTGGCAGGATCTATATCAGTGGCATTGCTTGCGCTGGTTACAGATGTTATCATCGGGTTTTTTGAAAATCTGTTCATAAACAGAAAGTTCCGTGCTTCACGTTACAGGAAATTGCTGATAATCAGCGTAGTATTTTTGATTATTGCACCTTTACTATTGATAACATTTGACCGACTAAGAGTAAAAACTTCAAAGTCAGATGAAATAGTTGTTGCCACCAAACCTACATCGGAACAATACATTCTGGGTGAAATTATTTCGAGGATGATAGAATCCAATACCAACATACACGTTAAACGTGTGTTCGGGATAGGTGGCGGCACTTCAAATATACAGCCGGGGATGCTTTCAGGCGAAATTGATATTTATCCTGAGTATACAGGAACGGCGTGGCTTTTTGTACTGAAGAAGAAGAAGAAAATCAGTGACTCCGACAGTCTTTTTACTTTACTTCAAAGAACATACAACGAAGAATTCGACCTTGCCTGGGTTGCTCGATTTGGTTTTAATAATACATATACCCTTGCAATGCCTGAAGCAATGGCTTTACGAGATAATATTAAATCCATATCGGATCTTTCGCCCATAAGTAACCGGTTTGTTTTTGGAGCTGAATTCGATTTCTTTGAACGAGACGATGGTTTTGCGGGATTATCTAAACTATACTCCTTAAAATTTAAAAAGCTGGTGGAACTTGATATCAATTTGAAATTTATGGCCATCCAAAACAAGACTGTTGATATTATTGATGCATTTTCAACTGATCCACGTATCACACAATTAAATCTGAGAGTGTTAAAGGATGATAAAAAATACTTCCCTTTATATCAGGCCGGTATAGTTATAAGACAAAAAACACTAGAGAAACATCCGGAACTGAAAGAGATACTGGGGAAGCTTGAGAATTTAATAAATGACAGCACAATGATAATGTTGAATTATCAGGTAGATATATTACACAAATCAACAGAAAAAGTTGCCGAGGATTTTCTGAAATCGAAAGGTATAATAAAATAGCCATGAATAAACACTTAATTCAACTAAACAATATTTCAAAAACCTTCGAAGTAGGTAAGCTGGCTCTTGATAAGGTATCATTGTCAATATCTCAGGGAGGATTCATTACAATTATAGGTCCAAGCGGATGTGGGAAAACAACTTTGCTCCGGATCATTAATCGTATGACTGATTTTGATTCGGGAAGTTTGAATATATTGGACAAAGAAATCGAGTTGTGGGACGGATCTCTGCTCAGAAGGAATATAGGATATGTAATTCAGAATGCGGGACTGTTCCCTCATCTTACTGTGAGGGAGAACATACAGTTTGTGATGAGTATCTCAGGAATGGATAAAAAATTGCGCGAGACAAGAACGTTTGAGCTGTCTGAAATGATAGAATTTACCAAAGCACAGCTTAACGAATATCCTGATAATCTGAGTGGTGGTCAACAACAAAGGGTCGGAATTGCCCGTGCTCTAGCCATGAAACCTCAGATTGTTTTGCTGGACGAGCCATTTGGCTCTCTTGATAATATTACCAGAAGAAAACTGCAGGCCGAACTGAAACAAATACATGCTGACACGGGAACCACAATGCTAATGGTTACTCATGATCTTAAAGAGGCATTTTCACTGGGAACAGAAATGGTTATTATGAATAATGGAAAAATACTACAGAAAGACAAACCCGAAATTGTCCTGAAACAACCTGTTGATGAATGGGTGAGAGAATTTGTATCAGATGTTTAATACCAAATGAATTTTTATTTCAGCCCAAAGTCAACTTTGATATAATGCCGATTGAGTCTTTCGAGATTCCGCTTGCGGAAGGCATATCGTAGCATATCGGAGATCCCCTCACACGGGAGAAATAAACAGTACAATCCCGTTACACGGGATGTTCCATTAGACGCACTTGCCTGCGACAGGCAGGGTCAACATTGGATTGAATTATTTCTGCAATCGGTATAAGTTGGAATTTAGCAAAAGTTCATGCTTACAACGAATCAATAGCTACTATTTAACTCAATCGAGTAGTATTACAGCCGAAAGTGTTAAATCGTTAATCTACATATTCGCAAAAAACAATCTTCGAAAACTTAGTTTGTTACCGGGTATGTCAGTTTTTAATTTATATATCGACAGTCAATTATCTAAGTTGAAACGTTTGACTAATATTTTCAATTTCGTCAGCAGCCAAGGATAGTTCTTCCGTAAAACCGATGTGATTAATTAATGATTTCTCAACTAAACTGCGATAATAAGCCACTGCATCAAGCATATTAGAGATGTAGGTTTTGTAATAAGCCTTCCTTTTGGGAGTGTTGGTATCTCCCTTTCCTTTTCTTATCTCATCGCGGAGATATTGAATATAGATTTTCATTTCGGCAATAAACATGTGTGAGCGCTTTTTATTGGTCACAAGATTGGTTCTGCCGTAAATATGGTCGACCATTTTTTGTAAAGAAACAATTTCTGAAAAATTGGCGATATTCGGTCCCGGACACACATTGACTGCTTTGAAATTTTTCAAAAATAGCTCATTATATTTCAAAGAGGCGGCATTACTCAAACCTACACACAAACAATCTTTACCCACTACTTGTGCTTTCTTTTCTTCATATTCGGCTGCGGATAAATCCTGCGATTGAAGCTGTTCAAGTTTCAACGCCTGATACTGTTTTGAAGCAGCACAAATAGGACGTTCAGTAAACTCAGTATTGAACTGCAAAAGCTTTTCGGGACAAGCACTGCCCGGATTTCCCTGAGCAATCATCGCCAGTTTATTTAGTTCCGAAGTTGTTCCATTGAGGTAATAAAAAGGAATGCCCATGGGCGAAAAATCACTGAGATGTACATCCTTTTCAGTTGCTTTTGACAATAACTGCAAGGAATGATCATCCACCGTTGTAGCTTCGGGAACCAATAAAAACGGTGAGCCCCAACCTGTTGAGGCAATATCATAATGATTCAGCAGGAATGTGTCTTCTTCGTACGTTCCAATACCACCTTGAACCGTCACAAGCATTTCCGGGGTTTTGCTCAGGTCGAAGCCAGTTTTCTGAGAAATTGCCGGCTGATAGATGGCAAACATATCTTGAATGAGTTGCTCTCTATTTTGTTTAAATTCTTCAAGAACAGGTCCGAGTAGGTATCCGGTGGTAGCAAATGCATGTCCACCGCAATTTAATCCCGACTCGATCCTAAATTCACTTACCCAAACACCCTTTTTAGCCAAAAATTTACCTTGAATCAATGCTGAACGATAATCACTTACTTTGATAATGATTTTCTTGTTGAATTGCGAATTTTCATCCGGATAAAAAGCGTCTTTATTCTCCAAATAACTATACAATCTGGGGTTCATTCCAGCTGATAAGCAGATGGATGAATTTCTCAAATCGCTATTGATATAGCCTCTGAGTACCGTCACTGCATTTGATCCATCAGCAATAGTATTCCCGTCTTTATCGTAAGTTTCACCATCAACTTTAGTGAGAATATTCACATCAATCTGTCCGGCAACAATTTTTTTTCGCAACAGTGCTTGCTTCTCAGCTCTCTCGGATGGATGTGGACATTGAATCATGTCGAGATACATGTTTTTGATAATACTATTGTCAGGTAACATCTCAAAATACTTGGTTATCTCCGTGCCGGTTTCAAAAGCTTCAGATTTCAATTTACTCACCTGATCATATACAATTGCCTGAAGTAAATTCAGGTAATCGGTTACTCGCTTTGCCCGGTAGTCAGGTTCTTGTTTAGTTATAGGCTGATAAGGTAAATTTAATTTCGGATAATAGTAAGCCCGCATCATTTCTATCAATCGGTCTTCGATAATCGATAATACAGATGATATACCAAATCGAGCTACCTTGGCTGGCGAATCAATTGTATAAGCAAGGCCCATGACAGGTATATGGAAGGTGTGATCTGATCCGGTTTGTTCCTGTGTATATTGATCAATCTTCTGTTTGATCAACGATTGTATGTCGTTTTTTTCTATTGTTTTCATACTGCAAAGATAAAACAAAATCTATAATTATTGCACAAAATAACAAATTGTGTGCAATTGTATTTCTCAATGGAGCATAAGTTATTGGTTTATGTTCGGTCAAGCGTCTTCGTGGCTGTTGCACAACTAAGAGGTAAGTTGCAAATATTCTTATTTATTTTGAAAGTACATGCAAATATATTTGCTTTATTTGTGGATAATTATCTATATTTGAGACAAATATATAAGAATATGAAAGGCAACAAGAATTTTCAAGAAATGCTCTTTCTAAATTTTCAATTGTATAAAGAGTGCCAAATGATAAACTTTATCGTCGTTCAAAAGACATTTTGGATTTGTCCATTTTGTGATAAAACAAACCAATAAATTGTAATTCAGAAAACTATTAATTATACTATTTGTTTTAATTGCAAAGGTTTTTAACTAAAGAAACAATTACTCAACACAATCTAGTTAGCAATTGTTTCACTAACATAAAATTAATAAATATGGCTATTAAAAGAGTATGGCTTGATGAAAGCAATGATGAATGTATCGCTTGCGGAGCATGTGAAATAGCATGTCCGGAGGTATTTGAAGTGCCCGATAAAATGGTAGTCAAATCAGGAGTAGATTTTGATTTATACGAATCACAAATTCAAGAGGCTATCGATAGTTGTCCAACTGAAGTTATTAAATCTGAATAATACTTTTTTCAGTTGAAGAGTGACAATTATTTGAAGTTATCTATTGAATTTCCTGAAAATCAATCAACCTATTGATCACGAATAATACCGATTGTATCTTTGACTTGATAAACAACAAAAAACTTTTTTGCCCTGCTGAATTCATTGTTGTGATTTGCTTTCAAAAAATTGTATCTTTGACTTGATAAACAACTCCTGAATTATCTAAATCTACAGCTTGCCGTAAAATTAATTTGTTGCGCGACGCACTAAACAAACCAAAACCTAAAATTGTTACTATTGAAGAATTTAAAAACTATTTTGATGTTCAATTAGTATAATTTTTTTATCTTTGCATCAACACTATAATACATTACAATTATGGCACATATATCAGGCATAACAATCACGAAAAATACAAGGGGTAATGATTTTGATTTAATTATCAATTATAAAAAAAACCCTGAATTAGTAACTTCAATTTTGGATAACAACAATATGAAAAATCCTATCTCACCGTATGATCCTAAATTTGTAGCTAAAATTAAAAAAAGCGAAAAGCAAATAGCAGAAGGTAAAGTACATAAATTAGACATGAATGATATATGGAAATAGAACTAACCGATGATGCTAAAAAGGATTTATACTGGCATAAAAAAACGGGTAATAAAGGAATCAATAAAAAAATAGAACAATTATTTTTTGCTTTATTGGAAAATCCATACGATGGTATAGGTCAACCTGAAGAATTAAAACACGATTTACAAGGTAATTGGTCTCGAAGAATTAATTTAGAACATCGATTAATTTATACAGTTGATGAAGATAATCAAATAATTTATATTATTTCGATGTGGGGTCACTATAAATAAAATACACAAACATATTAAAAGCCGTAACTAACAATTAGTTACGGCTTTTTTTTATTCTCTAATTCGTGTAATTTGTATTTTTCCCATTATTCCCAAAATTCCCATTATTCCTATTTTTCCCACTTTTTTTTTACCCTCCTTATATTTGCATTCGAATTTAAAAACGAAAAACCAATGGGCAAACTTACCAAACTTCTTTTACTTGCCGGTGCCGGTGTTGCAGCTTGGTATATTCCTACTATACTGGCGGTGCTTAATTTGGAAGTTTCCATCATTCAGGTATTGCCGTCGGCTATTCGACAAAATTTTATTGATGCCGTGGTCACGGTGTTGTGATTTGCTTTCAAAAAATTGTATCTTTGACTTGATTAACAACAGTGAATTTGACACTTCATCCGGGACGGTGGTTGTGATTTGCTTTCAAAAAATTGTATCTTTGACTTGATTAACAACTTTTATTTTTCAAGTAGGTTTCTGTTGTCGGTTGTGATTTGCTTTCAAAAAATTGTATCTTTGACTTGATTAACAACAAGTTGCGAAGCGAATTACAGCTATTCATGGTTGTGATTTGCTTTCAAAAAATTGTATCTTTGACTTGATTAACAACCAATAGTTGATGGCTCTACCGAAATAAATGGTTGTGATTTGCTTTCAAAAAATTGTATCTTTGACTTGATTAACAACCCCTTCCGAATAATATAACTTACCATAGGTGTTGTGATTTGCTTTCAAAAAATTGTATCTTTGACTTGATTAACAACTTATTTGCAAAATGTATTACTTCCAACAAGGTTGTGATTTGCTTTCAAAAAATTGTATCTTTGACTTGATTAACAACGCTAAATTCATTGCCCGGCTCCCTAGTGTGTTGTGATTTGCTTTCAAAAAATTGTATCTTTGACTTGATTAACAACCAAAGAAAACTACAACCTTGAAAAAATTATGTTGTGATTTGCTTTCAAAAAATTGTATCTTTGACTTGATTAACAACATTGTATTCACTGATTGTAACCCGGTAATGGTTGTGATTTGCTTTCAAAAAATTGTATCTTTGACTTGATAAACAACTTACCCGGCTGCTTTGCACGATGGAAAGTGTGTTGTGATTTGCTTTCAAAAAATTGTATCTTTGACTTGATTAACAACCATTGTACATAGTCTGCTTTGCCATTTCGTGTTGTGATTTGCTTTCAAAAAATTGTATCTTTGACTTGATTAACAACTGCCCTCGGCAAACAAATGATGATTGCAATGTTGTGATTTGCTTTCAAAAAATTGTATCTTTGACTTGATTAACAACAAAAATGCCATTATCGGCAAGAAATATGATGTTGTGATTTGCTTTCAAAAAATTGTATCTTTGACTTGATTAACAACCCTTTATACATCATATCTCTTGGCGATTGTGTTGTGATTTGCTTTCAAAAAATTGTATCTTTGACTTGATTAACAACATATTTGTTCACTATACTAGTTTGACATGCGTTGTGATTTGCTTTCAAAAAATTGTATCTTTGACTTGATTAACAACTCTGATATAAATGTGATGTATGAATCGCTAGTTGTGATTTGCTTTCAAAAAATTGTATCTTTGACTTGATTAACAACATTTCTTCAAAACCAATATGTGGGATTATGGTTGTGATTTGCTTTCAAAAAATTGTATCTTTGACTTGATTAACAACGAATACATATTTGCTATCATAGCTGATTACGTTGTGATTTGCTTTCAAAAAATTGTATCTTTGACTTGATTAACAACTTTATGCCTTGACTATATGCGAGCCAATAAGTTGTGATTTGCTTTCAAAAAATTGTATCTTTGACTTGATTAACAACTTTGTTTGCCATCCATATCTTCCAAAATCAGTTGTGATTTGCTTTCAAAAAATTGTATCTTTGACTTGATTAACAACACCGTACTTAGTGTGCCGGGTGGCGACGAGTTGTGATTTGCTTTCAAAAAATTGTATCTTTGACTTGATTAACAACAGCATTTTTTTTTGTCCTTTATGCCGTATTGTTGTGATTTGCTTTCAAAAAATTGTATCTTTGACTTGATTAACAACGTAGCTGCAATGCACGGTGCCGGGTGGTGTGTTGTGATTTGCTTTCAAAAAATTGTATCTTTGACTTGATTAACAACACACGGTTTGTTATTAGTTGGTCTTTTTTTGTTGTGATTTGCTTTCAAAAAATTGTATCTTTGACTTGATTAACAACTTACTGAAAAATTCCGACTTTCAAAACGGGTTGTGATTTGCTTTCAAAAAATTGTATCTTTGACTTGATTAACAACCCGTGCCACAGGGGATGATAATGGTATTAGGTTGTGATTTGCTTTCAAAAAATTGTATCTTTGACTTGATTAACAACTCAGCATTTTGGCGACAGATCGGTGCGCATGTTGTGATTTGCTTTCAAAAAATTGTATCTTTGACTTGATTAACAACTGCGTTAGACTTATCAATCGACATAGATTTGTTGTGATTTGCTTTCAAAAAATTGTATCTTTGACTTGATTAACAACACGTAGAAACTATTTGAGCGAGGAAAACGGGTTGTGATTTGCTTTCAAAAAATTGTATCTTTGACTTGATTAACAACAACAACGTATATCACTAACAATACAATCCCGTTGTGATTTGCTTTCAAAAAATTGTATCTTTGACTTGATTAACAACCATTGCACAAAGCCATCTAGGATTGTATGGGTTGTGATTTGCTTTCAAAAAATTGTATCTTTGACTTGATTAACAACACTGGTGACGTGCTGACAATCTCGCTTTCTGTTGTGATTTGCTTTCAAAAAATTGTATCTTTGACTTGATTAACAACTGAAAACAAGAGGAATAATTGTAAAAGTATGTTGTGA
Source organism: Paludibacter sp. (assembly GCA_010365115.1). Taxonomy (GTDB): domain Bacteria; phylum Bacteroidota; class Bacteroidia; order Bacteroidales; family Paludibacteraceae; genus Paludibacter. The sequence continues at coordinate 14,129 of JAAFGX010000017.1, forward strand.
TTTGCTTTCAAAAAATTGTATCTTTGACTTGATTAACAACTTGAAGACTTTGAGCAACTACGCAAAAAAAGTTGTGATTTGCTTTCAAAAAATTGTATCTTTGACTTGATTAACAACTCTGAGGGGATAGATGCGCGCTTCATTATCGTTGTGATTTGCTTTCAAAAAATTGTATCTTTGACTTGATTAACAACTGCCCTCGGCAAGCAAATGATGATTGCAATGTTGTGATTTGCTTTCAAAAAATTGTATCTTTGACTTGATTAACAACGTCCATTTGATTCTGAATTTGATATTGATTGTTGTGATTTGCTTTCAAAAAATTGTATCTTTGACTTGATTAACAACTTACAATAAAATATAGAGAACATTGGTTTAGTTGTGATTTGCTTTCAAAAAATTGTATCTTTGACTTGATTAACAACTGGTAGGCGAAGAACCGGAGATAGTAATTGTTGTGATTTGCTTTCAAAAAATTGTATCTTTGACTTGATTAACAACGTAACAAAAACAGAAAATGCAGAAATAGAGTTGTGATTTGCTTTCAAAAAATTGTATCTTTGACTTGATTAACAACAAATGAAGATGCAGCAAAGCAGGAAGCTATGTTGTGATTTGCTTTCAAAAAATTGTATCTTTGACTTGATTAACAACATAATTGTTTTATTTCATCATCGCCTAGCCGTTGTGATTTGCTTTCAAAAAATTGTATCTTTGACTTGATTAACAACGAAATTGGTTCGTCTTCACCTGTATAGTAGGTTGTGATTTGCTTTCAAAAAATTGTATCTTTGACTTGATTAACAACTTGGACAGGTAATGCGATTGTAGGTACTACGTTGTGATTTGCTTTCAAAAAATTGTATCTTTGACTTGATTAACAACGTACATTTTGCGTCCAAGTCTGGGTTACCGGTTGTGATTTGCTTTCAAAAAATTGTATCTTTGACTTGATTAACAACCGACAAGGTTTACGAACCTGCCAGAACCTCGTTGTGATTTGCTTTCAAAAAATTGTATCTTTGACTTGATTAACAACTTTTTGTAAACTGACGGCTAACGGTCGAGTGTTGTGATTTGCTTTCAAAAAATTGTATCTTTGACTTGATTAACAACTGTTAGTAAAAGTAAGAGTAAAAGTAACGAGTTGTGATTTGCTTTCAAAAAATTGTATCTTTGACTTGATTAACAACATAAATGTAGTTAGTGCAGGCTCATTCACGTTGTGATTTGCTTTCAAAAAATTGTATCTTTGACTTGATTAACAACCAATATTAATGCGTAAAGACCACTCTCGGAGTTGTGATTTGCTTTCAAAAAATTGTATCTTTGACTTGATTAACAACAAATAGATATCATTTTCTTTTCCTTGTACCGTTGTGATTTGCTTTCAAAAAATTGTATCTTTGACTTGATTAACAACGCAATGTCATCGGGTGCTTCACCCGTTGCTGTTGTGATTTGCTTTCAAAAAATTGTATCTTTGACTTGATTAACAACACGTTGGAGTCAAGACGACTGGGATATCACGTTGTGATTTGCTTTCAAAAAATTGTATCTTTGACTTGATTAACAACCATGAGTAAAGCCGTAATGGGCGAAGAGCAGTTGTGATTTGCTTTCAAAAAATTGTATCTTTGACTTGATTAACAACAAGATATACAATACGCATTCCCGGATTTACGTTGTGATTTGCTTTCAAAAAATTGTATCTTTGACTTGATTAACAACTTCTCATAATTGATGTTGCAGCAAGTTTGAGTTGTGATTTGCTTTCAAAAAATTGTATCTTTGACTTGATTAACAACCAAAAGACAAAAGATGGATCCGATACAAATGTTGTGATTTGCTTTCAAAAAATTGTATCTTTGACTTGATTAACAACTTTAATTTAGTGCTGATAAACCGCCCAGCAGTTGTGATTTGCTTTCAAAAAATTGTATCTTTGACTTGATTAACAACTTATGTAAATATTTTATGAGAATAAAAGCCGTTGTGATTTGCTTTCAAAAAATTGTATCTTTGACTTGATTAACAACTTCCACTAATTGAAGTAACTCCAACACCACGTTGTGATTTGCTTTCAAAAAATTGTATCTTTGACTTGATTAACAACTGGCAGCACTAAATCCTGCTACCGATAAGTGTTGTGATTTGCTTTCAAAAAATTGTATCTTTGACTTGATTAACAACTTGCCACGAAATCTGCAGTATTGTTCACATGTTGTGATTTGCTTTCAAAAAATTGTATCTTTGACTTGATTAACAACCCATCGGTTGTGTGGGTCTTCACGCAAGGTGTTGTGATTTGCTTTCAAAAAATTGTATCTTTGACTTGATTAACAACATTTGTAAGCAACTCATCCCATCAAAAAGTGTTGTGATTTGCTTTCAAAAAATTGTATCTTTGACTTGATTAACAACAACAATGAGTATTTGAACTTGTCAAAAGTTGTTGTGATTTGCTTTCAAAAAATTGTATCTTTGACTTGATTAACAACAACTTTAGTTGGGGTGCAGTTTCTTTATGTGTTGTGATTTGCTTTCAAAAAATTGTATCTTTGACTTGATTAACAACAAGATATTTAATTGTAATCATCGCCTTGCAGTTGTGATTTGCTTTCAAAAAATTGTATCTTTGACTTGATTAACAACTAAATTTTTTGCTGAAAATTCGATAGCTCAGTTGTGATTTGCTTTCAAAAAATTGTATCTTTGACTTGATTAACAACAAACGTGCGAAAAGAAGCTTGGTTCAATGAGTTGTGATTTGCTTTCAAAAAATTGTATCTTTGACTTGATTAACAACTTTGCGCCCTGTGCACTTCGGCATACTGTGTTGTGATTTGCTTTCAAAAAATTGTATCTTTGACTTGATTAACAACCTAACAGCGGTTGAGATTCAGCTATTGATTGTTGTGATTTGCTTTCAAAAAATTGTATCTTTGACTTGATTAACAACTTTGTAACCATGTAGCTGTTAAGCAATAGGTTGTGATTTGCTTTCAAAAAATTGTATCTTTGACTTGATTAACAACAAACTTCGTAAAAGAAACAGCAACTTCTTAGTTGTGATTTGCTTTCAAAAAATTGTATCTTTGACTTGATTAACAACACAAGTATCTGTCTTCGTAATCAGGGATTAGTTGTGATTTGCTTTCAAAAAATTGTATCTTTGACTTGATTAACAACCAAGTATCTGTCTTCGTAATCAGGGATTAGGTTGTGATTTGCTTTCAAAAAATTGTATCTTTGACTTGATTAACAACTTAAGTTAGTAGGTGAGTAGGTAAGTAGTGGTTGTGATTTGCTTTCAAAAAATTGTATCTTTGACTTGATTAACAACAATCGTGTTGAACTCAAATTTGTTTTACAAGTTGTGATTTGCTTTCAAAAAATTGTATCTTTGACTTGATTAACAACAACCAACGAATCAATAAATGCAGCTTTATTGTTGTGATTTGCTTTCAAAAAATTGTATCTTTGACTTGATTAACAACTGAAGTCTATCGCTGTTGTGTGCCATTCAAGTTGTGATTTGCTTTCAAAAAATTGTATCTTTGACTTGATTAACAACCTCTTTGTATGTTTTAGCATAGCCAATAACGTTGTGATTTGCTTTCAAAAAATTGTATCTTTGACTTGATTAACAACTAAATTTGAATGCTTCAGAACAATCTGCAAGTTGTGATTTGCTTTCAAAAAATTGTATCTTTGACTTGATTAACAACTAATGCGTTTATTTTTGTCGTCGTGAATTCGTTGTGATTTGCTTTCAAAAAATTGTATCTTTGACTTGATTAACAACACGATATGTGTAATGTGTAATCAGTCAATTAGTTGTGGCAGCATTTAGAATTAAAAAATCAGTTGTTTATTCAAACGAAATCCCGCTCACAAGGCGGGATTTTTGTTCCTGTTGGTTGGTTGGTTGGTTGGTTGGTTGGGGTATATAACTTTTCCAAAGTTTTGAACTTTGGAAAAGTTGATGAAGGAAAAGTTGATGAAGTAAAAGTTGATGATGGAAAAGTTGATGAAGGAAAAATTGATGAAGGAAAAGTTGATGAAGGAAAAATTGATGAAGGAAAAGTTGATGAAGTAAAAGTTGATGAAGTAAAAGTTGATGATAGGAAAAGCAGACGATAGGAAAAAGTAGACGATTGGAAAAGTTGATGAAGTAAAAGTTGATGAAGGAAAAGTTGATGAAGTAAAAGTTGATGAAGGAAAAGTTGATGAAGGAAAAGTTGATGAAGTAAAAGTTGATGATAGGAAAAGCAGACGATAGGAAAAGCAGACGATAGGAAAAAGTAGACGATTGGAAAAGTTGATGAAGTAAAAGTTGATGAAGGAAAAGTTGATGAAGGAAAAGTTGATGAAGGAAAAATTGATGAAGGAAAAGTTGATGAAGTAAAAGTTGATGAAGGACAAATTGATGAAGGAAAAGTTGATGAAGGAAAAGTTGATGAAGGAAAAAATTGATGAAGTAAAAGTTGATGAAGGAAAAGTTGATGAAGGAAAAATTGATGAAGGAAAAGTTGATGAAGGAAAAGTTGATGAAGGAAAAGTTGATGAAGGAAAAGTTGATGAAGGAAAAGTTGATGAAGGAAAAGTTGATGAAGTAAAAGTTGATGAAGTAAAAGTTGATGAAGGAAAAATTGATGAAGGAAAAGTTGATGAAGGAAAAGTTGATGAAGGAAAAGTTGATGAGGGAAAAGTTGATGAAGGAAAAGTTGATGAAGGAAAAGTTGATGAAGGAAAAGTTGATGAAGGAAAAGTTGATGATAGGAATAGCTGACGATAGGAAAAAGTAGACGATTGGAAAAGTTGCTGGTGGAAAAGTTTATTGAAAGGGAAAAAATGACTAATTGGAGCGGCTTGATGATAGAAAATAGAAGAGACTAGAATAATTCCAATTGTTGATAAGGAGTAGAAACTGATTTTTCCTTTTTCCCCTGAAATAGCTCCATTTGTCCAAATTGTTTGTCGGTAATACAAAGTACGCCTACTTGTCCGGATTCCGGTAAAAAGTTTTTCACTCGTTTTATATGTACATCCGCATTCTCGCGGCTGGGACAATGGCGCAAATAAATAGAAAATTGAAACATGACAAAGCCATCTGTTATCAATCTCTTGCGGAAATCGGTGTATGCCCTCTTCTCCTTTTTGGTTTCGGTTGGCAAATCAAATAGAACCAATACCCACATAATTCTATATTCACTAAAACGTTCCATTTATTTTTTTTCTTCGACAAACTTTTCCAAAGTTTAGAACTTTTGAAAAGGTAGTAGGAGGAAATAGTTAATTAATTAGAAATTAGGATATAGTATTTTTCGAATCTCTCCTAAGTAGCATTTAGCCAATGAGGCGGTGGTTAGTCCCACGGCAATCATCAATGGGCTTCGTTGATTGTTTATTTGTACGTCCAGTACTGGAATATTGAGCAGTTTTGCTTTTATTTGTTTTGATAAATCAGTGATATCTTCGCCACTTTCCATTATCTCAATAACCAATTTATCTACAAACGGACGGTACGGTTCCATAATGTCATCAGCCAAACAATAGGCGTTATAACGATTGTGATGGTGAATGCCCAAGGTAGGTAACAGTCCGCTTGCCACTAACGAACGAGCCACTACTGCCCGCAATATTGCATAGCCATAATTCAGTAAATTATTTGGTGGCACTCCTTCGCGACCACGTCTGAAATCTGGAATGTCAGGAAATAGATTCTTCCAATAATAAGCTGCTGCCCGAGCTTCCAGATTGTCGGAATCTCCACTTTTTACATCTTCTACCCATACCAACATGTTTTTTACCACCACTTTGCGGGTTGAGTTCAATACATGAGCCTGATTTTCAATTTTTTGCTGAATGGTTTGTTGCCAAAGTTGTTTTTGGAGTGGGAGCGAAGCATCTATTTGAGCCTGAAACCGTTCGCTTTGTGTGCTGTTTCCGCTCAAAGGAAGCATTAATCCTACAGGCATTCGGCTACTATCGCAGGTTATCAAAGCGCAGTTGTTGGCAAGCAATGCTTCCATCAATCCGTGTGTTATGGTTATTTGTTTGTGATCCAGTATCACCACGCCAATATCTTCAATGGCTATTGTATTGTTGCCTATTTTGTCGTCCATTCCATTGGCATCAGGCAGGTGAATCAATAACTGAGCATTCCGCATACTCAGGTAAGCCGGGTTTCCGAAATAAAGCGTGCGTTTTATCATACTCGTAGGTTTTGTATTTAAACTTTTTCAACGTACCAAACTTCGAAAAAGCACCAAATATTTCCAAACAACTAATATCTCCAAACAACTAACTTTTCCAACGTACTAAACTTTGGAAAAGTGAAGAAGAGATTATACTTCAAGTTCAAGAGATTGATGAAATTTACCGAGATACTTCTTGTGCAGATTAATAAATTCTATTTTGCCACCAAAGGTTTTGATTAACTTCTCTACTTCTACAATGGTACTTTTTCCATCCACCACTTCGAAATAAGAGCAATAACCCCAATCGGAGTATTCTTTGCAAAAACCGTGATGAACAGGATTACGATGAGTATACATTATTGTATTCAAAAAATGAGCTTTGTCGAGAATTACGTCACGTTTAAAATTTTTTATAAACAATGAACCCATCCGATTGTATACTTTATTGAAAGATTGAGTGTAGCAGCTAAATAAATTGGCAAATTGTTTGGATAAAAATTTTTCAATCACCTCGTTTGTCTCAACTTTTTCTCTATCGATTTCTTTTCCATCAACTTTTCCAAAGTTTAGAACTTTGGAAAGGTTATTTTTAGAAAAGTTATTTGATAGTATGAGTTTTTCTATCACTTCGCGTTTTCGAATCCGCACCACCAAATGAAAATGATTTGGCATCAGGCAATAAGCGTAGGTTTCGGCAATGGGAGAAATATGTACCCGATACTTCTCCAGAAAATAACGAAAGTTATCATCCTCGCTAAACACATTTTCAAAGCCATTGGCATGATTGAAAATATGATAACTCGTATCGGGTTTAAGTTTTTCCATTATTAGTTCTACTTTTTTTTGCTAAACCTTTTCCAAAATTTTAAATTGAGAAATAATGTTGTAACTATAAAGAGATATTGCCAAGGCGGTCAATCTTAAGTTTGACTGGATTAAGTTTAAATAATGAGTCAACACTTCTAATATTATAAAACCTATTATCTGGTTGGTTCATTTTTGTTATATCAAATTTTGTTTCAAGATGATGAGAAAAACGATATTGCTTTTCAGACAAATTTTGAATGTTGTATAAATACTTACTAATCATTTTTATATTTTTTGCATTCAAAATGTCTTTAATGATAATATCATCTATACCTAAAATAATCATTTCATTTTGTTGCATACTTAATTCAAATGTCCAATCAACAAAAGGTAAATTATTTAAGAATGATTCAGGCAATTTTTTATCCTCAATGATACTCCATACTTCTAATGGACTTTTTATGATGATTGGGATTCCGTATTTTTTTCGTTCTACAGCATGCCAAAAAGTGCAAAGATGCTCAACCTTTTTACCATCTCTATCGGTGTAAATTGCAATATGATGATTATTTCCTGATTTTACGAAACCAATATCCTTTCCGTTTTCATCTTTCTTTATGGGAACTACGGCTGATAATCCGGTAAAACATCTGACTGATTTGATAGGAATTGTTTTATTTACATCAAGGTATATTGGATTATTCTCTAAATCTTTTAGATTGTCAAGTGCTTTCTTAGAGTTAGTTTTGTAAGATTCTCCTGTGTCAAATCCGAAATTTAGTCTGTTCAAAATTACTTTTCTTATGCCATTATCAACAATTGAATCTAATGTTCTCTGAAATTTATCAATAATAACTTTGGTTTCTTCTCCCGTTTTTTTATTGATTTTTTCTTTTTGCTCATAGGTTTCCTTTCCTGTAAAAATAAATCCTTGTGAACCCACACCTAATTTATACTTTTTTACAATCTGATTCTCAAATGATACATGTTTATTTGAACTCTCCTTTTTATACTGTTTAATTGAGCCATATACTCCTTCTTCATGTAACGAACCGCGAGGAATAATAATTCCTGTTTGAACTATTTTTTTGTTTCCAAGCTTTCCTGCTTTTCGTGTTCCAATGACAGCCACTTTTTTTCCGGATTTAAAAGAAATCAGGATGTTGGCAACCGCATCTTCAACTTCCGCTGTAGAGATAGGTTGTTCGCTAATAATGTATTTTTCTAATTTGGAGCGTTTCTCTTTGAAATCAATCGTGCAATTTTCCAACGCTTTTCGAAAATCTTCTTGTGTTTTTTCAGAGGTTAACGTGTTTAATCGTTGAATATAACCTTGCTTAGTGCAGGCTATAGTCAAAGCATCAATCGCATGGTGTCGGTGATCGTCACGTTTTGTCCATCCAGAAATTACTTCTTTTTGATGCTTGTTTTTTCCATGTTCGCTTTGCCATTCAACGATTTCTGTTAAACCCAGTTGTTTGTATTTTTCAAACTGAAGATTCATCGTAATTTCGTCCCAACCCCATAAATGCCTGAGTTCGGAAGTGACTGTTCCGCTGGTGGCCCAAACATTGTAACAAATCGTTTGAAGTATTTCTCTGGCTTTGCGTGATATGTATTGAGTTTCACGAAGTTGACGATCGATAAAATTATCGGGAATTTTCTCTTCAGTCATCAAGAGTTTGTCCCGTTTTGCTTTATTGATAACATGATTGGCATATAATGAATTTACTCTTTCGATATAAGCTTCAAGTACAGCTGTTGGTTTACTTTTCATAAAGTCATAGGCAGTCAAATCGTTTTTATTCTTATTGCAATGACGGTGAGCCAATGTTTTGTTACTTTGTGAATCGTCAAATAATTTCGATTTTGGAATAATGTGTTCAATATCCACATCATTACCTTTTATTGCTTCGGTCAATGAAATAGGTTGACCGCAATAAATACAAACAGCATTCAATTTCTTTTCTTCATTATCAATTTCTTCGTACAGTCTCCATTTGAGAATATTGTTACGAGTTGCCTTTAATCCATATTCCGCAAGTCGTTTTGTAATATTCTCATTCTCACGTTGACGTTTTGTGTTTTTCTTTTCAGCTTCGTTCCGTTCATCTTTACTTTGCTTTAGTTCACGAGCAAGCTCAACTCTTATTTCATCGGGCTTGCCGTACTTTTCAATAATTGCATTCACCACATTCACCATTTGGTTGAGAATTTTTTCGACAATAGGTTGACGAAGAGAATTCTTTTGTATTGGTTTCAAAGTATCCAGCAATTTCCGTTTTAGGTTTTCATCTTTGGTCAATGAATCAGAATGTTCGTAGCCGGCATAGCTCATGGCTTCACTGTATTTATTGCCTTCCATTAAATAAGGTAAAATTTTACGAATGACTTTTGCAGATTTATTTCCAAAAGCATATTTGCTGAAATCAATTTCAGCTAGATTGTCTGCAATATTGGGTTCAATACTAAATTTGGCTTGCAATGCATTGCTGCACTCTTGCTTGTCCTGAATAGAATAAATGATGTGCCAGAGTTGATAAAATTGTTCTTGCTCAATTTTTGCATCTATAAATTTAATAGACTTTTCATCTAATATCTCTCCAGTCTTTTTATCAATTAGGTATCCTTTTTTTTCAGTCTCAACAGTGTGTAAATTCAAATTCAAAAGATGGTTGTATTTAGTTGAGTTCCCAAAACACTGCCGAATGGCATGTTTAGTGATATTGCCGACTAGCCCTCTTTCTACCTGTTTATTGATGTAACAATTCTTTTTGTCGAGTTTGAGTATCTTTAGCAAATCTGTGACTGTTAGCTTTTCATTGTTATCTAAGTGTTGAAAGATAGCTTGTTTTTGTTCCACACTGATTTCAATATCTCCACCTGACCTTGAACCTACTTTGATATTATTTACATTTTCCCACATTTTAGATAACTGATAGATTGGGGAACTTTTGGGGGCTGATTTCGGACCTACAAAATATTCTTTTCCGTCTTTACCTGTTCGCCAAAATCCTTCAAACTCGCATACGGAAACTAACCCCTTTTGTGATTTTAATGGACGTTGATTATAGACAATCATATTTCTAATTGTATTATACAATCCACCTTTTATTACTTCTTGACGATAATGTTCTTGTTTTTCACCAGGGAATATACCTTTAGCAATTTGATTTAAGATTTCTTCTGAACAATTGTCCAAAAATAAATGGTGTTTTGATTGTTCCTGCCAAATAGCATCAAACTCCTCTATATATGCCTCTCGGGGAAAGATGTTTTCTTTTACTTTGAAAAATGGGTCATTGGATAATTCCTTATAAAAATATTGCCCGATTGTTAGATTGAGTTCTTTTATCTTTTCGTGTCTACTTTTTACTGTAGAGACATATTCGGTATCTTTCTTTCCTAAATTTGCATCACTACGGCTACTTTTGTAACCGCGCTTTTGATTGAACCATAACAATAGCCTACCAAGTTCTTGTAAGGCTATTTCTGAATAAACAGCATTGTTTCGCAATGCCCAAAGTTCTATTTTAGGCAAATTCTTCAATGTTTCGTTGGGGAACATATTTGTTTTCCCTAAAGATTCAACCAAGTATTTTCGACGTAGTTGATATCTGTCATACCCTTTTCGTGCCGTTCTGGCTTTCGTGCGAAGTGAATTTCTGCTTTCACCAGTACCTTTAGCAAAGTCTTTTCCTTCTGTACCTTCATAAGGGATGATTCTACTCCCTAATCCAAGTATTTGGGTTTTGATCTTTCCTTTCTCGGTTTTTTCTTCAATAACACTCCAACCTACAGATGCTGTTCCCAAATCCAAACCTAATATCTTTTTCATTTTGTAATATTTATTTAAGTCATTTAATTGGCGCTAAAGTTAAATATAAAATTTTTAATAAACTAATATTGTTAGATATTATTTTTTACATATCTTTGCAATACAATTTTTGAAGCAAATCACAATAAGGATTATTCCGTTGTGAAAACATTTAAAGCGGCCTTGTAGTAATACAGGGTCGCTTTCTTGTATAAACAACTATTCCAAAGTTTAGAACTTTGGAAAGGTTGAAAGACTATTAATAAAAGAGAAAGAGTCTTATGCCAGCACACACGCCATGGCAATGCTGTAAAATTTGGAATCTATACTTTCGCTTCGGGAGGTGAGTACCACGGGTTTTTCAGTTCCCTGTAGTAAACCGCCCATTTCGGCATCGGCAAAAAGTGATAATCCTTTGTAGAAAGTATTGGCACATTCGAAGTTGGGGAAAATAAGAATGTCGGCATCGCCGAGTACCGGTGTGGGAACGTTTTTTATGCTTCCCCGTTCTTTGTCTAATGCCAGAAAAATATCGAGCGGACCATCCATTATCACATCGCCAAATTCGCCGTTGCGCCACATTTGCATAATGTCCAGGTAGTCCTGCATGTAATGGATTTTAGGATTTGCTACTTCGGTGGCGTGAATCAAAGCCACTTTTGGTTTGGCAATTCCAAATTTATATGCCGTTGCGATGGCATATTTAATCATGGCTGTGCGTTGCACTAAGTTTGGCGATGGAATGACCACCGGATCCGAAAAGAAAATTAGTTTGTGGTACTTGGGAACTTCCATGGCTGCATTATAGGTCAGCACATTTCCAGCGGGTAAAATCCCTTTTTCTTTATCCAAAATTGCCCGTAATAAAACATCGGTATTTACCAATCCTTTCATCAAAATATCTGCTTCGCCCGATTTTACCATCCGAACAGCTTCAATTGTGGCTTCTTGTACATCAGGTATATCGATAATGTGAATGTGTGCAGAAAGATGATGCTCGAACAACTCGGGCGATTCGATTGAAGCCACATCGCCAATTAAAAAGGCTTCAATTAATCCCATTTCCACGGCTCTCAAAACTGCATCCAAAGTATGGGAATCAACGGCATTGGCAACTGCCATGCGTTTCCGGGAATTAATACTTTTAAGATGAGCTGTAAGTTCAGCAAATGAGGAAATAGTGTCCATTAATTTTAATTTAATGGACAAATGTATAAATATTATTTTACAGCTACAACAAAGGATGTTCAATAAAGAAGTCCGGATTTAATTATTTGTATTTTAAGTTTTTACAAATAAAACTGAATAGAGAAATGTTGCTTTCTAATTCTCGGTTTTTTTAATTTAAACAAAAAGAATGTTGAATATTCCGATTGCTTCATGTCAATTCGAAAGTTGAAGTCAGACGTTTTAAATAATTCGCATGAAAGTAACTTTTTGATTTTTTAGCAATTATATTTACTTCTAATATTAATTGTGTACCACAACCAGCAGTCAAATATGTCTAAATTATTCTTAATCTTTTAATTTTATCTAAAATAAAATTCACATTTCGTACAAATTAAAATTTCTTTGTATCTTTGAACGTTTTTTTAAGAGCTAACAAGAAACAAGAACCAAGAACCAAGAGTCAAGAGTCAAGAGTCAAGAGTCAAGAGCTAAGAACCAAGAACCAAGAACCAAGAACCAAGAACCAAGAACACTGAACACTGAACACAAAACACTGAACACTGAACACAAAACACGGAACACGGAACACAAAACACGGAACACGGAACACGGAACACTGAACACTGAACACAAAACACGGAACACTGAACACAAAACACGGAACACTGAACACTGAACACAAAACACAAAACGCAAAACACAAAACACAAATAAAATAAATGAAACGATTCAAATTACTGAACAACATTTTCGGGTGGTTAGCTTTTGCTATTGCCGCTGTTACGTATTTGCTTACTATTGAGCCTACAGCTAGCTTTTGGGATTGTGGTGAGTTTATTTCTACTGCTTTCAAACTCGATGTTGGTCACCCGCCGGGAGCACCCTTTTTCATGTTGACAGGACGTTTTTTCTCCTTATTTGCTTCTGATCCTACTCAGGTAGCGGTAATGATTAATTCTTTGTCGGCATTGTTAAGTGCATTCACCATTTTATTTTTGTTTTGGACTATCACCCATTTGGCGCGTAAAGTGGTTGTGAAATCAGAAGAAGATTATACCATTGCCAATGTTATTGGTATTCTGGGTGCAGGTATGGTAGGAGCGTTGGCTTATACTTTCTCCGATACTTTTTGGTTTTCGGCTGTGGAAGGTGAAGTGTACGCTTATTCATCCTTTTTTACTGCTATTGTTTTTTGGCTTATTCTTAAATGGGAACGTGTTGCCGATAAGTCGGGTTCCGACCGTTGGTTGATATTAATTGCCTACCTGATGGGACTTTCCATCGGCGTTCACTTGTTGAATTTATTAGCGATTCCGGCACTTGTGTTAGTCTATTATTTTAAAAATTATACGCCTTCGGCAAAAGGAGTGGTAATGGCGATGGTGGCTTCGGTAGTCATTCTAGGTTCAGTGCTTTACGGAATAATTCCCGGTTCGGTAGAAGTTGCCAGCTGGTTCGAATTGTTTTTTGTAAACACACTTGGTTTCGGCTTTAACAGTGGTTTATTTGCCTATATTATCCTTACTGTTTGCATTTTATCGTGGTCTATTTACGAGTCGTATATTGGTAAAAGTTACATTCGCATGGCAATTTCGTTTGTGCTTGCAGTAACCATTGTCGGAATTCCGTTTTTCGGACAACATATTTTTCTTGGACTTTTGATAATTGCCGGTATGGGTGCATTTTTCTATTTTAAAAAGGAGAAAATAAATGCACGTTGGCTCAATACATCTTTATTGATGATTACAGTCATCCTGATTGGTTATTCTACTTATGCAGTTATTGTTATTCGTTCCAGCGCAAAACCGCCGATGGATCAAAACTCACCTGATAATGTGTTTTCATTGAAATATTATCTGAATCGTGAGCAATATGGCGATCGTCCTTTACTATATGGTCAAACCTACAATTCGCCGGTAAAACTGAAAGTGGAGGGAAATATGTGTGTGCCAGAACAAACTATCGGTGCAGCTCAATATGCTCCAAAACCAAAATCAGCATCAACCGACAAAGATGAATACATGATTACCGGTTATAAAACCGATTATGTGATGGACGAACGGTTTGATATGCTTTTCCCTCGTATGTACAGCACTACACCTTCGCATATTGAAGCGTATAAAGCCTGGGGAAATGTAAAAGGTCAAAAGATAAATTATGATTATTGCGGACAACAAAAAAGTGATGTAAAACCTACGTTTGGTGAAAACCTTCACTTCTTTTTCAGTTATCAGGTCAATTTCATGTATTGGCGGTATTTTATGTGGAACTTCAGCGGTCGACAAAATGATTTACAGAGCGGTGGAGAAATCGACCGTGGAAACTGGATTACCGGAATTGGTTTTATCGATAATATTCTGGTTGGTGATCAATCAAATTTGCCCACCGAAATGCTAGAAAATAAAGGAAGAAACACGTTGTATATGTTACCATTGTTGTTAGGTATTTTTGGAATATTATTTCTCATTTATTCTGGAAAAGAAGGAATTCATACATTTTGGATAATAACATTGTTATTTGTACTCACAGGTCTGGCAATTGTGATTTATTTGAACCAAACGCCATACCAACCACGTGAAAGGGACTATGCTTATGCCGGTTCGTTCTATGCGTTTACTATATGGATTGGGTTGGGAGTGCTCGGAATTATAAAAGCAATTGATAAATACCTGCCAAAAACGGTAAGTGCTGTATTGGTTACTATTTGTTGTTTGGGTGTTCCGGCATTAATGGCACAACAAAACTGGGATGATCACGATCGTAGCAACCGCTACACAGCACGTGACTTTGGTGCAAATTACCTGGCATCTTGTAAAGAAAATGCAATTATTTTCTCCAATGGCGATAACGATACCTTCCCACTTTGGTACAACCAGGAAGTAGAAGGTACCAGAACGGATGTGAGAGTTTGTAATTTAAGTTATTTGCAAACCGACTGGTATATCGGACAAATGAAACGTGGTGCATATAAATCGGCTCCTCTACCCATTTCGTGGAAAGAAAAGGATTATGTTTCGGGCAAAAACGAAGTGCTTTGGGTGGAAGATATGCTTCAGAAACCGATAGACGTTCAAACTGCATTTGATTTTGTGCTGAGCGACGATCCGGCAACAAAACTGAAAGGCGAATCTTTTATTCCAACAAAAGAACTGTACTTGCCTATTGATGCGCAACAAGTAATAAAAAGCGGAACATTGCCAATTGAAAGAGCTGGCGAAATTGTTCCTCAAATTGACTTTACACTGAACCGTCGCTTGACCAAGAGTGAATTGATGATTATTGAAATGTTGAAAGAAAATAAGTGGAAACGCCCTATCTATTTTGCAGTAACTGTTGGCGATGACTATTATATGGGTCTTAACGATCATTTTGAGTTAACCGGTATGGCGTATCAAATTTTGCCTATTGGCGTAAAAGGTGCAGGAGCAGGAGTAAATACGGAAGAAATGTACAATAACATGATGACTAAATTCAAGTTTGGCGGCATTGAAAATCCAAAAGTATATTTAGACGAGAATATCTTGCGGATGTGTCGCACTCAACGTATGATGTTTGCTCAATTGATTGGTGCATTAATAAATAAAGGCGATACGGTTCGTGCCAAAAAAGCGTTGGATTATTGTAATAAAGTAATTCCGGGAGCAACGGTTCGTCACGATTATACTTCAACACAATTAGCCGATTATTATTACAAAGTAGGAGAACCCGCTAAAGGTAATGCTATTATGGATGCTGTAGGAAAAGATTGTGTTGAATACCTCGATTGGTATCTCAGCATGTCAACGGTGAATAAAAACAGTGTTTCCAATCGAATTGGACATAATCTGGCTGTGTTGAACCAAGTGTTAAGAATTAGCGATGAGGCAAAACAAAATACAATATTGGAAAAGTATATGCCTCGTTATATGGAATATTCCAAAAGAGTTCAAATGTAAATGAACATTCAGTTCCCTGATATTTTACGCCCTTTAATGGGGAAACTCACATGGCGAAGGAATCCAGCATCGAAAGTAATTTATCTTACTTTTGATGATGGACCGGTGCCAGAAGTTACACCTTTTGTTCTGGATATTCTAAAAGAGCATAATCTGAAAGCTACTTTCTTTTGTGTAGGCGAAAATGTAAACAAATATCCTGAAATTTATGCTGATATTCTTTCACATGAACATAAAACTGGGAACCACACATTTCATCATTTAAAAGGATATTCTGTTTCCAAAGAAGAATACCTGAGCAATGTGAAAATGGCAGCTGAATATATTGACAGCAAACTATTTCGCCCACCTTACGGACGAATTACATTTTCTCAAAGAAGGGCGTTGCAAAGAGACTATGAGATAATTATGTGGGATTTAATAACACGTGATTATAACCGTACGTTGACTACAGATCAAATTATGAGCAATATAAAACGATTTTCAAGAAACGGTTCAATAGTTGTTTTTCATGATTCTGTAAAAGCAAAAAATAATGTGTTAAACGTGCTGCCATTGGCAATTGAATGGTGGAAAAGTGAAGGGTATGAGTTTGAGAGTTTGTAAAACCCCTAACCTCTAAAGGGGAATAATAATATTACTGTCAATTAAAAAAAACGGATAAGATAAATAACACACAAGTCAAAACTAATTTCAATTCCCTTTAAGGATTATCTTAACTCCCCTTCAGGGGTTGGGGGCCACTTTTTAACCGATGAAAGAATCCATCTTGCATTACGTTTGGCAAAATAAGCTTTTTACAGCTTATGATATGAAAACAACAACTGGTGAGTTGGTGGAGGTTATCGATGTTGGAAAGTTGAATACCGATGCAGGTCCCGATTTTTTTAATGCAAAAATAAGAATTGGCGACACACTTTGGGCTGGGAATGTGGAAATTCACACCTGCTCAACTGATTGGAGCAAGCACAATCATCATGTCGATAAAGCGTATGACAGCGTCATTCTACATGTTGTAAAGGAAGCAGACACAGATGTTTTCAGAATAGATGGCGAGAACATTCCACAAGTTGAACTCGTTTATCCAAAACATATTGAGACTAATTACGACCATCTTATAAATGAGCAAAAATGGATTCCCTGTGCCAACAAAATTGGTTTTGTACCTTCCATTTTTATTCAAAGTTGGAAAAATGCATTACTAATGGAACGGCTTGAGCAAAAAATGCAATCCATTGAATCATTACTAGCTGCAAATAATCAACATTGGGAAGAAGCGTTTTATATTACTTTGGCACGGAACTTTGGATTTGGAACCAATAGTCAGGCTTTCGAGCATTTGGCAAATTCAACTCCTCTTTCTGTTTTAGGGAAGCACAAAGATCAGTTGTTTCAACTGGAAGCCATTTTATTCGGTCAGGCTGGTTTGTTGCAAGCAGATACTCATGATGATTATGTGGAAGGATTGAAAAAAGAATATGAATTTCTATCTGCAAAGTACGGATTGAAACAAATGGATGCTGTTCAATGGAAGTTATTGCGCTTGCGACCCGATAATTTTCCGCATATTCGAATCGCTCAATTTGCAGCTTTAATTCATTCTTCGTCAAAATTATTTTCCAAAATATTAGATAATCCGGAAATACATTTTTTACGCACATTATTTGCCTGTAAACCTTCCGATTATTGGCAGACACATTATTTGCTTGCTCACGAAAGTGATAAAAAAGATAAGAATTTAGGTACTCAGTCCATTAATGTAATCTTAATAAATACGGTTATTCCGTTTTTATTTTGCTATGCATATCAAAAGAATAACCAGATTCTAAAAGATAAAGCATTGGAATTGTTGGAACAAATTCCAGGCGAGAAAAATGCAATTGTAAACGGTTGGCAGAATTTGGGATTAAAAATTGAATCAGCTTTTGATTCTCAGGCATTGCTGCATTTAAAAAAATATTATTGCGATGATAAAAAATGCTTACGCTGCCGAATTGGAAATAAAGTGTTGACAATGAAAAAATAGTTAGATTGTAAAGTTTGAAAAAAAGTTATAATGAAAAATGATTACAAACTTCTCAAACCATCAAACCTTTCAAACCATCAAACCTTTCAAACCATCAAACCATCAAACCTTTCAAACCATCAAACCATCAAACCTTTCAAACCATCAAACCTTTCAAACCTTTCAAACCATCAAACCTTTCAAACTTTTCAAACTTTATGAACTACACTAAATACATACTTTTCTTCATAGTCATCCTGTTTATAGCATATTCCTGTGCCAATCGTGCGCAGGGACCCACCGGTGGACCTAAAGATGAAACACCGCCAAAAGTGCTAAAATCATCTCCTTTAAACGGAAGTTTGAATTTCAATAAAAAGCAGATTGAAATTGATTTTGATGAAATTGTTTCAATAGAAAAAGCAAGCGAGAACGTTATAATTTCTCCTCCTCAAGTGAAACCGCCCGATGTGAAATCACTTGGGAAAAGAGTTTCTGTGAGCTTTAATGAAGATTTGTTGGACAGCACTACCTATAGCATTAATTTCGGAAATTCCATTGTGGATTTGAACGAAAAAAATGCATTGAAAAATTATCTCTTTTCTTTTTCTACAGGCAATGAGATTGATACGCTAAAAATTGCTGGAGTTGTAATAAATGCCGAGGATTTAAATCCAATTTCGGGCGTTTTTGTAGGCATTTATAAAGAGACTAATGACTCAGTTTTTCTGAAAAAACCTTTTCTGAGAATTGGAAAGACAGATGAGAATGGTCGATTTTCAATTGATAATGTGCACAAAGGGTCGTATAAAGTATTTGCATTGGGTGATGTCAACCGCGACTATTTCTTCCAGCCTGGAGAAGGGTTAGCAATGCACGATTCAATCGTTGAACCCACTTTCAGTATCGAAGAAATGAAAGATACAGTGTGGAAAGACTCAACTACTGTGGATAGTATCAGAAGTTATATGGGCACTAAATTTCTACCAAATGATATTATTCTGCGCTTTTTTAAAGAAAATAAAAAACGACAGTATTTCGTAAAATATGAACGCAAAGAGCCATTTGTGTTTAGCCTGTTTTTTAATGCTCCACAAACAGAATTACCAAAAATAAAACCGTTGAATTTCGATTGGGAAGGGAAATATTTGCTTCAGAAAAACAGTACAATGGATAGTTTGACGTATTGGTTGACTGATTCATTGGTTTTTCAAAATGATACATTGGAAATGACCATGACTTATTTGAAAACAGATTCGCTTTTCCAATTGGCACCTGTAACAGATACATTGAACGTTGCAATGCGCAAAGCAAGAGTGAACCCGAAAGCCAAGCCTATAAAGAAAACCGCTACTGATTTAAAGGCCTTGGAATTGAAATTCAGCAATAATATTTCGTCTACGTTTGAAATTTACAATCCTATAAAGCTAAGCTTCGAAGCTCCGTTAGAAGAAATTGATATTTCAAAGATCAAATTAAGTCAAAAGATCGATACAACCTTTAAAACAATTCCGTTTGAATGGCGAAAAGTTGACTCCACTAAAATGACGTACACGATTAATTATAAGTGGATTGCAGAAACAACTTATCAGTTGAAAATTGATTCGTCAGCATTTAAAAGCATATACAAGAAAACAAGTAACAAACTCTCTTCTGATTTCAAAATCAGATCGTTGGATGAGTATTCCAGTGTGAAAATGTTTTTATCAGAACATAATCCTACGGCTTATCTGCAAATTCTTGATTCAAAAGATGCATTGCTTTACACAAAACAAGCTCAGGAAAAAGGAGTCGTTTTCAAATATCTTAAACCTGGCGATTATTATGTTAGAATGTTTGTTGATGAAAATGAAAACGGTAAGTGGGATACAGGTGATTTTACTACAAAACAACAACCCGAAGAAGTTTATTATTATCAGAAAAAACTTACTTTAATGGCGAACTGGGAGTTTGAGGAAACTTGGGATTATAAGAAAATACCACTGCTTCAGCAAAAACCTGTAGAGTTGATGAAAGACGGTTCGAAGAAAAAGGACGGATATTAAGTAATTAATAATTAATAATGCACAATTATTAATTAAATATAAGACTGGTAATCAGATACATATTTACTTTATAATTGTCTTTATTTTTTTTTGATCTACTTAAACGGCATAGTTCAAATTAAAATTTTTAAAAACACATGATATATAAATATTAATGTGTTTTTTTTATTGCACAGTATTGATTAAAATGTGCAGTAAATATTATAAAATATCGTAAAAATTAAAATCATTACTAGCTTAAACTATTGTATGCTAGTTGTATATATGTCCAGTCTATTTATTTGACGTTTTTTCAGTATTATTTGTTTGATACAATCATAAATAATCTGTACTTTTGAGCCGAAATTGCAATGTCCACATTACAAAATGAGCCAACAAATCGAACATACTGGAACCATACATCACATTCAAGGTCATCATATTCAAGTGTTAATCACCCAACTATCAGCATGTAGTAGCTGTCATGCCAATGGTGCTTGTAGTGCTGCGGATAAAGATGATAAGATTATTGAAGTTGAGACTTCTGACCCTTCGTTTCGGGTAGGTGACAGAGTTATGCTCTATGGCCAGACTTCAATGGGGCTTCAGGCAGTTTTGCTGGCATTTGTAATACCCTTTTTAATTATCCTCGTCACTTTGTTTATTCTGCGTTTATATATTACCAACGAAGCACTTTCTGGCATTATAGCTCTTTCTGCGCTTCTTCCATATTATTTCATACTTTTTTTATTTAACAAAAAAATGAAATCAAAATTTCAATTTTTCATTAAAAAAGAAACACAAGATTCATAATCATTTTTTTCTAATCTGTTTCCCGAGTGGAAATTAAAGTAAATTTATCCCGATGAATTTAATTCTTATATCTTTGCTTACTCTGGTAATTGTTGGGGCGTTATCAGCAGTAATATTATTTTTTGTATCCAAAAAATTTCATGTTTTTGAAGATCCACGCATTAATGAAGTGGAAGCTGCTTTACCTGCTGCCAATTGTGGCGGTTGCGGTTTTCCTGGTTGTAGAAACTTTGCAACAGTATGTGTAAAAGCCGATTCGTTGGATAAATTGTTTTGTCCTGTAGGTGGGACGCCAACAATGGAAAAAGTGGCTGCTATCTTGGGTAAAACAATTGAAGCTTCAGCACCCACATTGGCAGTAGTACGTTGTGCCGGTACATGTGAAAATCGCCCACGCAAGAATCAATATGATGGAGTAAAGCACTGTTTCATTGCACACAACTTGTATAGTGGCGAAACTGGATGTTCATGGGGATGTTTAGGGCTTGGCGATTGTGAATTATCATGTAAATTTGATGCTATTCATGTAAATCCGGTAACTTTAATTCCCGAAGTGGACGAAGAAAAATGTACTTCCTGTGGTGCTTGTGTAAAAGCTTGTCCCAAATTATTGATAGAAATACGCAAAAAAGGACCAAAATCACGTCGTATATATGTAAGCTGCAGGAGTCAGGATAAAGGTCCAATCGCCAAAAAAGCATGTAGCGTAGGTTGCATTGGTTGCGGCAAATGTTTCAAGGTTTGTCCACACGATGCCATTACAATGAATAACAATCTAGCATTCATTCACGATGATAAATGTAAATTATGTCGTAAATGCGTAGAAGTGTGTCCAACAAATTCAATTATTGAACTTAATTTTCCTCCTCGAAAAGTAAAAATAGAAGAAGAGCCCCTAATCATTAAAGGTGAATAGGCAGGATTAATTCAAGTATTTTATAATGAAATTAATTATTTTGTAGTATTTAAAACTAACTTAATTTCCCTTTAGGGGTTAGGGGTAATATATGAAAACTTTCAGAATTGGTGGTATCCATCCTGCCGAAAACAAATTTTCAGCAGGAAAAAAAATTATAACAGCTAATCTTCCAGAACAGGTGGCTATACCTTTGGCGCATTATATTGGTGCTCCATCCGAAGCAGTTGTTGCTAAAGGCGAAATTGTAAAAGTCGGACAATTAATAGGAAAAGCGAACGGTTTTATTTCGGCAAATGTTCATGCTTCAGTTTCAGGGAAAGTGAACAAAATTGATGTGCAATTAGATGCTACAGGTTATAAACGACTAGCCGTATTCATTGATGTTGAAGGAGATGAATGGGTTGAAACAATTGATCGTAGTCCTTTAGTAAAACGTGAATGCAATCTGACGAAAGAAGAAATTATAAAGAAAATTGCAGAAGCTGGAATCGTTGGATTGGGTGGAGCAACTTTTCCCGCACAAGTAAAGCTATCTCCTCCTCCCGGAAAAAAAGCTGATGTTCTGATAATTAATGCGGTTGAATGTGAATCCTATCTTACCTGCGATCATCAGTTAATGATGGAAAAGGGCGAAGAAATAATGGTGGGAATTACCATTTTGATGAAAGCACTGGACGTAAATCGTGCCATTGTTGGAATTGAAAATAATAAAAAGGATGCCATTTCATTATTACATAAATTAGCAAAAGATTTTGCCGGTGTGGAAGTGATAGCATTGAAAGTTCAATATCCACAAGGTGGCGAAAAACAATTAATTGAGGCAACAATTGGCCGTCAGGTGCCAAGCGGAGCTCTTCCTATCGAAGTGGGTGCTGTTGTTCAAAACGTAGGAACCACTTTTGCCGTTTACGAAGCTGTTCAGAAAAATAAACCATTGTTCGAAAGAGTAATTACAATAACCGGAAAATCTTCAAAAAATCCTGGAAATTATTTGGTTCGTTTGGGGACCATGCTTTCCGAAGTGGTTGATCAGGCGGGTGGTGTTCCCGCGAACACTGGTAAAATAGTTGGTGGTGGTCCAATGATGGGACGGTCATTAATGACGCTCGATGTACCAATGGCTAAAGGTAGTGCTGGTGTATTGTTTATTCAAAATAAGGAAGCAATACGAAATAAAATGCAGAATTGCATCCGTTGTACAAAGTGTGTTATTGTATGCCCAATGGGGTTAGAACCTTATTTGTTGATGAACCAAAGCGAACACGAAATGTGGACTGAAATGGAGAATAATCGTGTGATGGATTGTATTGAATGTGGTAGCTGTAGTTATACCTGTCCTTCAAATCGTGCGTTACTTGATTACATTCGTTTTGGAAAATCTACAGTAGGTGGAATTTTAAGAGCCAGACAGGCAAGAAAATAATTCTTAATAGCCCCATAAATCCCCCGACCTCTTCCGTCCTTCGGACACCTTCTCCTAAAAGAGAAGGACAACGGAAAAAAGTATATGGGGACTTTAAAGGCTTGATATAATGAATTAATGAAAGTTAATTAACAAAATAAATATAATACTATTAGCAATTCTAGTTAGGAGTTGATAATTCACATTTTATAATTAACCGATTTATTTCATTACCAATAACTTGTTTACTCGTAACTCGAAACCTACCTTTCGGTAGGCAGGCACGAAACACAGAACACGAAACACAGAACACGAAACACGAAACACAGAACACGAAACAAAAACCCATATGGATAAATTGATTATTTCGCCTGCTCCCCATATTCATGGTGGCGATTCTATTTCTAAAAATATGCAGGCTGTTATTATAGCTTTGATGCCTGCATATCTTGTTGCTTTGTATTATTTCGGATTGGGAGCGATGATAGTTAGTCTCACGGCTATTATTTCGTGTGTCCTTTTCGAGTATTTAATACAAAAATTTATTCTAAAAGGCGAGAATTCGATTAAAGATGGTTCGGCTGCGTTAACAGGTTTGTTACTTGCATTTAATTTACCTTCCAACATTCCCATTTATATTGTAATTGTAGGTTCGTTAGTTGCCATTGGGGTTGCTAAAATGAGCTTTGGCGGTTTAGGAAATAATCCATTTAATCCGGCTCTGGTTGCCAGAGTTTTTTTACTTATTTCTTTTCCTGTGGCTATGACCAGTTGGCCTGTTCCAGACCCATTTAGTATGCATTATCTGGATGCGATTACTGCACCAACAACCTTGCGTAATATGAATTTTGGTGTACAACCAGAAACTTTACATTTGTTTGATGGAAATATCGGAGGTTCTTTGGGTGAAGTTTCAGGTTTTGCTTTGTTACTCGGGTTTGCATATTTGTTGTATAAAAAAGTAATTACATGGCATATTCCTGTCAGCATAATCGCTACAGTTGCATTGTTTATTTATATTTTGCATTTAGCCGCACCACAAAGTTATATAGTTTCTCCGCTCGATTACATTTTATCAGGGGGTTTATTGTTGGGCGCAATATATATGGCAACGGATTTTGTGACTTCCCCAATGACAAAAAACGGAATGCTGATTTATGGAGTTGGAATAGGGATTATTACCGTAATTATTCGTATTTCACCGGTTTATCCCGAAGGTATTTCATTTGCAATTTTAATTATGAACGCATTTACTCCATTAATAAATACTTACGTTAAACCAAAACGATTTGGCGAAGTAATAAAATTAAATAATAAGTAGTTAACAGAATGGCAAGGTTAGAATCAAATTTTAGAAATATGGTGTTGGTGCTTTCGGGCATTACAATGTTTGCTGCATTGGCAATTGGATCGGTTTATACGCTTACAAAAGAACCCATTGTAATGGCAAAAATTGCGAAGCAACAAAATGCTATTAAAAATGTATTACCTCCTTATGATCATATCGATGCGGAACCTGTTGTAAAAACAGAAGGTTTAGAATCGACTAGGGCTTACAGAGCATACAATGAAAAGAATGAATTTTTAGGAACTGCTGTTGAAACAATTACTGTGAGAGGGTATAGTGGACGTGTTGGTATCATAGTCGGTTTTGATAAAGCCGGGAAAATTATTGATTATTTTGTGTTGGAACAAAACGAAACTCCTGGCTTGGGCGCAAAAATGGGAGTCTGGTTCAAAACTCAAAAAGGTAAACAAAATATCAAAGGAATGGATCCCAGCGTAACTGAAATGAACGTAAAAAATGTAGATGCAATTACTGCAGCTACTATTAGTTCAAAAGCATTTCTGGGTGCAATACAAAATGCCTATGTTGCTCATTTGGCAAATATTCCCCCTCAAAAATAAATAGAAAAAGAATTATTCAATGGTTGTTACTACAAAAAATTGAAAAGTAAAGTACAATGAAAAAATCGAAAATGAAGATCATAATGAATGGTCTTATTACTGAAAATCCAATATTTGTTCTGATTTTGGGAATGTGTCCCACATTGGCAACTACTTCATCTGCCGAAAACGGTATGGGAATGGGTTTGGCAACTTTATTTGTATTGGTAGGATCAAATATTGCTATATCATTATTGAAAAATATAATTCCCGATCAGGTCCGAATTCCGGCTTATGTTGTTGTTATAGCTACTTTTGTAAGTGTTGTTCAAATGGCAATGGAGGCTTATGTTCCTGCTCTTTATGAAAGTTTGGGTATTTTTATTCCATTAATTGTAGTAAACTGTATTGTTTTGGGTCGTGCTGAGGCGTTTGCATCTAAAAATTCAGTTTTCGATTCATTACTCGATGGACTTGGTATGGGATTAGGTTTTACTTTCGCCTTAACCTTGTTGGGATTGATTCGCGAATTATTAGGAACAGGAAAAGTTTTCGGTTTGACAATTTTTCCTGAAAATTACGGAATGTTGATATTTGTTTTAGCACCGGGAGCATTTATAGCTCTGGGTTATCTTATTGCCATAATGAATAAATTGAAAAAAGCCTAGATGATAATTGTTAATTATCAATTATCAATTATTAATGCATAATTCATAATTAATAGCTCAAAACGCTAAACGCAAAACGCAAAACGCAAAACGCAAAACATTGAACACGAAACGCAAAACAGAATAATACTATGAGTTATATTTTAATTTTTATCAGTGCAGTTTTTGTAAATAATATCGTACTGGCACAATTCCTAGGAATTTGCCCCTTTTTAGGTGTTTCAAAAAAAATAGAAACAGCATTAGGCATGAGCGGTGCAGTTGCATTTGTAATGACCATTGCAACTGTAATCACCTATATCATTCAGAAATCGATATTGGATCCTTTTGAAATTGGATACCTTCAAACCATTACTTTCATCCTTGTAATTGCAGCATTAGTGCAATTGGTTGAAATTATTCTCAAAAAGATTTCTCCTTCTTTATATCAGGCATTGGGCGTATTTCTTCCACTAATTACCACAAACTGTGCTATTTTGGGAGTTGCTTTAATTGTTGTTAAAAAAGATTTCGATTTAGTAGAAAGCGTTGTGTTTGCTATTTCCACAGCCGTAGGTTTTGGTCTTGCATTAATACTGTTTGCTGGAATTAGAGAACAACTTAATATGTCGAAATTACCCAAAGGCATGGAGGGAACACCTGCCGCATTGCTTACAGCTGGTTTATTAGCAATGGCATTTATGGGTTTTGCAGGGATGGTAAAAATCTAACAACCAAGTTTCAACTACAATAAATTTAAATCGGGAATTGAAAATGAAACTTCAATTCCTGATTTTTTTTAGATTATAACTACTAAATTTGCAGTTCGGAATAATTTATAAACATTTTGCGGCAGTAGCTCAGTTGGTAGAGCTTTAGCTTCCCAAGCTAAAGGTCGTGGGTTCGAGTCCCATTTGCCGCTCACTATAATTTATAGGTAGTTTTACTTTATTTCAAACTCATCAGCGTCTCGCCATACGGCAAATTTATTTCTGTATTGTTGTAATGGCTCTAAAAAAATCTCTTTAGTTTGAATAGTTGATTCGTTGGTGAGAAAAGAGAGTAGGGGAGTTGCTTTAAAATCAAGCAAAGCGGAATGTCCGTTGTATTCAATTCCTAAATTGTCTGTGCCAATCCTATTCACTCCACAAACGTAGGTTTGGTTTTCAATGGCACGTGCTTTTAGCAAAATATCCCAATCGGCAATCCGGCGTTGAGGGAAGTTGGCGACATATATCAGCAAATCGTATTCGTTATTTACGTTCCGCGACCATACTGGGAATCGCAAATCGTAACATACCAAAACACAAATATTAAACCCACAATAATTTACAATCATGCGCTTATCGCCGGCCGTAAAATAACTATGTTCACCTCCAACTGAAAACAAATGACGCTTGTCTGTGGTTACCATTTCACCAGTTGGGAAAACAAAAAAGGCACGGTTGTAAACCTTTTCATTATCCAAGGCTATAAAACTTCCTGTTATTGCAAGTTGATATTTCACTGCCCAATATTTGAGTGTTTGTACCGTTTCGCCTTCCATTGTTTCTGCCAATTCAAGCCGATTGGTACAAAATCCGGTAGTGAACATTTCGGGCAATACTATCAAGTCGGTTTGGTCATCTACCAAAGCAATTTGCTTACCTACTTTTTGTAGGTTTGCAGCTTTGTCGGCCCAAAATATTTCGTCCTGAAATAGTGTAATGCGCATAAAGTTTATTATTATACCTTAGTTGAGTTTTCTTTCGAAAGGTTGAATCTTTCAGGAAATCTGGCATTTACGTCTTTATAATATGTCTGAATTTTTTCCAAATCTTCCTGTTCGTTACCCGTTGGATAAAAGACTTCTTTTATTCCCATTTCTTTTTTTACATAATCAAAATAAGCTAATTGAATAGGAATATTAGCTTTCA
Source organism: Paludibacter sp. (assembly GCA_010365115.1). Taxonomy (GTDB): domain Bacteria; phylum Bacteroidota; class Bacteroidia; order Bacteroidales; family Paludibacteraceae; genus Paludibacter. Next base: position 41,677 of record JAAFGX010000017.1, read on the forward strand.
CGGCAATGTGATAAAATCCCATTTTCCATTTTTTTACCAGTTTTCGGGTGCCTTCGGGCGTAATGGCCAAATGAAGTTTATCATGTTGATTGAACTCTTCTGCCATCTGGTCGGTTACCGAAGTGCGTTTAGAGCGATCAACTGGTATGCCCCCTGTTGCTCGAAGTAAGTAACCCAGTGGAAAAAAGAACCATGATTTCTTCATCAAAAACGATGATTTGCGACCCAATGCGGAATAATATAATTTTCCGATTAAAAAATCCCAGTTACTGGTGTGCGGTGCAATACAAATTATGCTTTTCGGGGGTTCGGGAACTGTTATAATGGTTTTCCAACCAAGCATTTTTAATATCCATTTGCTAAATTCTTGCATTTCGTTTTATTGTGGGTTGAACTTTTTTTAATGTTTTTTTTAGTTGAGTTGACTCAAATAAATCAGAATACAAAGTTACTTCTTTTTGTCAAACTTCAAGTTGTTGATAACTATTTTAGCTGCAACCAAATCTAATTAGTATTTTTGTATTCAAATAATAATATCCAAAAAAAATCAGGTATTTATTAATGACTTATTATAAAGACAACGATTTTTTTAGGGATGTAGTTTAAATTGTATACATGGAATTAGAATTTTTAAAGGAACTCAACGAAAGTCAACGAAAGGCAGTTCAATATACCGATGGTGCTTCATTGGTTATTGCCGGTGCCGGTTCGGGAAAAACCCGCGTATTGACCTATAAAATTGCTTATCTGCTTAAAACTGGTATGGCGCCGTCATCTATTCTTGCTCTGACATTTACCAACAAAGCAGCGCGTGAGATGAAAGAGCGTATTGCTATGATGGTGGGTGAAAAAACGGCTCGATACCTTTGGATGGGGACTTTTCACTCAGTTTTTTCGAGAATACTGCGATCAGAAGCCGAATTGATTGGTTATTCAAAAAACTTTACTATTTATGATTCTGCCGACTCAAAAAGTTTGGTGAAATCCATTGTAAAGGAATTAAAATTAGACGATAAAGTATACAAGCATGGTTTTGTACAATCGCGCATTTCGTATGCCAAAAACAACCTGATTACACCAGATGCCTATTTGGCAAATTCTGATTTAATGAAAGCTGACGTATCATCTAAAATTCCTTTGATGAGCGATATATACAAAATTTACTGCAACCGCTGTAAACAAGCAGATGCCATGGATTTTGATGATTTGTTGTTGCAAACCAATGTTCTTTTCCGCAATCATCCCGATGTGTTGCAGAATTATCAACAACGATTTGGTTTTATTCTGGTGGATGAATATCAGGACACAAATTTTGCGCAATACCTAATTGTAAAAAAACTGGCAGAACAACACGAGAAAATTTGTGTGGTGGGCGACGATGCACAAAGCATTTATTCGTTTCGTGGAGCCAATATCGACAACATTCTGAAATTTAAAAGTTCTTACCAACATGCTCAGGTTTTCAAACTGGAACAAAACTATCGTTCCACACAAACCATTGTAAATGCAGCCAATAGCTTGATTGATAAAAACTCACAACAAATAAAGAAAACAGTTTTTTCAGAAAAAGAAACCGGAAATCAGATTAAATTGTTAAGTGTTTTTACCGATTTTGAAGAAGGATTTGTGGTGGCAAACAATATTTCCGATTTGCGTTCGGAAAACAATTATCGTTATCAGGACATTGCCATTCTTTACCGAACCAATTCTCAATCGCGCGTTATGGAAGAAGCATTGCGTAAGCAAACTATTCCGTACCGGATTTATGGTGGCTTGTCATTTTATCAACGCAAAGAAATTAAAGATGTAATTGCCTATTGCCGGTTGGTTTGCAACCCGAACGATGAAGAGGCGTTGAAACGAATAATAAATTATCCGGCTAGAGGCATTGGCGATACAACGGTGAATAAACTTATTGAATGCAGTCAACTTCATGCTGTAAGTGCGTGGGAAGTGCTTACCGATATGTTGAAATATAACTTGCCTGTAAATGCAGGTACGGCAAATAAATTGGCACAATTTCGCAGCATGATTGACGTTTTTGCTGAGCAGGTAACGATACAAAGTGCTTATGATTTGGCTAACAGCATTATTAAAGTTTCGGGCGTAATCAGCGATACTTACGGCGATCATTCTCCCGAAAGCATGAGTCGGCAGGATAACGTGCAGGAGTTATTGAAAGCGATTCATGAGTTTTGCGACATAAAAATTGCAGATGGTGAACCGATTGCACTGTTACCCGATTTTTTATCAGAAGTTTCGCTACTCACCGATCAGGATACCGACAAAGATACCGACAAAGATAAAATAACTTTGATGACCGTTCATGCAGCCAAAGGATTGGAATTTAAAGCTGTGTTTATTGTGGGAATGGAAGAAGAGCTTTTCCCATCACCTTTCTCGCAAAACGAACGTGAACTGGAGGAAGAACGCAGATTGTTTTATGTGGCCATCACCCGCGCCGAGGAACGTTGTTTTATTAGTTACGCCAAGTCTCGTTTCAAAAACGGAAAAACTAATTTTTCAAATCCAAGTAGGTTTATAAAAGACATTGATGAACAATATCTGGAAATGCCGGTTGAAGCTAAACCCAAACAAGCCCGAATCAGCGATTGGGATAATGATATGGAAGTTGAACGGAAGCGCTTTCAACCCACATTTTCGAAACCTATAATCAGAGAAAATGTACTTCCTCAAAATCCAAAACGGTTGGTGAAAGTAGGAAGTAGTGCTGGTGATAAATTTCTCGTTGAAAATGCAACAATACCAACTGGAGTTTTTGTAAAACATGCATTATTCGGCATTGGAAAAGTGTTGGAAACAAGTCTGGTCAACGGAAATGAAAAGGCCGAAATTGACTTTGGCGAAAAAGGAGTAAAGTCGCTGTTATTGAAATTTGCAAAACTGGAGGTGTTGAAGTAGATAATTATTATTTATCAAAACACAAGACATGATAATTCTTTTTCGAAAAAACTCATTATTGGAATAAATATTTTTATCTTTGTGAAACGATTTTTGTACTTGTTCTGAAAAAAAAGGAAGATATATTGAATATCATAAAAAGATTAGTTATTGAAAAAGATTCAACAGCAAAAATCTATTTATACGGCTCCAGAGCAAAAGGGAATGCCCGAAAAGATTCCGATTGGGATTTATTGATATTATTGAATAGAGACAAAATTACGTCTGATATTGAAAAAGAAATTACTAATAGTCTTTACGATTTTGAATTTGAATCTGGTCAAATAATCAGTCCAATGGTTTATTCAGAAAAAGAATGGAATTCGAAATATAAAATTACTCCATTTTATAAAAACGTAATGCGTGAAGGACGGCTGTTATGACCGAGTATAAATCTGACGATTACGCTAAATATAGAATTCAAAGGCGAAAGAAACTATCGAAGAAGTTGAAGTGTTGATCGAAAATAGTTTTTGGAATACAGCAATAAACAGAATGTATTATGCTTGTTTTTATTCTGTTTGTGCATTATTGGCAAGTCAGAATATCGATGCTTCAACTCATGCGGGTGTGAGGCGACAATTTGGACAATTGTTAGTGAAAACCAGAAAAATTGACAAGATTTTAGCGAGGCATTTTACGAATATGTTCGAAAAGAGACACAAAGGAGATTACAATGATTTTTTTGATTTCGATGAAACAACTGTAAAAGAACTTTTTCCCATTTCAAAGAAATTTATTGGAAAAATTGAAGAAATTATTAATGAACAAATAAAAATAGAAAAATAATCATGGCAAAAACAACAGCTGAGGAGTTGAAATTCCCGACTTCTGATAAACTGAAAGCATTGCAACTGGCAATGGACAAAATTGATAAAGACCACGGAAAAGGAACCATCATGCGTATGGGTGACACCAAAGTGGAAGATATTTCATTTATTTCAAGTGGTTCAATAGGTTTGAACGTGGCATTGGGAGTGGGTGGATATCCTCGTGGACGTGTAATTGAAATTTTCGGCCCAGAATCGTCGGGTAAAACAACTTTGGCTATTCATGCCATTGCCGAAGCACAAAAGGCTGGCGGTATAGCTGCATTTATAGATGCAGAACATGCGTTCGACCGTTTTTATGCCGAAAAATTGGGTGTAAATATAGAAGAATTATTGATCTCACAACCCGATAATGGTGAGCAAGCGTTGGAAGTTGCCGATCAGTTGATTCGTTCGTCTGCTGTTGATATTGTGGTGATTGACTCGGTTGCAGCTTTAACTCCAAAAGCTGAGTTGGAAGGCGATATGGGTGATTCTAAAATGGGATTGCAAGCTCGTTTAATGTCGCAAGCTTTGCGTAAACTGACTGCCAACATCAATAAAACTAATACAACTTGTATTTTCATTAACCAATTACGTGAAAAAATCGGTGTTATGTTCGGAAATCCTGAAACTACAACCGGTGGAAATGCATTGAAATTCTATGCTTCTATTCGTTTGGATATACGTCGTATCGGTCAGTTGAAAGACGGCGATGAAGCGGTTGGAAACCAAACCCGTGTGAAAGTAGTGAAAAATAAAGTTGCACCGCCATTCCGCAAAGCAGAATTTGATATCATGTACGGTGAAGGAATTTCAAAAACAGGTGAAATTCTTGACTTGGGCGTGGAATATGGAATAATCAAAAAAAGCGGTTCATGGTTTAGTTACGGAGAAACCAAACTGGCTCAGGGACGTGATGCTTCGAAAGCCTTGATTAAAGATAATCCTGAATTATCAGCAGAATTGGAAGCGAAAATTGTAGCTGCGATTAAAGCAAAGTAAATATAACAATATAGTAAGAAACAGGCTGTCCCATTCTTGAGACAGCCTGTTCTGATTTAAAAACCATAGCCATATTAGTTTATCCATTTTGCTTTTATGACTTTTATATCCTTCATAGGTCTGTCATTTCGTCCTGTTTTTGTTTTTGAAATTTTTTCTACAATATCCAACCCTTCAATCACTTCGCCGAAAACAGTATATTCTCCATCGAGGTGTGGTGTTCCACCCAGCGTTTTGTAATCAATACGTTGTTGTTCCGTAAATTTGTATGTTGGATTTTTTGCTATTTCTGATCGAACTTCTTCTAAAATGGAGTTTTGTAAGCTGTCTGATTTTATAAGATTCCGATCTTGACGATATTTTTTTAATTCATTTTGTTTTGTTTTTAGTTTTTCCTGAAACAGTTTAGCTTCAAATTTAAGTCCGTTGTTTTTTTCCATCACATTCAGTTCCTCCTCAGAAAAGACACGCCCCTGAATAATGTAAAACTGACAGCCTGACGAAGCTTTTTTTGGGTTAGTCATATCACCTTGCCGGGCGGCTGCTAATGCTCCACGCTTATGATAATACTGTGGATATGCGAATTCAGCAGGAATAGTATAACCAACATCACCCGAGCCTAACATGGCTCCCGGCATTGCTTTTTTAGATTCGGGATCGCCCGCTTGTATCATAAAGTCGGCAATCACGCGATGAAATAATACACCATCATAAAAGCCATTATTTACCAACTTCATAAAATTATCTCTATGTTTGGGAGTTTCGGGATATAATTTTACAATTATTTTTCCATAATTTGTTTCAAAACTTACCGTTGGTGACAGTACATTTTTTTTTGCACACGATTCTGAAAGAATCATCACTGTTGCTAAAATCATTATTATACATTTTTTCATAACACAGAAACTTAAGTTTATATTTATTTTGTTGAAGCGCAAAAGTAAAGAAAAATAGCCTTTTATAATAAAAAATCGACTAAATATTTCAGATTTGTATTTCTTGAAGGGATTAATTTTATATATTTGTAGCTTAAAAATATTAAAATAAAATAAATATGTATGAATCCCTACTGCAACTAGATCCAATTCGTATCAATTTCTCTGCATCAGGAATGCATATTATTAATATTATTCTCGGTTTTATTATGTTTGGAGTTGCATTAGGAATTAAACCAAATCAGTTCAAAGAACTCATAAAAGATCCAAGATCAACTATTATTGGGCTAACTTCGCAGGTTTTTTTTCTACCACTCGTAACATTTATTCTGGTTGTTGTCCTTAATAAATTTATAACTCCCACAGTGGCAATGGGAATGATATTAGTGGCCGCTTGTCCGGGCGGTAATATCTCTAATTTTATGTCATCCTTGTCAAAAGCAAATACCGAACTTTCCATTGGTCTTACTGCTTCAACTACATTATTGGCAACAATTACCACTCCTTTCAACTTTGCATTTTGGGGAAGTATGTATATGAATTTTATTAGTAATCGAACTTCCGGCTCTATTCTGCAACCATTGGAAATTGATAATGCACAGATGTTTCAAACGGTTTTTATTTTATTAGGAATTCCATTGATTATTGGAATTCTTTTTGCAAGATATTTTCCAAAAATCACAGATAAGTTGAAAAAACCTATTCAATACCTCTCCATCATCTTCTTTCTGGCAATGGTTGGTTTAGCATTTGCAAATAATTTACAATTATTTTTGAAACACATTTATTATGTCTTTTTTATTGTCCTGATACATAATTTATTAGCTTTCTCAACAGGATATTCAATAGCTTCAATTTTCAAAGTGCCGAATCGCGACCGTCGAACAATCACTATTGAAACCGGAATCCAGAATTCAGGGCTTGGTTTAGTATTGCTTTTTAATGCCAAAATATTTCCACACGATTTGGCGTTGGGCGGAATGCTTTTTATTACTGCCTGGTGGGGTATCTGGCATATTATTTCGGGCTTATCGGTAGCTGCTTATTGGTCAAGGAAAAATCCCGAATAATTATCTGAATTTAAATATTGCATTCAATTAAAATTATAATGTCCGAAATTTACGAATCCACTTTTTCTTTTAGTCTTGTAAAAAAATACGTTCATTTTACGCTCAGGCGTTTTTTTAGTGAGTTTATTGTAATTGGCAAGGAAAATATCCCTGCCGATGTTCCTGTGATTTTCGCCCCAAATCATAACAACGCATTGATAGATGCACTCGCCATACATGTGGCAGCCCCCGAAGATTTACCGATTGTATTTTTGGCGCGTGCCGACATTTTTAAGAATAAAACGGTAGCTAAATTTCTTCGGTTTTGTAAAATGATGCCCGCATTTCGTATGCGCGACGGAATAGAAAACCTGGAAAAAAATAATGATGTTTTCACAAAATGTGTGAATGTTCTTCAGCATAAAAAACCGCTTGGCATAATGCCCGAAGGTAATCAAGGTGAGAAACGTCAGATTAGACCGCTTCTTAAGGGCATATTCAGGATTGCATTTACGGCTCAGGAAAATCATGGAATAAATCCGTATGTAAAAATAATACCTGTTGGAATTGATTATGGTGATTTTACAAAATCGCAAAAACACATTATTCTCAGTTTTGGCAAGCCCATAGAGGTTTCAGATTATATGACCGAATTTATTGAAAATCCGGTAAAGGCAACCAACGAAATTCGAAACCGGCTCAAAAATGATTTATCCAATCTTACCGTTAATTTAGCCACAGAAACTTATTACGATTGCTATGAAACGGCTACAGAAGTCACAAATCGCACCTTTCAAAAAAAAACAAAACAAACTGAATCTACTGTTTCACTTTTTGTTGCACAACAACGTATAGCCGAAAGGTTAATTGATATTGAAAGAAACGAACCGGAAACAATCCTTTTGCTGGATACGATGTGCAAAGAGTACAATACCCTATTAAAGAAAATGAATTTGAAAACTCCTATTTTGGAGAATGCGCCTTATAAGCCATTATCTTTGATTCTTGAATTTTGCTGTCTTTTTATAACTTCAATTTTATTTATTTCTGGTTTTATTTTAAATTTTCTTCCTTTTTTCACCCCTGTTTTTCTTCGAAAATACTTATTTAAAACTCAATACTCCGGATTTTTTTGTTCGTTGCATTATGGCTTGGGACTTATCACATTTCCATTTTTTTATGTCTTGCAAACCATTTTATTTTCAACGTTCACAGGTTTGTCGTGGTGGTTGGTTTTCGTATTTTTTATGTTTCAATACTTTCTGGGAAAGTTTGCAATATCATGGAATAGCAGAACCAAAAAATTCCTTGCAAAATTAAGGTGTGAAAAATATCTAAAATCGTCACTTCTCAATCGAACTCAGGAATTGCGATTTAAGATAATACAATTGGTAAATTCATAAAGAAAGGAGAAATTCCATGTTCTCCTTTCTTTTATACAATGCAAAATCAGTATTATTTTTTCTGGAGGTCATTTTTATAGTAATCTCTCATAATTCTGCGAACCATTGGTCGGTAATAGTCCCAGAAGAAACTGATTCGTTCCTGAGCATCATTTCTATACGAAAATCCACTGAATACTTCTATCCATTTGAATTTAGCTGAATTTAAACCAATAGGACTGTCACAAAAATCACCAGCAAAATAATGGAATTTATAATCTGTGCTGTCGTGTTCAATCACAGCAGGGAAAATCTCAGGTATTCCATACTCTTTGAGCAATTTTCTACCGGTGGAATTAGGGCTTAATTTGTATTTCGATACTATATCATTCTCTTTTTCAGTACTAATAATATCGAACCAAAATGGAAATTTCATTTCTGAAGGTAATCCGTATTTTCTCATGTATTTTTCTGAGGTATAGATTACAGGCAAGTCATAACTTAGATGAGTACTATCTTCTAAAATTTCAATTCTGTCATCACTCCTGACAAATACAATTCCAGATTTTTTATAAGGCCAGATGTTTTGATGTTGATCTAAATAATTTTTTTTCATCCACCTAGGCAATTCTTTATTAACTGTTGTGTCCAGGGTTTCATAATATCTTCCAACCCATCCCGACCATTTCATATTAAATTCATTTTCGAAATCGCTTTTTACTTCAGTGGTTGTAGGCGAAGCGATAAGATTAAACTCTGTAAGTATAAGTTTTCGTTGTACCTTCATTTTTTTTAGCAAATAAAGTTCGCTAGATGTCATTCCTCCATAAATTTTACGGGTATGCTCCAACGAATTATCAACTCCGTTTATTTTATCTACTTCGGGGTATTGTTCGTGCCATTCACCTTCGTAAATCCCATATAGGTCGGTGTAATAAACCATGTCGTAAGTATTTGCCAGTGAATCGAGCGAACTTATGGACTGTTGATTAAAATCTTTTATTTTGTATGCACCACTATCATTGGGAAAAAATCCAAAGTAATCGGTATCGCTTTTATATGCACCTTTTTTTGAGTGAACATAATTATCGTGTTTTAAAATCCAACTAAACGAAATATGTTCCTGCCCTCTCGAAGTGAGTACTGTTTTGTCCAGAATTAATACGTTTATTTTTTTTTTAGGAGTAAACGCCCAAAGAAAAAACATAAGAAGTGGACTTATAAATAATAAAATCAAAAATGCTCCGAATATTTTTTTTATCATAATAATCAATTATAAAGATTGGTTGTATTTGAATCGATTTTTCATATTGTTCACATAAGTATAGTTTGCAATATTGATTAATGAAAATATTTGTAATTTTAAATTGTTACAATTTTATAAACATTCACAATTCTATTTTTGTTCGTTTTTTTTATTCAGTAGATTTGTTATAGGTTTATTTTAAAATAGAAAAGGGTTTGCAATAACTTGCAAACCCAATTAATTATCAATATCTTATGAAATAACTTGTAGCTTAATTAGCTGTTCAAAAATTTTAATGTTTTCTTATAATTTTCTGTTATTAATGCAAGAAATAAAGCTAGAAAATATCCAATAATGATGCCATATACTCCATATTTAACTCTTCCGTTCAGTGGAACTGGATTTACAACGAAACTTGCAGGGATTTCGATGGGTTGATTATAGTTTGATAATTTAAATTCAGCTACCGATTTAATTTCCTGTAATCGCAACAATTCCCCATAAAAAAGTTGTTTGTGTTGTTCACCAATCAACAATCTATTATTATCAAAGCGCAATTGTTTTTCATTCTCTTTAAAATAGGAAATGCTGGCTAGGCTGTCTATGCGTTTTAATTCTAAATCGCAAAGTCGTATTTGCTGTATATATTCATTTTTCTTAACACCAAATTGTGATTTTAATACATTGTTGTTGTTGAAAAAGTTTAACAATGCAGTCTGGACCTGAGGGACTTGGGCTATGCTTTTAATTTGCATTCGGAGATAAATCCTATCACGCATCCTAACATTGACGGTGTCGGTAAGTGAATGGTTTTTTTTGAAATCAATTTTGTCGGCAACGCTATCTCTCATATAATCGATAACATAATAAGAGTTTATGCTTGCAATATTCTTTGCAATACTATCCGGTAACGAAAGCTTTGTAGCTAATGATATTAATTTGTTTGATGATAATGAATTCTCTAGTTGTTTCGATACTTCCTTTACAGTTTGAGCATCACTTCCATAGATCATTACCATTGCATCTGCGTTGTAAGTTCTAACGGATTTACGAGCCATGTATTGTCCTATGGCAACACAAATCACAACTAAAATAATAAGTGAAATTTTGTGTCTGAAACTAATGCGTAACATTTCTACAAAAAAATGGATTAGTCTGTTGCCTGTTTTCTTAAACCATCCAAAAACAAGCGCAATAAGTTGCAGTAGATTAATTTCTTTAGAGTTGTTCTCTTCCATATTATGTTTTTTTAAATTATATTTTATTTAATTCTATTGTAGTTGCAATGTATTAGATTTCAGATAGTTCTTCTTCATTATACGAATTAATATCAATTTCCTCTTCTTCATCCCATATCACAATTGGCTTTTGTGGGCCGCTATTTTTATACCAAATTGACAATAATAGACCAACTATACCTCCCGATAAATGACCTTCCCATGAAATAGGATCATGTGTTTGCCACGGGAAAATATGCCAAACCATGCTGCCGTAAACAAATGATACGGCCAACGAAATGGCAATCAACGGAACATGTTTTCTAATAATTCCACTAAAAAAAAGAAAAAAAGCCAACGAATACACCAATCCACTTGCTCCTATATGCCAGTTTTCTCTACCAATAGTCCAAAGGATAATTCCACTTAAAACGTATGATATCAATAAAATCCTGTTGGCTATCTCGTTGTAGAAATAGTATAATAAACTGCCAAGAATTACAAAAGATATTATATTATTTACAATGTGACTCCAATCTGCATGTACAAAAATGATACTGAAAATGCCGGGAAGACTTTCAAATCTGCGTGGAAAAATTCCCGCAGTATGAAAATCCCAATTCATACCTTTTTCTACTATAAAACTCAATATCATCAATATCCCAATTGCAAAGGGGATAAAAATAGCATAATAAAAATGACGTTTTTGATATGAGGGATTTGAATTAAATGGCATTGTAAAGTTTTCTTTTCTATGCAAAGTTATAAAAACTTCGGTAAGTTAACGTATAATTTAAATAAATAGTATATTTTTGAAAAATAAAAAATATACTATTATAAAAGAAGACGATAAAACATAATTTAAATCACCTATTATCAAATAGTTAATCTTTGTGAATTGTGTTTGTTTGTAATTACTTCTCAATTTTTACAAAAAAAGAACTTTTCTATTTCGTATTTATTTTTTATATTGCAGTCGAAATAGAAATTTATTAAACTTTGTTATAGATCAGAGTTAATATTGCTCTTACTATGATTGATTTTAATTCTGATGTGTTTAAAGTAATATATTTTAAATTTTTTTTATGAGTTACCTTAATTTTGACAAGACTTTGCTAATTAATCTGGATAAATCGCTTACAAAAGAGATGATTCGTACAAACAGGGCAGGAACTTATAATAGCACTACCATTATTGACTGTAATACCCGTAAATATCACGGTCAATTGGTTATGCCGCTGCCCGAAATTGATAATTCCAATCACGTATTACTTTCATCACTGGATGAAACTGTTATACAACATGGTGCGGAATTTAACCTGGGAATACATAAGTTCGAAGGAAGCAATTACAGCCCGCAAGGACATAAGTACATTCGGCAATTTGATTGTGAAGTGATTTCCAGAACTATTTACAGAGTTGGTGGAGTAATACTTTCAAAAGAAAAATTATTGGTTTCATTTGAACCCAGAGTATTGATAAAATATACTCTCTTAGAAGCTCATTCTCCAACTATTATTCGTTTCAAACCTTTTTTGGCTTTTAGAAATGTAAATAAACTGACAAAACAAAATGATTTGGCAGACACTTCGTACAATGAGATTCAAGATGGAATTTCTATGCGACTATACGATAATTATCCACTGTTATGCATGCAGTTTTCAAAAAAAGTAACGTACAATCATCAGCCCGATTGGTATAAGAATATCGAATACTATAAAGAACAGGAAAGAGGATATGAATTTAAAGAAGATCTATTGGTTCCTGGATATTTTGAAATGCCCTTAAAAAAAGACGAATCCATTATTTTTTCTGCCGGTATTTCTGAAATATCACCTCGAAAATTAAAAATACTATGGGATGAAGAATTAAAATCAAGAAATTCAAGGACAGATATGTTTTCGTGTTTGAAAAACTCAGCTCAACAGTTTTATAAACGCGAAGATGATAAGACCTATTTGTTAGCTGGATATCCATGGTTTGGAGCGCGCGCTCGCGACCAGTTTGTGGCACTTCCCGGTTGTACGCTTTCCATAGATCGTATGGATTACTTCGATGCCATAATGCAAACTGCTATACCCGAACTACAGCGGTTTATGGAAGGTGAACGTACCGGGTTCAAATTAGAAGCAATTGACGATCCGGATGTTTTGCTTTGGTTTTTGTGGACAATACAGCAATATGCATTTGCGACTTCCCTCAACGAAGCCGCAATGCGTTACCAACATTTAGCTACAGAAATTATTGCATTTATTCGGAAACAAAACCATCCTAACTTATTCCTGCATAACAATGGCTTGTTGTATGTTAATGGAACTGATAAACCTGCAACATGGATGAATGCACTTGAAAATGGTTGGCCTATAACTCCTCGTACTGGTTATGTTGTCGAAATCAATGCGTTGTGGTATAATGCATTAAAATTTGTATCGACCCTTACTCGCGAAGTAGGGGATGAACATTCAGCAGATCTCCTCGATTATCAGGCAGAAATTGCCCGCGAAGCTTTTGTGAGTGTTTTTTGGAATGGAACTTATTTGTACGATTATGTTGATGGAAATTATAACGATGTAGAAGTTCGTCCTAATATGATTCAGGCTGTAGCATTGCCTTTTTCGCCACTCGACAAAATGCAGCAAAAATCAGTACTGGATATTTGTACTCGGGAATTACTCACTCCTAAAGGGTTACGGACGTTAAGTCCTAAAAGTGGTTTTTACAGACCAAGTTATGTGGGCGGGCAATTGGAACGTGACAGGAACTATCATAATGGACCGGTTTGGCCATTTACTTTTGGAGCATTTGCAAGGGCTTACTTGCGGGTTTATAAGCAAAGTGGTAAATCGTTTATTGAAAGAATGTTGATAGGTTTTGAAGCGGAAATGAATGAACAATGTATAGGGACTTTACCCGAATTGTTTGATGGTAATCCACCTTTCAAAGGTCATGGAGGAATGTCATTTGCCATGAGCGTGGCTGAAGTTTTGAGAGTGTTGGATATGTTGAAAAAATACGATAAAGAATAGAATATGAAGGCATTAATGTTTGGTTGGGAATTTCCGCCTCATATTTTGGGAGGGTTGGGTACTGCCAGTTATGGTCTTACGAAAGGTATGTCTTTGCAAGATGACATGGAAATAACCTTTATTATTCCCAAGCCGCATGGAGATGAAGATCAAAGTTTTCTTAAAATTGTTGGAGCCTGCAACGTTCCGGTTGTTTGGAAAGAAAATGATTGGGATCATGTAAATCACAGGATTGGAAATATGATGCATCCGGATGAGTATTTTAGATTGAGAAATGGAATTAAATATAATTTCAATCGAATTTATACCAATGATTTGGGATGTATTGATTTCTCAGGTCGATATCCCGATAATTTGATCGAAGAAATATCCAATTACGAAGCTGTTGCCAGTGTTTTGGCGCATCAAATGGATTTCGATATTATTCATTCCCACGATTGGCTTACTTATCCTGCAGGAGTTTTTGCAAAACAAATATCAGGTAAACCGTTGGTTATTCATGTACATGCAACCGATTTCGATCGAAGCCGCGGTCAGGTTAACCCTACGGTATATGGAATTGAAAAACGTGGAATGGATGCTGCGGATCACATTATGACAGTAAGTGATCTGACTCGAAAAATTGTAATCGAAAAATACCATCAAGATCCGCGAAAAGTAACTACAGTTCACAATGCAGTAGAACCATTGCCTGATGTGGAATCGTTTACAAAAACGCCCCGGAAAGAAAAAGTGGTTACATTTTTAGGTAGAATTACAATGCAAAAAGGTCCCGAATACTTTGTGGAAGCAGCATACAGAGTGTTGCAAAAAACAAAAGATGTACGTTTTGTAATGGCAGGCAGTGGCGATATGATGACAGCAATGATTGACCTAGCTGCAAAACGCAATATTACAGATCGTTTCCATTTTACCGGTTTTCTCAAAGGGCGGCAGGTGCATGAAATGCTAGCAGAAAGTGATGTGTATATCATGCCTTCTGTATCCGAACCATTCGGAATTTCACCTTTGGAGGCTATGCAGGTGGGCACACCTTCCATTATTTCAAAGCAATCGGGTTGTGCCGAAATTCTGACTCATGCAATAAAAACCGATTATTGGGACATTGATGCTATGGCCGATGCTATATATGCTATTGTTAAGAATCCTGCTATGTTCGAGAGTCTTAGCAAGCTAGGACTTGATGAAGTAAATAATATTAAATGGCAGGATGCGGGATTGAAAGTGAGATCTATTTATGATAGTGTGATGTAAAGAGTTGTTGTTTTATAATAGTTAGTTTCTTGTAAAACAAGATTTTAAATATATATTTCAAACTATAAAATATTCAATTTTCCACAGCATTTCAAATAGTAACTAGTAACAAATTAAATAGATATATGAAAAACATTTGTTTTTATTTCCAGATTCATCAACCAATACGTTTGAAACGTTACCGGTTTTTTGAAATTGGCCAGGATCATTATTACTATGATGATTTTCAAACAGAAGAGCGAATCAGGTATTCGGTTGAGCAGTCCTATTTGCCAGCTAATAAAACTATTGCAGAAATGATTCGCAGTTCGAACGGAAAGTTCAAATGCGCATTTTCTATTTCCGGCATAGCATTGGAACAACTGGAACATTATGCTCCAGAAGTTATTGATAGTTTCAAGGAATTGGCAAAAACTGGGAGTGTAGAATTCCTTGTTGAGCCTTATGCTCATTCCCTTTCGTCGGTTTTCGATGTCAACGAATTCGAACTACAGGTGAAAATGCATGCTGATAAAACTGAAGCGTTGTTTGGTAAGCGCCCAACTGCATTTTTCAATTCGGAGCTTATCTATTCTGATGAAATTGGCGAAATTGTCTCTAAAATGGGATATAAAACGATGATGATTGATGAAGCTAAACATGTTTTGGGATGGAAAAGTCCCAATTATGTTTATAATCATTCGTATATCCCAAAATTAAAACTATTGGTCAGAAACCATAAACTTAGTGATGATATTGCTTTCCGATTTTCAGGATTATCACTTACTGCCGAAAATTTTATTCAGTGGGTGGGAGCCTTCCCCGAAAATGATAATGCAATTACTATTGGAATGGGTTATGAAGCACTCGGAATTGTTCAACCGGCCTATACGGGAATTTTTGATTTTTTTAAAGCACTTCCTTATCATGCCATTGAACAGAAAATGAATTTCATTCTTCCTTCTGAGTTAGCAAAAAAGAGCGAATCAGCCGGACCATTATCAGTAACTTATCCCATGAGCTGGGTTGGTAATGACAAGGATCTAACTCCATGGACAGGAAATGATCTTCAAAATGAAGCATTTGCAAAACTTTATGCAGTAGGTGAGAGAGTTCGGATGTGTGCTGATAAACCCTTGTTACGCGATTGGCTGATCCTTCAGTCGAGCGACCATTTCCGTTATATGAGCCATAAAGATGCCTGGGGTTCGAATTTTGAATCATCGTACGATGCATTTATGAATTATATGAATGTATTGGCCGATTTTCTGGAGCGCGTGGATGCTCAGTATCCTACCACTATTGAAAATGAAGAATTGAATGAATTGCTTAAAACTATCAATAGCCAAGAAAAGGAAATAGAAGATTTGGAAGATGAAGTGAAAAAACTTAAGACCAGAAACGCTAGGAAAATAGAGAAATAATCTATACTATTTGATATAATACCAACTGTACATTTAAAACAGTCCAATCTGTTTTAAATGTCTACTGTTGTTAATGCCGATTGCAAATTCCGCTTGCGGAAGGCTTA
>JAAFGX010000018.1 GCA_010365115.1 Paludibacter sp.
GCAATACAATTGATAATGATGGCGAATTTATGACAACTAACCAAGGCCTGCGCATTAATGACGATCAAAACTCATTGAAAGCCGGTGACCGTGGACCTACTTTACTGGAAGACTTCCATTTACGGGAAAAAATTACCCATTTCGACCACGAACGCATCCCTGAGAGAATTGTACATGCCCGTGGAAGCGGAGCACACGGTTATTTTGAACTTACGGAATCATTGTCGGAATATACCAAAGCTGACTTTCTTCAAGAGGTCGGTAAGCGAACTCCTGTGTTTGCACGTTTCAGTACTGTAGCAGGTTCAAGGGGTTCAACTGATTTGGCACGTGACGTACGAGGTTTTGCCGTAAAATTTTATACCGAAGAAGGCAACTACGATTTAGTGGGAAACAACATGCCCATATTTTTTATACAAGATGCACTTAAATTCCCCGATTTAATTCACGCTGTGAAACCGGAACCAAACAATGAAATGCCACAGGCTGCATCCGCTCACGATACTTTCTGGGATTTCGTGTCGCTAACGCCTGAAACGTTACATAACGTAATGTGGCTAATGAGCGATAGGGCAATTCCCCGTAGTTTAAGAATGATGGAGGGTTTTGGCATTCACACCTATCGTTTTGTAAACGAAGAAAACAAGTCGGTTTTTGTCAGATTCCACTGGAAACCACTTCTTGGTGTACATTCGGTGTTATGGGACGAGGCGCAAAAAATATCCGGTAAAGATTCCGATTTTCACCGTCGCGATTTGTGGGAAGCCATCGAAAACGGACAACCAGCAGAATGGGATTTTGGGGTGCAAATTGTTGAAGAAGAAGACGAACACAAATTTAAATTTGATTTACTTGATCCAACAAAACTCATTCCCGAAGAACTGGTGCCTGTAAAAATTGTTGGCCGCATGACCTTGAATCGGAATCCCGACAACTTTTTTGCCGAAACCGAACAAGTTGCATTTCATCCGGGACATGTCGTTTCAGGAATCGACTTTTCGAACGATCCACTGTTACAAGGCAGATTGTTTTCATACACCGACACACAATTAATTCGACTTGGTGGACCTAACTTCCACGAAATACCAATTAATCGACCCGTTGCTCCGGTGCATAACAATCAGCGCGATGGATTCATGCGTCAAACCATTGTTCCTGGTCAGTCAAGTTATCACCCAAACTCCATAGGTGAAGGACATCCGCATCAAGCGAAAGCTTCGGAAGGTGGATTTGTATCTTACCATGAAAGGATAGATGCAACTAAAATTCGCTCCAGAAGCAAAAGCTTTATGGATCATTACAGCCAACCAGCCATGTTTTATAATAGCATGAGCGAAACGGAGAAAAACCACATTGTGGATGCATTCCGATTTGAATTGGGAAAAGTAAAATTAGAAGAAATAAGAAAAAGGGTAGTTGGATTGCTTTCGAAAATCGATACATCACTTGCCGGTCGTGTAGCCACTGGTTTAGGTTTCGATGTTCCCGTACCCGATGCTATTGCCAATCACAGTTATCCTGCCGATGCTGATCCGAAGAGTTATCAATCGATTGAAGCTGATCCTGATGTTGCAAGTTCACCGGCAGTGAGTATGGAAAATACGGTAAAAGACACCATAAAAACACGACAAATAGCTGTATTAGCTACTGATGGTGTGGATGATGATTCTCTCAATAAAATGCTGAATACATTAAAAGAACAAGGATCAACGACGAAAATTATTTCTGTTCATTTGGGTAAAATATTAACTGCAAATGGACAAAGGGTAAAAGTGGATGAAAGTCTATTAACCGCCGCATCCGTATTATACGACGCTGTTTTTATAGCATCGGGTAAAAAAAGCATTGATACATTCAAGACACAACCTAAAGCAAAAGAGTTTATAGAAGAAGCCTACAAACATTGTAAAACAATTGCTACTGAAGGGGATGGTGCTGAATGGTTGATGAAAATTCTAGCTCTGAATCCAGATAAACAGAATGATGATGGAGTTTTAATTGATGCATCAAACTCTGATTTTGTGAAGGCGGTAGCGCAACACAGATTTTGGAAACGAGAAACAATATTGAAAGAATTAGCTAATGCCAAATCTTAATCTCAAATTTGACTCCTAACTATCAAAAATTTACAAGCAATTAAATCTTTTGAGTTTATATTAGTTCAATTTTCACTAAATCCATTAATAGCACTCTTAATATCCTCAAATACTTTGTTCCGTTGCCCTTCTCTTTTTTCTCCCTCTCCAAATGGAGAGGGTTGGGGTGAGGTTGGAGAAGGTGTCCGAAGGACGGAAGGTCGGGGGAACCAACGTTCAGCGTCCAAACGGAGATAATTAGGGGGCTGCTATCAACTATCGCGATCGGTATATAATGTACCGAACGCATTGTTGATTTCTGTTTGATGATACCAATATACAGACATGTGAATGATGTAACTTAAATGAACAATTGTGTAACACCTGCCTGCTAAAAATTATCGATTTTTATAATCGAAAATTTAATAATTAATACAGTCAATATTATGAAAAATGAACAGCCTACTGCTAAAGTTCTGAAAAATAAATATGTCCCTACATCAGAATTTTATAGCCAGATCATAGATAGTTTACTTGATTATTCAATTTTTACACTCAATAAAGATTTTACAATAAACAGTTGGAGTTCAGGCTCAGAAAAAATATTCGGTTATGAAACAGAAGAAGTCATTGGGGAACCTTTTGATATAATTTTTACAGATGAAGATAAAAAAGAGGGAGTTCCGAAAAGGGAAATTGACACAGCAATAAAAGTGGGAAAAGCAGTAGACAATCGATGGCACATTCGTAAAGACGGAAGCACTTTTTATGCGTATGGTTTAGTTTTTCCGCTTACAGGAGTAGATGGAGAACTGCTAGGGTTTGTCAAAATCCTACGAGACTTAACTGATAGAAGATCATCAGAGGAAGCCATTAAAAAGTATATAAAAGACCTTGAAGAACTGAACACCCACAAAGAGAGTATCCTTGCCATACTTTCTCACGATTTAAGAAGTCCATTAGCTGGCATTATTCAAGGGACCGATTACCTGAGATCAAATATTGAGACAATAAAACCTGCTTTAGCGAAAGAACTGCTTGAGCATTTACATAAAGCATCAATCGATGAGTTAAAAATGTTAGACTATTTGGTGGAATGGGCTAGAATTAAATACGCTTCGGATACATTTACCCCCACAAAAATTGAACTTTCTGAATATGTCAAAAAAGTCTTTGATACTCTAAAGGATGCCGCTTCTATAAACACAATAAACCTCCATCACGAAATTGAAGAAAATACAAATGTTTTCGCTGATGGAAAAATGTTGCTCTCGGTACTCCAAAACATCGTTTCAAATGCAATAAAACATTCCCTTAAAGGAGGAAAGATTACGGTTAAAGCGAAAAAAAGTGAGGGTAAAATGATTGTGGAGATTAAGGACACTGGAATAGGTATGTCCAAAGAAATGCAGGACAAACTTTTTACCCCGCAAATTAATTCACTTGCAATTGCACGAAAAGAAAATAAAGGAGCAGGTATTGGATTGCTTTTAGTAAAGGGCTTCCTGGAAAAAAATGGCGGTGAAATATGGGTAGAAAGTATAGAGGGCGAAGGTTCATCTTTTTATTTTACATTACCACTTAAAAAACCAGCGGATAAAATAGTTAGCGGAGACAAAATAGAGTTTGATAAAAATGATTAAGCATTCTGAAAAAAATAAATTTAGTTTAGTGCGGCTTCAGTATATGTCAGGTTGGCGCAACGGGCATCAAGAACACTGTGATTTTCCAACCTTCTCACAGTGACCAACGAAATAGGTAGGCGAGCTTGTAATCCGTTTATATTGAGGCTATCACTAAACATTTTTGCACTAAAAAGCATATGGTATTTCAATCTGAAAAATAATGAAACAAGTAAAACATAAAACAATTACAAAAATACTTTCCGGATATACCTTTTAAAGCCGACTATATTTGGGCAGGGACAATTGGCGAAGCCGATTGATGGTGTACCTTATTTTGCCCTAATCAGTTAACAAATGAACATTACATTCTAGGATTTGGAGGGAATGGAATCACCTTCAGTGTTATGGTTTTAAAAGGCTGAAAGCCTGACATATTCTAGCCCAATGGCAACGTCCTGAAAGGACAACGCCTTGGGTAGAAATGCAACCCCATTGGGTACAAAAGCGGATAGTCATTTTATTTTATATTGCCTTTTCAAGGCGCAAATTGTTTTTTCATCATTTCCCAAGGCGTTGCCTTGGGCTAGGATATATCGGGCTGCAATTTATCCCGCAAGGCGGGAGCCCGAAGACTAAGCATTTACAAAATTGGGATTTCCTTAGCTTGACGGATATGCCCTTAAAAGAGATGTTTGTTTACTTTCAACTCTGATTTTTCACTTATTATTCTAATTTAATAAAGTAGAATATAATAAAAAATATTCAACATGGATTTACGATCGAATGAACCTTACTGGTTAATCAAAAATGCTTTTGTAAAAAGTTATCCTTCGTTGGATAAATCCTTAACAACCGATATTTTGGTGATTGGTGGAGGAATTACCGGTGCTTTAATTGCCCACAAATTGTTGCAGGAAGGCAAAAATGTTGTTTTGGTCGACAAACGTAATGTTTGCAATGGAAGTAGTGCAGCCAGCACTGGGATGCTTCAGTATGAAATTGATGTTCCATTGTATAAACTCATTGAACAACGAGGACTTAATTGTGCAGTATCCAGTTATAGAAATTGTGAAAAAGCAATTTTTGACCTTAAAAAGATAATTGATGATATAAAAAGCAATTGTCCTTTTGAATTTAAAAAAAGCATTTATTTTACGCCTACCCGAAAGGGAATTAAGGATCTGGAAGAAGAATTTAATGCGAGAAAAAAATATGGATTTAAAGTTAGTTGGCTCGGTAAGGATGCATTAAAAAAAATGGGATTAGATGCGTATGCCGGAATTGAATCAGCATCAGGAGCTATAGTTGATCCTTACAAACTTGCCTATGATTTATTAGAATACTGTTCCGAAAAAGGAATGCAAATTTTTGATCATACTGAAATTCGGAAAATTATAAATGAAAATGATAAATTTACAGCTAAAACTCAGGATGAAATTTCAATTCAAGCCAATCACATCATTCATTGCACCGGTTACGAAAGCGTAAATACACTGCGAGAGAAAAATTTTGTAAATCTTCAAAGTACTTATGCATCAGCAAGTGAAGCTTTTGAGGAATTACCCAATGCTTTTAAAAACCATATTTATTGGGATAATTCTGTTCCCTATTTCTATTTCAGAACAACTTCTGAAGGTCGTATTATTATAGGCGGCTGCGACGAAAATTTCAAAAATGCTAAAAAACGAGATTCATTTTTATCAAGGAAACAGAATTATTTAACAAAAAAATTTCACAAATACTTTCCTGATATACCTTTTAAGGCGGACTATATTTGGGCAGGAACATTTGGCGAAACCGATGATGGTCTACCTTATTTTGGACGCCCTAATCAGTTGACAAATGAACATTACATTCTGGGATTTGGAGGGAATGGAATCACCTACAGTGTTATGGCCAGGGATGCAATTTTACATTCTCTGAATCATACAAATCATCCATTTTTAGAAAATTATTGTTTTAACCGTTCATCTGATTTATAAAAAAAGTATCAATGTTATTATTGATATGTTTTTTTTGTGATTAACTAACAGTGAATAAGTCTTGTAACTTGTAACTAAATACTTGTAACTACTTAAGTAGATAACTTTCTCACTGATATTAAATTCAACACATTAAATCAAGAAAACGTAAATCTTACAACATTTTATAAGAATGATGTAACACGTTTGTATTTAAACAAAGTAATTTTGTCTTTATTGAAATTCTCATATATTATAAACAAATAAAATAAATGAAAAATGAAAAACGAAAAGGAAAAATGAAAAACGAACAAAACGACAAAATGGATGAAAAACATTTTGCAAGTCAAGAACAACATGCAAGCAGCCATCATAATGAAGGTGACAACAAAAGCTAAAAAAAAGCTTCTTCAATGAAAATGACAGACGATGAAGATGATATGAAAAAGAAGACTACTAAAAAGCCATGAGATTTTCTCATCTGAATTCAAATTCATCAAATATAAAAAAAACCTATTAAAACAAAACATTATGAGCAACTTACTTTATATTATAGCTGTAATTCTAATTATATTCTGGGCAATTGGATTTTTTGCCTACAGCGCAGGTTCTATTATTCACTTACTACTTGTTATCGCTATTATAGCCATTATTCTAAGATTGATACGGGGTAGATGACCCCTTTAATTATTCAGTTATTAACAATTTAAAAACCAAAATTATGAGTACAGGAAAAGTATTATTAGGAGTTTTAGCTGGTGCCGCCGTAGGAGTCGCTTTAGGTTTATTATTTGCACCCGAAAAAGGTTCAGTTTCACGTCAGCAAATATCTCGCAAAGGCGAAGACTTTTGGGAAGATCTAAGAAGTAAATTCGAAGATTTAATTTCTTCGGCAAGTGAAGAAATTAATGATGCAAAAAACGAAGCAGAAGATTTATATGCTGAAGGAAAAGAAAAAGTAGGGGAAGTCAAAAATGAAATGAGAAAATAAAGTCACTAATTAAATTTCAACACAACCGTAAAATGAAAAAGCAAACACTCATCATCGTATTATCATTGGCGTTGCTTACAACATTATCAGGTTGTCAAGTAATTGGCGGAATCTTCAAAGCTGGAATGGGATTTGGGATACTTCTTGTGGTAATAATTATTGCCCTCATTATTTTCTTTATAAGCCGGATAGGAAAAAATAAATAGTAAAACCAATAATTCACAACGAATATATTTTAAAAGATAGCTTAAAAATATGGAAGCAATTTTGAAAGATTTTCACAAGTTGTTACTAATTCAACCGGAAGCAATTACAATTTTATCATTGCTTTCAGTCATGTAATTATATGGGCCATTACCGACCCTTCATTACATTATTCTGATAGCTAGTGTTATGTTAAGACTGTTTTGACACTTAATTCTCGTAATGCGACTAACCCGTTTAAACGGGATTGTAGGATTATAACAGACAATTTTCACTTAACATAACACTAGTTAATGATCATAAATATACGCACCACAAATTTCCAATCCCAAACAACACGACTTGTAATACCAAATGAATTTTTATTTCAGCCCATAGTCAACTTTGGTATAATGCCGATTGAGTATTTCGAGATTCCGCTTGCGGAAGGCATATCGTAGCAAAGCGGAGATCCCGTATACAGGAGAAATAAACAGTACAATCCCGTTACACTGGATGTTCCATTAGACGCACTTGCCTGCGGCAGGCAGGGTCGACATTGGACTGAATTATTTCTGCAATCGGTATAAGTTTCAATATTCATTTACTTTATAAAATAATACCGGCTGAACATCAATGAAGATGTTCAGCCGGTATTATTAATATCAATAATTAAAAGTTTTTTAGAGAATCAACATGGCATCGCCATATACACCAAATTTATAACCTTCTTTTATAGCCAATTCGTAAGCTTTCATTATCACATCGTAGTCGCCAAAAGCAGCAGTGAGCATGATAAGGGTAGAATATGGCAAATGGAAATTTGTAATAAGTGCATTAGCAACGGTGAAATCGTATGGAGGAAAAATAAATTTATTGGTCCAACCTTCATAAGGTTTAATTTTACCTTCAGTGCCAACAACTGTCTCCAGAGCACGCATCGCTGTTACTCCCACAGCGCAGATGCTGCGGTTTTCATCGTGGGCTTTGTTCACCTTTTTAGCAGTTTCCGGGGTAACAATCATTTGCTCCGAATCCATTTTATGCTTGGTGAGGTCTTCCACATCAATTTCGCGGAAGTTTCCTAAACTCATGTGCGAAGTAATAAACGTTTTTTCCAATCCTTTAATTTCCATGCGTTTCATCAGTTCACGACTAAAGTGCAAACCCGCTGCAGGTGCAGAAACAGCGCCTTCGTGATTTGCAAAAATAGTTTGGAAACGGTCAGCATCTTCTGCTTCTACAGGACGAGCAATATTCTTTGGAAGCGGGGTTTCACCCAAAGCATATAGTCCTTTTTTAAATTCCTCATGTGTTCCATCGAAAAGGAAACGCAAGGTACGACCACGTGATGTAGTATTATCAATTACTTCGGCCACAATAGAGTCATCTTCGCCAAAATACAATTTGTTACCAATACGTATTTTTCGTGCAGGTTCTACTAATACATCCCAAAGACGCATCTCGTGGTTCAGCTCACGCAATAAAAACACTTCTATTTGCGCACCGGTTTTTTCTTTGTTACCGTACAAACGAGCTGGAAAAACCTTTGTATCATTGAATACAAACAAATCATGTTCGTTGAAATATTCAAGAACATCTTTAAAAGTGCGATGTTCAATTTCTCCGGTTTTGCGATGTAAAACCATTAACCGTGATTCATCGCGATGTTTTGACGGATATTGTGCAATTAATTCGTCAGGTAACTTGAATTTAAACTTAGATAACTTCATATTCTATTGTTTATTAATGATCCTAAAGCCACTTATGGGGACTTAAAATCAGGTATTATATATACTTATTATTATTCGTATCAAAAACATTTGAAAATTCTACCTCTTATTTCACTCAAAGTGGTCAGAGATCTTCTTTTTCCAGAAATTCTATCAAATCATCAATTTTCCAGCAATTTTCTAACCGCACTTCACCAATTCTGGTTCTTTCCAATCCAATTAAATGTGCTCCACTTCCTAACGCTAAACCAATATCGCGCGCCAGTGCTCTAATATAAGTTCCTTTACTGCATACTACCCTGATTTTAAGTGCCGGAAGGGTAAAATCCAACACCTCAATCTCATCTATAACCAACAACTTCGATTTAAGTTCAACTTCCTGTCCATCACGTGCATAATCATAAGCTCGCTTTCCATCTACCTTCACAGCAGAATATGCGGGTGGAACTTGCCAGATTTCACCCAAAAAGCGTGGAATCATTTCGTCCACCATTTCGCGGGTGATATGTTCGGTTGGATAAGTACCGTCAATGGGTAATTCCAAGTCGAATGACGGTGTAGTTGCTCCCAACTCCAACGTAGCTATATATTCTTTAGTTTGATATTGAAAAGTTTCAATTTGTTTGGTTGCTTTTCCGGTGCAAATTATCAGTACACCCGTAGCCAAAGGATCCAATGTTCCTGCATGGCCCACTTTCAACTTTTTAATCTGTAGTGTTTTTTGCAACTTCCACCTTATTTTACTTACTAAATTGAACGATGTCCAATTCAACGGTTTTGCAACATGCAACACTTCTCCTTTTATGAAATCCATTTTTTATTTTTATTAATACACACGCTGTGTATTAGAAACAAGATGCTTTTCAATGCATCTCTACATAACACTTAAATCAACACCCAATAACAACAAGACCAAAATGGCTATGCCCACCACAATACGATAATACCCAAATGCTTTGAAACCATATTTGGTTAGAAAACCGATAAAGAACTTGATGGCAGCCATCGCTACTAAAAAAGCCACTATGTTTCCAATTAATAAAGTCATCAAATTATCCGACAACATGGTGGCCGAAGCAGGATCCATAATGAGTTTCAAAAGCTTATAACCTGATGCAGCAGCCATTGTGGGAACAGCCAGGAAAAACGAAAATTCAGCTGCATTCTTGCGCGACAGTTTCGTTGTCATTCCACCAACAATTGTAGCCATGGAACGCGAAACACCCGGAATCATAGCAATGCATTGAAAAAAACCAATTTTCAATGAACGTTTCCAATCCATTCTTTGATCTTCATTGGGGTTATTAAACCACTTATCTACAAATAACATGAAAACACCACCCAGCACCAACATAATGGCAACAACCAACACACTTTCGAGCAGGTTATCGATAAAATCGCTTGCTAAAAAGCCAATAACGGCTGCCGGCAAAAATGCAATTAATAATTTCCAATAAAAATCCCAGGTTTGAAAAAACCGTTTCCAGTAAAGCACTACAACGGAAAGAATAGCTCCAAATTGAATATTAACCGTAAATGCTTTGACAAATTCAGTGCTTTCTATTGCTAATAATTTTTGAGCAATAATCATGTGTCCCGTTGAAGAAACAGGCAAGAATTCAGTTATTCCCTCTACAATAGCAATAATAATAGTATGCAAAATACTCATACCTATTTTGCTTTTGGTTTATAAAGAATAGCAAAAATAATGAACAAGAAACCAAAAAACGAGGTCATAGGACCAACAGTAATTCTACGGGTACTGAAAATATCCGGATTGAAATCGGTATGAGTGGTTGAACCTGACATAAGAATAAAACCCAATACGATAATGATAAAACCTACTGCGATCAATATCAAATTGATTTTTCCAAGGGTAAAACGTTTATTTTCTTCCATTTTTTTAATTATGTGTTTATGTTTTAATGTTTCTTTAGATATATCGTGAGTGGTATTGCAATAATTAAATTGCTTACTATCAAAAATTCTTACTACCAACTTCTTACTACCAACTTCTTACTTCTTACTACTTACTTCTTACTACTTACTACTTACTACCAACTTCTTACTACTTACTTCTTACTACTTACTTCTTACTACCAACTTCCGACTATATAAAGTACATATCATTCGAACTCATTTTCAAGAACCTTC
Source organism: Paludibacter sp. (assembly GCA_010365115.1). GTDB lineage: Bacteria > Bacteroidota > Bacteroidia > Bacteroidales > Paludibacteraceae > Paludibacter. Next base: position 10,723 of record JAAFGX010000018.1, read on the forward strand.
CGACTGCAAAATACGAAGAAATAGCTGTGAGAATGACTCCTAGCAATACAACTATTAATCCAACAAAAAAAGCTGTCATGGGTTGAATCATCATTCCTTGCAATCCAAATTCTGTCTGAATATAATACACCATTCCAACAAGAAACAGAATTGAAATAATTGCTGCCAATAAACCATTCAGCATACTCCGTCCAATGTACGGCCGGCGGATAAACCAACGGGTTGCTCCCACGAGTTTCATTGTATTTATCAAAAAGCGATTTGAATAAACGGTTAATCGTATGGTGTTATTGATAAGTGCCACCGAAATAAACAACAACACAACTGCCAAACCTAATAAAATCATACTTATCTTTCTGATATTTTCATTTACCAGAGTCACCATGTCTTTTTGATACGATACCCGATTGATATGTTCAAACTTTTTTAGTTTTGATTCTATCATCATTACACTGTCAGTGTTGGCATATTCTGCATTTAATTTCACTTCTAGCGAAGCCATAAGTGGATTATAACCCAGGAATTTCTGTGGATCTTCACCCAAGCTGGCAATGTGATCTTCAAGTGCTTCTTCTTTCGATACAAAATCAACCGATTTTGCAAAAGGGGAAGCCAACAAGTATTTTTCTATCCTTTTGGCCGATTGAGTTCCTGCCTGATCGTCGAGAATAATAGATAAATTGATGTTTTCTTTCACATACCGACTCATGTCACTTGCTACAAAAAGCAATAAACTCACCATACCTACCAAAAACAAAACCAACGACATGCTGAACGTTGATGTAAAATGGATATTGGCGAAAGGGTGTTTACTCATCTTCGTTTTTTCTTTTCTCATACTGCATATTTTTAATTTATACTTTTACTGTTGTTTTGTTTTTTTTCCATTGAAAAAATCCAACCACTATTAAACTCAATATAAGCAATATGGAAGAAATAAGAGCAATGGTATTTCCCAAACTGTACAATGTTGGTTCAAAACGAAATTCTATTTCATACGTTCCGGCTTTAAGTGGCATGGCTCGTAATAAGTAATCAGCACGTACATAAGGCACTTTTTGACCTTTAATATAAGCATTCCAGCCTTTATCGTAATATATTTCTGAAAATACAGCTACCTGATCAACTTTGGAATTAAAGTTATAAATCAAGTGGTTAGGAGCATATTTAGCCAAAACAATACTTGCCGTACTATCCACAGAAAGTTGTGTAGGTAGAATTGCCACAAATGATTTATCAATTACAAGTTCCTTTTTAGTATTGATTTCGCCCACCAATCGCATTTCTTCATCAGCATCGGCTGCCACACGGATATTTTGAATAAACCAGGCATTTCCATTGGCATAAGGATTCATCAGAGGAGCAGCATCTTTATTATATATCAGATACTTCATGTTCAACATATTCAATACACCTAATGAATCTAAAGTAGGTGCTATTTGATCGAAAGTAGTTGCTCGTCCAAATCCAGCAAACAGTTGACCTATTTCTCCGGTTATTTGCATGTTAATCAGTTCCTGATAACGACGCATTTTGGCAGCATGATAACCACCAATATTTTTATGAAAATAAGAAGGTTTTGCATCCTGAAATATATCAGAAGTTGCATCCAACACACGGTATTGCGATTTATCCTCCAGAATCATTTTATCAGCAGCACTAGGCTGAATAAGATTTTCGAATTTGCGTTTGCGCTGGAAATTATCATTGTTCAAATAACGTTTTGCAACAGGAACCAAATCGGACAGAATAAGTACAGCAAAAAGCACATATGCTACATTTATCTTTAATAGATTTTTGGCATACAACCAAATTAATCCCGCAGCCATAATAACAAACATCAGCGATCTAAATGCATCTGCACGCAACATAGCTGCACGGTCAAGCGGCAGGGTTTCGTTCAGAAAAGCATAATCACCTTTAAATTGCGCAGCATCGTTGGGTGAAATAAAATTACCAGACAAAGAAGGAATAAGAGCAAATAATAAGGACAAACCTCCAACAATTGCCGCACTAATTAGTGTTGGACGAATCAGTTTTTGTTTATCGATTTTGGGATTGAAAACTTCTTTCAATGCCAGAATTGCCAACAAAGTAATTCCAAAACCTGTAGCCACTAATGTCATGGAAACGGTTCGAAATTTATTATAAAGTGGTACATAATCTATAAAAATGTCGGTAAGCCACATAAAATTCCTTCCCCACGAAAGCATCAATGTCAACGCAATCATTGGCAGTAACCACCATTTTGTACGTCTGTCTACCAAGAATAATCCTAATACAAACAAGAAACAAATGATAGCTCCAATATATACTGGTCCGGAAGTACCAGGTTGTGTTCCCCAATAAAGTGGTAAAGGCATATCATTCAGCATCTTCTTTACATTGGGAACTCCCAATGATTGAAGTTTTTTTCCAGTTTCACTAGTTTCATCTAATTTTCCGCCACTTGCACCACCTTTAAAATCGGGTATCAATAATGTCATGGTTTCATCCACACCATAACTCCATTGAGTAATATAGTCCTTATTCAAGCCATGCTGAGAGTTTTGAGCATCAGTAGTCAGCCCATTCGATTCACCGCGCATGGTATATTTTCCATACTCATAGGTTGTGAGCAACGAGGTGGCATTCATCCCAATGGCAATTATGGCTCCCGCAATCAACAATCCAGTAGTTTTTAGAAAAGCTGTAATTTCCTTATTTTTGACACTGTAAATTAATTCTACTACAGCAAAAATAAGCAATATAATTAATGTATAATACAGTATCTGAACATGATTTGCTCGAATGGCCAGGCTAAGAAAAAAAGCAGTGAGCAAGCTTCCTATCAATCTCTTGCCTCGAAACGATAGAATAACACTTCCTATTAACGGAGCCATATAAGCAATTGTTATTGCTTTAGAATTATGACCGGCAGCAATGATAATGAAATTATATGATGCAAACGAAAAAGCAATAGCACCAACTATAGCCAGCCATGGATTAACCCGAAAAGCAAGCAATAAAATATAAAAACCAATTAAATAGAGAATTAAATTAAAAACTGTATTTGGGAATACTGCCAACACCTGTTCCACATATTTTATAACATTGTAAGGTTGCTTTGTTGAAATCTGATAAGTAGGCATACCCCCAAACATGGAATTTGTCCACAATGCAACATCGTCATGTGTGGCATTGTAGTCAACGGTCTCTTTTGCCATGCACATCCAACTTTCGGTGTCGTGACCAAGCAGTTGTTTTCCTTCCAAAACAGGAGTGAAATACATGAAAGCAATAACGATAAAAAGAAGAACAGCAGCAATGTGCGGTGCAAATTTTGTGAAGATTGTTTTATTCATAACAACACTTAAAATTAACAGTAGAGCATATTTGGGGAAAAGTCGTACAAAAGTACATCATTTATTCACAATTGCTATCTGAAAAGCGGTTAAAATTTATTGAATTAAAGAAAATCGATTCATTCTCGATGAAGTTGATGGTAGGCAGGAGTAGAAAATTTATAAAAAAACTGTACTTTTGCAGAACAATATGACATCAAATGAGTTTCAATGACATGAACAAAGAACAATTACATCAAATAAGGGCTGATTTTCCAATTCTTACAGAAAAAATATACAATAAAGATCTTATATATTTTGATAATGGTGCCACTTCTCAGAAACCACGCTGTGTAGTCGAAAAAATAGAACAGGGTTACTATCGTTACAATGCAAACATTCACAGAGGCGTGCATTATCTGAGTCAGAAAGCCACAGAAGAACATGAAGCAGCACGAACCACTGTTGCTGAATTTCTTCATGCCGGAAAACGGGAAGAAATTATTTTTACCCGCGGTACTACCGAAGCCATCAATTTAGTGGCATTTTCATTTGGAGAAGCATTTTGTAAAGCAGGTGACGAAATTGTAATTTCAGTATTGGAACATCATTCCAATATTGTTCCGTGGCAAATGCTTTGCGAGCGAAAAGACTTGAAATTGCAGGTCATTCCTATGAATGAAAATGGCGAGCTTGATCTTGAAGTGTACAAATCGTTGCTGAATGATCGCACCCGGATAGTTTCGGTTGCTCATCTTTCAAACGTGTTAGGAACTGTGAATCCGGTGAAGGAAATGATTCGACTGGCACATGAAAAAGATATTCCGGTTTTGATAGATGGTGCACAAGCCGTTCCACATATTCCGGTTGATGTTGAAGATTTGGATGTTGATTTTTATGTTTTTTCGGCTCATAAAATATACGGTCCTACAGGCATTGGTGTACTTTACGGAAAAGATATATGGTTAAACAAAATGCCTCCTTATCAGGGTGGCGGTGAAATGATTCAAACCGTTACTTTCGAAAAAACAACTTATAATGTACTACCCTTCAAATTCGAGGCCGGTACTCCCGATTATATTGGTTCCACAGGTTTAGCCGAAGCATTGCGTTATGTTCAAAATATCGGACTGGAAAACATTGCTGCTCATGAACATGAATTGCTGAGCTATGGAACTGAACGTTTGTTGGAAATTGAGGGAATGCGCATAATTGGCACGGCCAATGAAAAAAGCTCTGTAATTTCCTTTTTGGTAGGGAAAATTCATCCTTACGATATAGGCATGTTGCTAGATAAACTGGGCATAGCAGTTCGTACCGGACATCATTGCGCACAACCATTAATGGACTCGTTGAAAATTCCAGGAACTGTTCGTGCTTCGTTTGCATTTTACAACACAAAAGAAGAAATAGATCTTTTTGTGACCGCTCTCAAACGAGTGGTGGCAATGTTATCATAAGAGTTTATAAAGTTTATAAGAGTTTATAAAGTTTATAAAGTTTGTAAAGTTGAAAGTTAACTGAATACTCGTTTTCTGGAGGTTTAAGGATTCGATTTTATATACTCATCACTTTACAATTTTTTAAATTATTAAATATCAACAATATCAATATAATAACATTTAACATTTTACAAATCAATTACTCAATGACTATCAACGAATTACAAGATAATATTATTAATGAATTCAGCATGTTCGATGACTGGATGGATAAATACTCACTGCTTATTGATTTGGGAAATTCCCTTGAACCATTGGCTGAAAAACACAAGGTTCCTCAAAATATAATTGAAGGTTGCCAAAGTCGTGTCTGGCTGAATGCGGAAATGAATAATGGAATTATAACTTATCAGGGTGAAAGTGATGCAGTACTTGTAAAAGGAATAGTTTCGTTGTTAATTCAAGTTTTATCAGGTCATACACCCGACGAAATTCTAAATACTGAACTATATTTTATTGATGCAATAGGATTGAAAGAACACCTTTCTCCTACCCGTTCGAATGGTTTATTAGCAATGATAAAACAAATGAAAATGTTTGCACTGGCTTTTAAATCGATAAATAAATAAAAACAGTAGATTAAGCCGGAGAAAGAATACAAATACAAATTTGTTTACATGAATAATACATCCAAATTGTAGGATGCAGTATTTTTCGTGTTTTTCAGTTTAAAATCCTATTATATTTTCATTCCTTACCTGAGTTGTATTTCGGTTGTCTGCATATTCTAATCGAAATTCTTCTCCATCAAATACTCCGTATGAAAATATATGTGCAAAATCACCAAGAATTATTACTCTTTCGCGGTTTTTCAATTGCAAATCGAGCAATATATGACGATGACCGAAAATCAAGAAATCTACATCGTGTGTTTTTGTATAATCCTTTGAAAAAATTACCAAATCTTCTCTTTCTTCTCCAAGATAGTTGTTCTCAAGATGCATAATTCTTTCACGGTTGCGTTTGGCCCAATTGTAGCCAAATTCCTGACCCAACTGTGGAGGTATCAGTCGAAACATTTTTTGTGCAATCCTACTATGAAAAATTCTTCTGATAATCTGAAGTCCCTTGTCATGCCTGCACAAACCATCACCATGTGCTAGAAAAAAGCTTTTATTTCCATGATGCACTGTTATTGGTACACGATGTACAATCAATCCTATTTCTTCCTCCAGATAACCAAAAGTCCAAATATCGTGATTCCCAGTGAAGAAATGAATCTCAATACCGTCATCTATCATTTCGGCAAGTTTTCCAAGAAATCGCACAAAGCCTTTGGGGACAACTGTACGATATTCGAACCAAAAGTCGAACATATCACCTAACAAATATATTGTCGTCGCATCGGTTCTAACGCTTTCGAGCCAATCGACCAGTTTTTTCTCATGTGCCCGTGGATTTTTAATCACACGAGAACCTAAATGAGCATCTGAAATAAAGTATATCATTATTAGTCGGTAAAATTTACAAGAATCCTAATTCCAACTGCGCTTCTTCACTCATCATGCTTTTATCCCAAGGCGGATCGAATACAATATTCACATCCACACTTGTAACTCCCAATAAACCTTCGGTTTTCATGCGCACATCTTCCACAATAAAATCGACTGCAGGACAATTGGGTGCAGTCAATGTCATATCAATTGTCAAATGACCATCATCTTCAATATCAATTCGATAAATCAAACCTAAATCGTAAATATTTACTGGAATTTCCGGATCGTAAACTGTTTTCAGCATTCGAACGATATTCTCTTCTTTTTCTAAAAATTCATTCATATTAAATAAATATACATCCCAATTGCCATGCGGAATTAGGATTGATTACTAACTTCCCGATATTAAATCATTTGAATTTTAATCCAATTTAAAAACATTTCACCTGTTTCCAACGATATCACGAAAGATAATGGGCTTTGGGTTTTGATTCCATAAACAAGTGAAATAGTGAAATAGTTTAAGTCGTTTTCGCTTCGCTTTGCAACACAAGTGCATCAAATTCAGGTAATGCAGTTGCCAACTTGCCATTAATTACAACTACGGCGTGTACTTTAGCTTTAATAGCCAGCTTATTATCCGACTTGCGATAAATTACCTGATGAAATATATAACGAACACCTTCTTTGGTTACATAAAGTTTTGAAATAAAATTATCGCCAGGTTTTAAGGGTGTTTTATACGCAATTTCAATACTGGAAACCATTGCATCAATACCTCTGTCATGCAACTCTGCAAAACTGATATTATTATCTTCTAAAAACTCATGACGGGTATGTTCCAGGTAATTTTGATATACCGAGTTATTTACAACTCCCTGTATGTCACATTCGTAATCTCTTACTTTTAATTCCAATTGGTATATGTACATATTTCATTGAATATTTAACACTATAAAGAAAAGGTTGAAGACTAATCCTATTGAAACTCGTTTATTAACTCTCAAGAAACAAACTACGACCTCTAAACGTTAACGGGAGATTAGTTTTATTTTTGAATTTATTTGTATTAAAACCTTTGAATCGAAGGCTTATGCGATTTGTTTAAGCCTTTTTTATTTGCTAACATTACACAAACGATACACAAAATAATATATCTACTTACAAAGGAATACAAAGATATATCATTGGAATTGAATTTAAGGACATAATCCCACTAAAAAACAGGGCTGACGCATTAAAATTTTATAAGTTTTAACAAATAGCTATTTTCCCACCCAGCTGCTTTTCTTTTTCCTTTAATGCTTGCCTTAAATGAGTCATTTTTCAAAAGATTAAGAGCAGATTTTATTTAGCATGGATAAATTTTGTGCTGAGTTTTTTGTCCTAGTTTTTTGATAATCTTCATTAAAGGACATGTCAAGTGTCCAATGCAGTTTATTTTCCACACCCCAATGTTTTCTGACCGCATTAAAAACAGAGAGGAAAGTAAACAAGAAATCAATAATCATTTGAATACATTAAAACAGCAGATTGAAAAGCCTATACCCGGGATTCTAGTCGTTCCAAAACCTGCTGTTTTGAAATTGCAGTGTAAATATGGTGGAGCAACCGTAAAAATAGAAGTTAATGCTATCAAGCGGGGCATCATTGGTGAAGTCGAAGAAAAGGAACTTTGTAAGAAAGTTCAAAAGGAATTTAAAATGAGTTATGTAGCAAGAGTAGTTCCTTTTTCATTATTGTATGGTGGCAAAATCGCAGCGGCATTAGGTCGTCAGCATCCTCGCGATCTTTTAGACTATAATATAAATGCATATACATGGCACTTCCTAAACAGATAGTCATTAAAGAAACAGAAAAGGAGATTAAGCATCTTCTAAAAGTATCTACTCCATTCATCTCACAAAGGTTAAGAGTATTGTTGATTCTCAAACAAAATGAATCAACAGGGATATCCAAACGTGAAGCGGCCATATTAAGCGGTGTCTGTGCAGACAGTATTCAGAAATGGCGTACACTCTACATGAGAGATGGAATAGAAGGTTTAATGAAACACAACAAGATCGTATATAAACCGTCCGTATTTACAGATATGGAACGTGCATACATCCTGATTATCCAACCATTTTTTCAACCTTTTGTCTTGTTCGCTATAGAGAGAATCCATCTTTTTTGCCAATGCCTCAAATCGGGTCATTATAGCTTCGAATGTGCGGGCTTCAATATTTACTATTTCCATTTCAAATTACTATTAGGTTTATTATTCTCTGATTTTCGGTAAATATACATCCTTATTTATAGATATATACAGTTTAAAGCAGCAGTGACATTATTCGGTTCTGATTGGCTTCGATTGGCGCTTTCAGAAATGAAAATTGGTTTAAATATGAATGTTTGAATAATAATAATTGAGGGGTCAGTATCACCGGAACATCCATATTTACAAGAAGAACAAGTATGGCAAAGCCAAATCTGAAACATGAAGTGTCATTATTACTTATTATCAATCGTTTGTAATCATTTTAGACCTCTAAAAATAGAGAATGGTGGGCATACACCCACCATCTTACTTTTCATTCTCGTAAATTATTTCTGGTTTACAGGCTTTTATTTCTTTAACGCCAAATGCAGCTTTGGAACATTCAACTATCCATAACGATAAAACTTTATTTATAGTTTAAAGGTGCTTTTTTTGCGGCACGAAACACTTCAGGGAAAAAATATCGAACCAGTTACTTAAGGACATTGAAACATTATTCGATTTAAAGAGATATATTTCAATATATTGGATTGATTGTTGATCATTTTAATTCTATACACCTTCGTTGTATATTTTTAATAAATCAACTATTTTCTTGTACAATAATTTTTCGTTTATGGGCTTAGAGATATAATCATTCATGCCAAGATCATTGCATTTGGCTAAGTCCACCGTTGTTACGTCTGCTGTTAAAGCTATGATTGGGATTTTAGAGTTCATTTTTTTACGAATGTGTTCCGTAGCTTCAAATCCATTCATCTCGGGCATTTGCAAGTCCATTAAAATAATATCGTAGGATTCTGTTTTCAGTTTTTCTATTGCTATTTTTCCGTTGGAAGCAATATCGTATCCAAATCCGAAATCATCTAATAATGTTTTCATCAGCAGTTGATTGAGTGCCATGTCTTCTACTACTAATATTTTTATATTTTTAATTTCTGTTTCTGCGAGTCCTGTTTCTTCACGATAGGTATCCGGATTGGTTTCAGTTTTTGATTTCAAAAAACTAAGCGTAAAGCTAAAAGTAGATCCTACATTTATTTTACTTTTTACATGAATACTTCCACCCTGCGATTCCACTAATTGTTTTACAATGGCAAGTCCTAATCCTGTTCCTCCATACAACCGTGAAGTATCAGTGGTTGCCTGCTGAAAGTTTTCATAAATTGCTTTCAAATTGCTTTCTGGTATTCCAATTCCAGTATCTGTGACTGAAAACTCAACCATTACTTTATCTTCATTTTCCTCTAATAAATGAACACTTACTGTAATTTCTCCTTTTGTTGTAAATTTTACAGCATTGCTTACCAAGTTTAAAATAATCTGGTGTAAACGCACCGAGTCGCCTACCAACACTTTAGGAATGTTGTTATCGTATTCTGTAATTAATTTCAGGTTTTTTTCCTGAACTTTTGTCGCAAATAAATGAAGCATTGCCGATATGGATAACTCCATTTTAAACGGTCTTTGTTCAAACGTCATTTTTCCCGCATCAACCTTGGCCAGATCAAGTATATCGTTAATTAAAACTATTAAAGCGTCACCCGATATTTTAATGGCATTAAGGTATTCTTTTTGCTTATCCGACAAATCTGTTTTCAACACGACCTTTGTAAATCCGATGATGGCATTCATCGGCGTTCTTATTTCGTGACTCATGTTTGATAAAAATTGCTGTTTAGCTTTCACTGCATCTTCCGCTATTTGTGTGGCACTTTCAGCTTTCATTTTTGCTTCTTCAGCAATACTTGTCGCCAACTCAGCAAAGTTTTTCGCCTCTAACAATTCTTTTTCAATTCTTTTTTGGTGAGTTACATCTCTAGCAACAATTACAATACCCAACACATTTCCACTATCATCTTTATAAACAGAACCATTGAATAATACATCAGTCAATTTACCGTCTTTGTGTCTAAGTGTAAGAGGAGAATCGGCAACAGATTCTTTTGCAAAAACTTCCTGATACACTTCACATGCTTTTTGGGTGTCAGTAAAATAATCGAAGAAATCTGTGTCAATTAATTTCTCACGTGATACTCCAATTACTTTTACTGATGCATTATTTATATCGGTAATTTTTCCTTCAGGGCTAATTGCAAATAATGGGTCGTGGCTTGCTTCTATAAGACTAAGAGAATATTGCGAAAGTATTTTTTGGGCTATAACATCGCTGTAAAGAACTTTCATTCGTTCCTTTTGAACTAATAACTCATGGTTTTTTTTATATAAATCAACAAAAACTGCCACTTTTGCTTTTAATATTTCCGGAATAAGCGGTTTAATCATGTAATCGACTGCACCAGCCTGATATCCTTTAAAAACATGTGCAAGGTTATCCATACTGGCAGTTAAAAAAATAATCGGAACATGTTTAAGTGTTTCTATTTCGCGAATTAATTCTACTGTTTCAAAACCATCCATCTCAGGCATTTGCACGTCAATTAATATGATAGCGAAATCTTGTTCGTGCAGTAGAATTTTCAATGCTTCATTGCCGGAATTTGCTCTCACACAGAAATAGGGTTCCTTAGAAAGAATTAATTCTAAGGCGAACAAATTTTCCGGTAGATCATCAACCAATAAAATTTTAACTGGACTATATGCTTTCATTTTTATAAAATTATTTTCATCGTCTATTAATTGTTAAATGTTGGTCATTCCAACCCTCAGATAGTGAAACCAGTTCAGGATGACGCAATCAAACTATTCCCTATTTCGTGATTGCAAGAAAACTCTGTGTCTGATAAGAAAACGTCAAGTTCAAGGCTTGCGAAGTCAGAAAAAGCGGAGTTTACGTTTCGTAAATGAGCATTTTTCTGACGAGCGTAACGCAGAAATTGGCGTTTTCTGGCAGATACTATTTGCTTAACCATACCCGCATCAATGATAGCAATCGTTCCACATCAATAGGTTTAGTAATATAATCATTTGCCCCTGCATCAATACATTTTTGTTTATCATCTTTCATGGCTTTTGCAGTGAGTGCTATCAGAGGTAATTTTTTAAATTTCATCTGCGATCGTATTCGTTTCATTGCTTCGTAACCGTCCATTTCCGGCATCATGATATCCATCAATACCAGATCAATGTTAGGGTGCAACTCCAGCATTTCCAAAGCATTTTTTCCATTTTCTGCTTTTATTATCTCCATTCCGCGTTCTTTTAATATTTTGGATAACGCAAATAAATTTCGCATATCATCATCAACCAGTAATATTTTTTTCGAATGAAAAACCGCTTCTTTATCGTACAGATTATTTATAATTAATTGTTTTGATTTGGGCAAGTTGCTGATTGTGCGGTGAAGGAAAAGTGCTGTTTCATCCAACAATCGTTCTTCGGACTTTACTCCTTTTATTATTATGCTCTCCGCATATTTTTGAAGCTCATTGTTTTCTTCTTTTGTAAGTTCTTTGCCTGTGTATACGATAATGGGAGGAAGACTATGACCTTTTACCTGCCTGCCGGCAGGCACGGTATCCTCAAGTTTGTGAATGAGTTCGAACCCGCTCATGTCGGGCAAACCAATATCCAGTATAATACAATCAATGTGATTCTGCTGATACATCGCCAAAGCCTCCGTGCCGCTTCCTGCTTCATAACATTTTACATCGCCATTACCAATGAGTATGCGCATTGCCTTTCTTGAATTTTCATCGTCTTCAATAATTAGCAGATTTTTCATTTTTCTGTTTACAAAATTTTCAATTCTTTTAAACGCTTCTTCCAAATCTTCTTTAGCAACTGGTTTCATTAAGTACTCAATGGCTCCTTCTTTAATGGGTTCCAACGAACGTTCTTTTGCCGAAATAATATGCACCGGTATATGCCTTATGGCTGGATTATCTTTTAACTCACTCAATACAATATCTCCGTTGATACCCGGCAGAATCATGTCGAGAATAATCGCTTGCGGTTTGTATTTTGCGGCAAGCACTAAACCATCTTCCCCGGTTGCTGCCGATAAACATTTAAATCCTTTTTTGTAGGCTTGCTTTAAAAGTATAGAAGCATATTTCAGATCGTCTTCAATAATGAGTACTGTTTTATCATCAACGGTTATTGTGTCTCTGTCATCTTTTATGTTGGGGTAATCCAGATATTTAGTGTCATTTGCTATGCGGGGTTTAAACACAACGGATTCTCTCTCCCGATAGCTATAGGGAGTGTTTTTAATTACGGGTTCATGCTGCTCTTGTATTTCCAAAGGAATAATAAGAGAAAAAGTTGACCCTTCATTCAATTTACTATTCAGTTTTATTTCACCTCCTAATAATTTTGCAAGTTCACGTGAAATGGAAAGACCCAATCCTGTACCGCCATATTTTCTGGAAGTACCCCCTTCAGCCTGTTGAAAAGCTTCAAATACGGCTGCTTGTTTGTCTTCCGAAATTCCAATACCTGTATCGGTAACAGAAATTATCACTGTGTTTTCTGTATTTTTGTCAATACGAATACTTACACTTCCTTTTTTAGTAAATTTTATTGCGTTCGATAAAAGATTTTTCATTATCTGATTCAACCGTTGTGAATCGGTGCGGATAAATTCAGGCAATTCATTATCCAATTTTGCATGTAGGATTAATCCTTTTTGTTCTGCATGATGTTTAAATTCTCGAACCAGTTCATTTGTAAAGTTTTTCAATGATACGTTTTCAATAGATATTGTCATTTTTCCGGCTTCAATCTTAGAAAGGTCAAGTACTTCATTAATTAACACTAATAAATCGCAACCGCTTTTATAAATTATTTCAGCACTCTCTACCTGAATGTCATCCAGATTTTCATTTCTGTTTTCCGATAAATCTTTCGAAAGGATCAACAAACTATTAAGTGGTGTTCGTAACTCATGCGACATGTTAGCAAGAAACTCCGATTTATACTTGCTGCTTATTTCCAATTGTTTTGTTTTCTGTTCAATATCGTTTCTGGCAGCTTCAACTTCGTTGTTTTTTGCTTCCAATGATTGTGTTTGTTCTTCTAATTCCTCATTGGTCATTTGCAATTCCTCCTGCTGCTGTGTCAGATTTTGCGTCTGTTCTTCCAGTTCTTCATTCATCTGTTTCAGCTCTTCCTGTTGTGTTTGAAGTTCTTCGCTTTGAACTTGTGTTTCTTCCAACAATTCCTGATTTTTTTTTCTGGTAATAGCTGTATTAACATAGATAGCAATACTGTTCATAGAAGCGTTGATGAATTCTTTTTCTGTTTCGTTGAAATCAGTAAGACGTCCTATTTCAATTACACCCATTGTTTTACCTTCAAACAGAAATGGGGTAATAAGCAAATGTTTTGGTTTGGCATTCAGAATAGAAGAGGTGATGCGAATGTGTTCTTCAGTAATATCTGTTAGCGAAATTTGTTTTTGTTCATACGCTGCCTGACCAATCAATCCCTCATTCAGCATAAATCTTTCTTTCGTATCCTTAGAGGACGAAAAGGCATATCGTCCGTTTAATATCAGTGCATTTTCTTTATCGTTATACAGGTAAACGGCTCCTATACTTGCTTTCAGGTAAGTGCATAAAAAACTAATGGTATTGTTTGCCAGATCTTCTAAACTTTTATCGCCTATTAATTCTTCGTTAAGTTGATTTTTACCTGCCGTAAGCCAATTGAGCTTTTCATTTGCTGCGGTTGTTTCACGTAATGAGCGTGTCATTTTCTTCAAAGCATTACCCAGAGTATCCTTATCTGAGCGAGGCGTCAGTTCAATAGCATAGTCTCCTAAAGCCACATTGTTAGCATGTTCGGTTACCTCGCGAAAACTTTCGGTAACATTTATCAGAGAATTAAAGATAGGTTTTAATTCATCATTTGTATTATCTTCCAGTTTATCATTTGCAAATTCACGACTCGCAATTTTTTCAGCCACTTTTGTTATATCTGAAATTCGTTTTATAATAATTTGAATAATCCACCAGGAAATAATAATTGCCAGTAGAATGCCAAAAATAATTAAAGCTATCATCAAATATAAGGCAGCATCATAACTGCTATTATTTTCTGTTTTAGCAATCTGCATACTCTTTGCATTTTTATCAATGAGTTTTTGTAGGTGGCCAATAGAAGCATCTTTTAGGAGCTTCCCTTTATCATTTGAAATTTTAAATGCTTCTACTGATTCATTCTTCATCGCTAATGCAACGATATTGCTGAGATAGGGTTTATAACCAGCCCAGGTGTTTTTAAAGTTTTTCAGAAAGATTATTCCTTCGCCATCAATCAATTTCTCCAACTCCTTTGTTTTTTTATCAATAGAATCCAACCTTGTGTAAATAGTGTCTTTGTAATAATTTTTTTGAACAATATTCGTCTCTAACACGATATTTCTTTCGATGCGCGAAATTTCCAGCACGTTTATCATTATATCATAGGAGAGATCTACCTTTATTGACAATACATTTACAATATTCAATACCCGCTCGTTGGAATCTGATAATTTATTGGTCATAAAAATTCCCAGAGAGACGAGGAAGCCTAATATGATAATGTAACCTCCAATTAATTTACTCTTGATTGTTGCTTTCATTCGAATTATTTTTTTTATCAATTTTTTTTATCAGTTCAATTATTTCTTCCAGCGACAAAATATAATCCGGTTCAATAGCAGCAATTGCTGAAGCAGGCATATAAGAAGATTCTGCTGTTTCAGGATCCTGAATAATGGCTAAACCACCGCATTCCTTTATTCGTTTTATACCTTTTGCCCCGTCATTATTTGAGCCGGTAAGAATTACCCCAATTAATTTGTCCTTATAAGCTTCGGCGGCCGATTCAAACAATACATCAATTGATGGCCTTGCATAATTTACCCGTTCATCAATTGTAAGTGAAAAAGTTTTATCTTTTTCAACCAACAAATGATAATTAGCCGGAGCGATATAAACATTTCCAGGTTCAATTTTTTCTTTTTCATCTGCTTCTTTTATAGTAAGATTGCTTTTATCATTCAACAGTTCTATCCACTGGTTATCGGAGCGGGCATTTACATGTTGCACAACGATAATTGCTATGTTGAAACCGCCAGGCAATTCTGCGAATATAAATTTCAAAGCATTCATGCCGCCTGAAGAAACCCCTATTACAATTGCTTCGTAATTCATTTTTCGTAATTCATTTTTCAATATTTCTTTTTAAATATCCGCTGTTTTTTATCCAACTCGGTATATTTCTCGTGCAAGTCGGTAAAGCGTAAACTTTCTTTTGAGCCCAAACATAAAATGCCACCATTAATAAGGCTGTCATAAAAAAGTTTTTGCACTTTGTTTTGTAAATTGGTATCAAAATAAATCAGAACATTTCTACATAATATCAGATGCACCTCGGCAAATACACTATCGGTAACCAAGTTGTGGTTAGCCCATACAATGTTTTTTTTTAGTGATTGATTCATGATAACGTTATCAAAATTGGAAGTATAGTAATTTGAAAATGATTCATTTCCTCCCGACAATTGATAATTGACAGTATATTCTTTCATCATTGCATTCGAAAAGATTCCTTCTTTAGCGCGGTTCAAAGCGTGTTGGTTAAAATCAGTAGCATAAATTGTTGTCCTTTCATACAATCCTGCCTCCTGCATAATGATAGCCATTGAATAAGCTTCTTCACCGGTTGCGCATCCGGCATGCCATATTTTTATAAAGGGGTAGGTTTTTAAGACCGGGATAACATTTTCTCGCAATGACCTATAAAAGTCCTGATCACGAAACATTTCGGTTACTGTTATTGATAGGTCCTGTAAAAGTTCATATGCAAATGTTTCATCCTTCAGAACTTTCGATTGAATTTGAGAAACGTCTTCTAATCCAGACAGCTTCATCCTGTTTAAAATCCTACGATTGACGTGGGCTTTGGAATACTGCCTGAAATCATAACCGTATTTCTGATAAACAGCCTCCAATAATAATGAAATTTCCAATTCCGTGGTGTCTTCGCTTGTCATATTGCACAAAGTTACATAAGATAAAAATGAAAGTGATACAGAATTTTATGTAAAATTCACATAATTCACACTTTCCCTCACCGAGAAAAGTATGTTGAGTGTTTTTATCATGGGCTTTTTTAACTACCCTAGCAGATGGAACCTTCAACTGCCGGATAATCCAAGGCAAAAATTATTGATAATCAATTTATTAAGGGGAATATTACTCTTTCCGGAAACAGTTGCCCGTGCGGTTGGTTTTTTAGTCTGCCTTTTATTTTGTCCACGTTGGTCTATCTTTTAGAATTGGTGGTAACGACCAAGCAACGATAAAATTACAAATATACAATTATTTTCTGGTAATTAATATATCATAGTTTCAAGTTACAAATGCAACGAGTGTATTTTTCCTGCGGGTGAAAGTCCCTTGTACGTGGGGGAACATAGATCAACACATAACTTTATTGATATTAATAATTTTATGAAGTTAATGAGTCCATAAGCTTATTGTAAATTACCAATAGCTAAAACAATAAATCCCCCAACGCATTACCGAATATAAACTAATCCAGAACCAACAACAGACTGATTGGTGGGATTTATTTTTAATCCAACTTTCCACTTTCCAGATCATAATAAAAATCTTTCTCTGTATTTTTATTGTGTTATTCAGCAAATCCAAGCTCAAAAATGGAGTTTCAATTTCCGACAATGGGATTGTCTATAAAACTACAATTTATAAATAAAAAATTCATTATCCTATATTTCTCACTCTCTTGTCATATATATCATTAAACCACAATCGTTTAAACATGAGATTTATCTTGTCTTCGGACAATTTATTGTACAGATCTAATTTTGTATTAATGAAATTGAGTAACTCGCTGTCAATCTCTTCATTGAATTTGTCCTGAATATTGTCTCTCGTATTTTTTGCATTAAAAAAACTCATTAGATCCTCATTGCCGTAAATATTATTTTTCATGCGTTCGAAATCTAACTTATCTTCGTCTTTTAAATCAACACCAAAAGTATCGTTCAGCACCTTGATGATATTGGTAAGCCATTCATATTCGTCATCGCCTTTTCCACCTGCGCCTGGATTCATGCCCTTCATGGCACTGTTCTGGCTTACGAGAGGTAATTCAGTTGTAAATTGATGTTGCAATTTATAACTATCCAAATCTATCTCTTCCAAAACCTCAGTAGGTAATATGTTTTTATTGAACGGCAACTTCTTATATAGATCGGTGAGGAAAACATAGTATTTCTCTAACGACACATCGGTAAAAGTGATTATTTGGGACAAAAAGCGATACAATCTTACAAAACTTTTTATTTCGGACTTAAATGCAATTTGCTGTTCATCATCCAATTCTGCTTTAAATCTTCTTACTACTTCATTCAGTATTGGTTGCAACTTTTCTTTGTGGTCGCCTTTGGTGAAAAATAACTGCGTCCACTCTCCATGCGTTTGTAATATATTACAAATCCACCCCGTTCCCAATGTAATAACTTCATGGTCGTGCGACTCTTATTGAGAAATACATACACATGTCCATTTGTTGGAGCTAGTGATAAGTAGCGAATCAAACCACATAGTCCATCTAATCCTTTGCGCAAATCCACACCTTGTAAGCACACTACATAACGATTGCCTTCATTTAAACTGAACATAACTTTTTTTCTTGCAAAGTTCAGATTATTTTTTTATTACGTAAATGCGGTCTATTTGGGATGCTTACAGTCCACCGAATTCAGCACCTACAGATTAATAGATATTGAATATCTTATGACCTGCCTGAAAATATAAAAGCCCGCAAATCATTGATTTTGCGAGCTTTTACTCATTTTTGAAATAGTTTTCGTGGAGCTGGAGGGAGTCGAACCCTCGTCCAAACAAGGAAATAATAAGCTTTCTACATGTTTATCTTCGCTTAGGTTTTCGTGCGCGGGCAAGACCGAAGCCACCAATCTGCGCCTTATCCTTTTTATTTCATCGCGCCTCCAAGGCTAAGCGCAACTATCCTCGATTTAGCTGCATCTCCATATCAAATAGCCTCGAGGCGACGGCATTTGGGAAATGTCCCGTTCCAGCACCTAGTGCCGGAATTAAGCTTAATCTACTCTATTCGATTAAGCAGCAAGAGCGTAGTTATTTTCGCCAGTTATAATTTTGAGATCCGAGATTTACGAGCCGCTTTCTCAATGCTCGACATGCTTACATACAATTTCTACCTGCTGTCAAAACCAAACAGCCCCTTTTTTTTTAGTAAGTAGTTTATAGTATGTAGTTTATAGAAAGAAAAAATTTCAAAGTAGTCAAACTGGTAACAAATTTCACCAATTCTTACTATCCACTATAAACTAAATACTATCCACTATAAACTAAATACTATCCACTATAAACTAAATACTACCCACTATAAACTATTTAGCATAACTTACAGCTCTCGTCTCTCTGATAACTGTAATTTTCACTTGTCCCGGATAAGTCATTTCATCCTGAATTTTCTTGGCAATATCAAATGATAACAATTCAGTTTCTTTATCATCGATTTTATCAGCACCAACTATCACACGTAATTCGCGACCTGCCTGAATGGCATAAGTCTTCAATACTCCTGGATAAGATAACGCTAGCGCTTCCAAATCGTTCAAACGTTTAATATAAGCTTCTACAATTTCACGACGTGCTCCCGGACGTGCTCCCGAAATAGCATCACACACCTGAACGATAGGTGCTATCAATGTTTCCATTTCCACTTCGTCGTGGTGAGCCCCAATGGCATTGCAAATGTCCGGTTTTTCTTTGTATTTCTCTGCAAGACGCATGCCAAGAATTGCATGTGGCAATTCTGGTTCATCATCAGGCACTTTCCCAATATCGTGTAACAGTCCGGCACGTTTCGCTTTCTTCGGATTCAATCCCAATTCCGATGCCATGGTGGCACAAAGATTAGCCGTTTCCCGGGCGTGTTGCAATAAGTTTTGTCCGTATGACGAACGGTATTTCATTTTACCAACCATGCGAATCAATTCAGGATGCAATCCGTGAATTCCAAGGTCGATGGTAGTACGTTTTCCAATTTCAACTATTTCATCTTCCACTTGCTTACGAACTTTGTTCACCACCTCTTCAATGCGAGCTGGGTGAATACGTCCATCAGTTACCAATTGGTGAAGCGAGAGGCGTGCAATTTCGCGACGAACTGGATCAAAAGCCGAAAGAACAATGGCTTCGGGCGTGTCGTCAACAATGATTTCAACGCCGGTAGCTGCTTCCAACGCCCTGATATTTCTACCTTCACGACCAATAATACGTCCTTTTATTTCGTCAGACTCAATGTGGAAAACTGTAACTGAATTTTCAATGGCAGTTTCGGTAGCCACACGCTGTATGCTTTGAACTATAATTTTCTTAGCTTCTTTATTCGCAGTCATTTTAGCCTCTTCCATAATGTCATTTACATACGACATGGCTTCGGTTTTAGCTTCTTCCTTCAGCGCTTCAATCAAACGTTCTTTTGCCTGCTCAGCAGATAAACCAGAAACCGTTTCTAATTCAACCTGAGCTTGATGATGCAAATGTTCCAACTCTTTTTTCTTTATTTCGAGACTATTGAACTGTAGTTCAAAATGATCTTTTTGAGCATCTACTTCATTAATTTTTCGTTGAACGTCACCTTGTTTTTGGTTCAATTGCATTTCTTTTTGCTGCAATCTTACTTCAACAAGCTGAATTTTCGCATTTCTTTCCTGAACTTGTTGTTCGTGTTCTACTTTCAAAGCAATGAATTTTTCCTTTGCTTCTATGAGTTTGTTTTTCTTAAGAAGCTCAGCTTCTACCACTGCTTCTTCCATTGCTCGCTTGTTTACAAAACGCAATAGAACATAAGTTCCACCAGCGCCTGCTACAAGGGCAATTAATCCGATTATTATATTTTCCATTTCTAGTTTAAAGTATGTAATTGTTTATTTATAAATTTATTGTTAGTTGATTTGCATAAAAAAACGCATCTACATTGAAAAATAAGCCCCATATAAAATTGGGATTTACCTAAACAACGCAATGCGAAAAATTGAGTATAAAAAACGAATAGTAAGTTTAATTATTCACTTAATAATTTTTCAAGTTCCTGATCCAGCAACTGAATTTTATCTGCTAAGGGAATAATATCTTCAGAAAGTTCTTGCTTTGAAACCATAACAGCTATTTGATAAGCAACCATAATAAGGATTTCTTCGGTAGGGCGTTGACTATATTGTTTTTGGAATTTATCAATATACTTAACAACCATTTTTTCAGCTTTCCTATACATTTCCTCGTCGTTACGGGCAATTCGTAAAGGTAGTCTTAAACCGCCAATCTGAACATTTATTTTTAAATTATCGTCTTTCATATGCTCTAATCATTCAAAAGAGCTAAACATTTGTCAATTTCCCGCACCATTTTTGATATTTTTTGCTTTGACTCATCGCGTTCAATTTCAGAACCGCTCAGGTTTTTTGCAATACACAAATGGTCATAATTTTTTCGAAGCTCCAAAACCTCCTGATGTGCATGCATTAAATCGTTATGTTTACGATCTAAATCTTCTTTCAATCGTGCATTTTGGATTTGCAATGACTTATACTCCGAAAATAATTTTCGCAACTTTAATTCAAATGCGCTTATCAGTTCTTCGTATTTATTCGTCATTTTTCAAAAATTCTATACAAAAATACGCTTTTGCTTTGGATTAATAAAATATTTTGGAATTTTTTATTGAAATTCATAATTTCAAGAAATCATTTATTCTCAAATGGCAATCGAAAATAGATTCACTTGTAAATTATGAGATTTGTGAATTTTACTGAATTACAGTGTTATATGATATTTATCGAAATAAAGTTTCATAAACTACTTTTTACTTATTAGTATCTCTTCTGCCCTTATTAATGCTTCATTTATATTGCTGCAAATATTAGCTGCACCAATTAATTTTTCAACTCCTACTTTTGTTAAAGTCGAATGGACGTTATAAGTTACACCCGAAAGCAGGATTTGAATTTTATCTTTTTGTGCCGAACGAATCAAGCTTTCAAGATTGTGCACACCTGTTGAGTCGATAAACGGCACTTTACGCATTCTAATAATCTGAACTTTCGGTCTGTCGCCCAATTGTTTCATTGTTTCTTCAAACTTATTGGCAACACCAAAAAAGAAAGGACCTTCAATTTCATACACTTCCACACCTTTTGGCAAATGTAATTTTTCATATTCAATACTACCTTCAATATAATCAACTTCATCTACAGTTTCTTTGAAAATGGAAATGGAAGTAGTTTCAGAAATTCGACGTAAAAATAACAATACAGCTAATAATAATCCCACTTCGATGGCAATGGTAAGATCAAAAATCACAGTTAGAGCAAAGGTGGTAAGTAAAACCGCCACGTCTGATTTCGGATTTTTCATCAAGGTTTTGAATGTTCTCCATTCGCTCATGTTATAAGAGACCACTATCAACACTCCTGCCAGACAAGCCATGGGAATATGTTTGGTTAATCCCCCCAGAAATAATAAAATTAGTAGCAATATTAACGCATGAATTATTCCAGCAATAGGCGTACGCCCGCCGTTATTAATATTGGTCATTGTTCGGGCAATAGCTCCGGTTGCAGGTATTCCACCAAAAATTGGCACTACAAGATTGGCTACACCTTGTGCAATAAGTTCGGTATTTGAGTTGTGTTTGTCTCCAATAACACCATCAGCCACTGTAGCGGAAAGCAAAGATTCAATGGCACCCAACATGGCAATAGTAAATGCAGTTGGTAAAAGCATTTGTATCATGCTAAAAGTGATTTCCGGTGTATCGGCCTTTGGTAACGAAGGGTCTATTGTGAATCTATCGCCAATGGTTTCGATACCTGTGATACCCATTTTTTCGCGAAGAAAATAAACAATTACTGTCATTAGAATAATAGCTACCAATGACCCTGGAACTTTTTTAGATATTTTTGGCGTAAGTGTAATCAAAAGTATTGACATCACCCCAACACCAAATGCCCAAGGGTTTATTGTGTTGCTAAACTGTCCGTAAACTAACCATTTGTGAAGAAAGTCAGCTGGCACTTTATCTATCTGCAACCCGAATAAATCTTTAATCTGTGTGGCAAAAATAGTTAAGGCAATACCGCTGGTAAAACCAACTATTACTGGGAAAGGGATAAATTTAATGACTGTTCCGAGCTTTAATAATCCCATTGCAATCAACATTACTCCGGCTATCATGGTGGCAACAGCCAGACCAGCGACACCAAATTCCTGAACCACACCGTAAACAATAACTATAAAAGCGCCCGTTGGCCCACCAATCTGAACTTTACTGCCACCAAGCAGCGAGATTAAGAATCCAGCGATGATTGCAGTAAAAATACCTTTTTCTGGAGATACTCCCGATGCGATACCAAAGGCAATTGCTAGCGGTAAAGCTACGATTCCTACAATAACACCCGCCATTACGTCGGCATAAAACTGCTCTTTAGTGTAATTTTTGAGCGTGCTGATTAATTTTGGTTGAAAATGAATTTTCATTATTTTTTATTTTTGTAAACAGCTGCAAAGTTACAGCATTTTAGCATGAATTATTCTAAATGCATGTTCTTTCACTCTTAAAATATGAAATTGATTAAATAACTTTTTTGATTCAAATGCGTTTCATAATCTAAAAAGTGTAATTTTGCATTTGATTTTATTGTGAATTTGACTTTTTCTATTTACAACTTTCAAACTTTCAAACTTTATAAACTTTACAAACTTTCAAACTTTATAAACTTTACAAACTTTTTATTATGTGGAAACTCAATCAATTCAATTATAGTCGTCGAACCTCCAACGAAATACACATTGGTAATTTGTTAATGGGCGGGACGCAACCTGTTCGGGTGCAATCGATGACCAATACAGACACAAATGATATTCACAACTCAGTCGCTCAATGTTTACGCATCGTAGAAGCTGGCGGCGAGCTCGTACGCTTCACCACCCAAGGAATTCGTGAAGCCGAAAGTATTGGAAAAATTCATGCGGAATTAAGAAAAAAAGGTTGTAATGTACCTTTGGTGGCAGATATTCACTTCAATGCCAATGCTGCAGATGAAGCTGCACTACAAGTAGAAAAAGTACGCATTAATCCTGGAAATTACGTTGGGAGCATTAAAATTGGTGACACTTCAGATTATACCGATGCCGAATTCGAAACTGAATATCAGAAAATCAGGAAAAGGTTTATTCCCTTTTTAAATATCTGCAAAGAACACAATACCGCTATCCGAATAGGCGTAAATCACGGATCGTTAAGTGAACGCATGATGAACCGCTATGGCGATACTTCGCGCGGCATGGTGGAATCGTGTATGGAATTTCTGCGCATTTGCGGAGAAGAAAACTTTACAAATGTTGTTATTTCCATGAAAACGTCCAACACGGTGATGATGGTACAAACTGTCCGATTATTGGTAGATGAAATGGCAAAAGAAAATCTGCATTTTCCGTTGCATTTGGGAGTAACCGAGGCCGGAGATGGCGAAGATGGACGAATAAAATCAGCTGTGGGAATTGGGGCATTATTGGCTGATGGCATTGGCGATACCATTCGTGTTTCACTTAGCGAAGAGCCAGAAGCCGAAATTCCTGTAGCGAAATTATTGGTTTCCTATGTTTCGGAACGAATAAATCATAAACCAATTCAAGCAATTGAAAGTTCTTCACTTTCCCGTTACGAATACTTTCGCAGGCCAACGCATGCAGTTGGGAATATTGGCGGCAATAATGTGCCGGTAGTTATTGCGCCTGCCGATGGAAATCACTTAGTCGTACCAGATTACATTCTGTCGGGGAATAATGTGCTTAGTTCAACCGGTGAAATCTATCCTGTTTTTTTAATTGATAATATTGCTGGAATTGATACAAATTCGGAAGTAATATTTCTAAAAATGGAATATTCAGATTTGAATTCAGGAAATTTGGAAAAATTAAAAAACAGCAATAATATAGTTGTACTATTAAAAACCAACCATCAAAATGGAACTGGAGAACAACGGGCATTCTTTCATACATTATTGAATGCCGAATGTACAAATCCTGTTATATTATGTAGAGACTACACCGAAAACGAATTGGAAAATTTGCAGATTAAAGCTGCAACCGACTTGGGAGTTTTGTTTATTGATGGATTTGGTGATGGAATTCTACTCGAAAATGAGGGTGTTATTTCAAATGAAGCTATTAACTCTGTTGCTTTTGGAATTTTGCAAGCCACACGGACGCGTGTTACTAAAACAGAATTTATATCCTGCCCTGGTTGTGGACGAACCATGTTTCACTTACAAAGTGTGATTGCGAGCATAAAAGCACGCACGTCGCACTTAAAAGGCCTTAAAATTGGCATTATGGGTTGCATAGTAAATGGACCCGGTGAGATGGCTGATGCCGATTACGGGTACGTGGGAGCAGGACGAGGGAAAGTCAGTTTATATAAGAAAAAAGAATGTCTTGAACGAAATATTCCCGAAGAAGAAGCCGTTGAAAAATTAATCGGTTTGATTAAAATAAATGGCGATTGGCACGAATAGCGTGAACAATTTACATCTGTATTTGTTTATTAACAAAAATAGAATTATTTAAATTTAAAAAAAATAGAAAAAATGAAGAAAATTATTTTTATTATTGCATTATCGTTGAGTTTTATTGGAACAACAAATGCTCAAGTTGCAGGAAAAGCAATAGGAGTTCGTTTTGCGAATGAGTTTAATGGAGGAGAACTTACCTTCCAAACGCCGCTTGGAAGAGCGAATAGATTAGAACTAGATTTAGGATTTAACCATTGGAGTAATTCTAATTCAGGCATTCAAATAACCGGTGTTTATCAATGGGTTTGGGGTTTGAACTCAATTGCAACTGGCTTAAATTGGTATGCTGGTTTAGGAGCTTCAGTAGGTACTTATACCTCCAACCTGGGTTTAGGAATTGTGGGACAATTGGGTATTGAATATAATTTTAACATACCATTGCAAATATCATTGGATTGGCGACCTACCATCTTCAATTCATATTATACCTATTATGGAGGTAATGGTTTGTCATTGCGTTATCGTTTTTAAGCAGAAGTATTGAATGTTTTTTAATGTAAATATATATGTTGTATATTTTTTTTATTGAGACTTTAACGAATTTTTTAAATCAAAATTCAGTTTAAATATGCGATATGTATTGGTTATTTTATTTATAGATTATTCCTTGATCTTTAGTGATAACACTTTGTTCTGTTAAACAAATTAAACAATTGATTTATGAGAAAAATTATTCTAACGCTCGCGATTATTGTGAGCATGGCAGGTGCTTTAAGTGCACAAGTTGATGGTAAAGCTATTGGTTTGCGCTTTGGCGGAGTTGGAGAAATATCCTATCAACATCCTTTAGGAGACACACACAGACTTGAACTGGATTTAGGTCTTGGTGGCTGGAGAATGGGTCTTACGGGAATTTACCATTGGGTATGGGATTTGTCTTCAGTGACCGATGGTTTAAATTGGTATGCAGGACCAGGTGCAGCGGTTGGATTTACTTACGGCTCATGGTACGGTGGTAATGGATTGTATGTTGGAATTGCCGGACAAGTTGGAGTGGAATACAATTTTGACTTCCCGTTGCAAGTTTCATTAGACTATCGTCCTTCAATTTTCTTAGTAAAGCCAGGTTGGATGTCCTTTGGTACTTACGACGGAGTTTGCTTAGCAGCACGTTATCGCTTTTAAAAAAATCATTCAAATTTATTTCATAAAAAGAGGATTGCATTTGATGATGCAATCCTTTTTTTACAAAATAAATCTCTTTAATTCCTATTCGTAAAGCCAAACACATTTATGTAAATATTTATCATCAGAAACCTGTCTCAACATAAATGCTGCTACGCTTGCTCTTGAAATAGTAGGGTTTCCTTTTAACATTATTTTCTCTACACCTTGTTTTAAATTGTCCGAAATTTTCCCATCTGTCAAACCTCCCGGGCGAACAATTGTCCATAATAGATTACTTTTTGTAATCCCTTGCTCATTTGCGGTATGATCGGCAAGTGGAACCCGCAACATCAATTTAGTAATAAAAAAACGAGTGGGCTGAGGTATTAGAAAACGACTTTGACCTGCTCCAATACTTGACAAATAAATGAATCGATGGATATTTTCCTGTTCCATAATTGTAACAATATTTTCAATTCCTGCTACAACTTCTGTTGCATGACGAGTTAATGATCCACCACCAAGTGCTGAAATACAGGCATCTGCTTCCGAAATAGCATCTCTGAGTTTTAGAGTTTCATTTAAATTGCCCACATATACTTTCAGTTTTGGGTGTTCTATTTTTAACGAACACGCTTTACGTACATAAGCAATTACATCATGTCCATTTTCTAATGCTTGTTTTACTAGATGGGTGCCAACTTTTCCATTTGCCCCGAAAACTAATATTTTCATTGGTTAGTAATTTTAGTATTATAAACGAGCCAAATGAGTTTAAATATCAAAATAAAAAAACTTATTCAGGCTTTTTATTAATAACACAAAATATATGTAAATGTTTGATGTAAATTCAAAATATATAAAATTATATTTTTTTTTATACATTAAATTAGAATGATTATCCGCAAAGTGACCAGTGAATCTCGAAGAAGTTGAATTTTTATAACCTTAGGTTAGCGAAGTGTAACCTAAGGAAATAATCTTTGCCTGTAAGGCAAGACTGCCTATTAAGTAATTGTAAAAATATAATGTCGAATCTTTCAAAAAGAATGGAACCAGCCTACCGCATGCAGGCGCAGATAAACGCAGATAAACGCTGATTTGGCGGATAAAAAACGGATAAGAATTCCGACAAGTAGGAATGATTTTGTATCACTTATTGTCTTATCAGTCATGCTTACATGACTTAAATATGTATTAAATCAGTCCAATTATTATCCGTTTTTTATCCGCTTAATCCGTAAAATAAGCACATGCCTCCGGTAGGCTGGTTCCATTCTTATATTTAGTTTATTAAGAATATAGGACATTATTTCTATCCAAACACTTAAGTTATGCCTTACATGCAGTTTTTCTTAATTTTTCATAACCGCAAGTCGATGACATACGGTTGTGTTCCCGAGATAGCTATCGGGAGACTTTTCAAGCTATATTGATTTTCTGCACACTTTGCGGATAATCATATAAATTAGATGATTATCCGCAATTAACTTATTAGTTCAATAATTTTTCTTATCTTTATAGAATCAAATCAACAATCCTATTGAAACTATTAGATTTTGACAAACATTTCCCTAGTGAAGCTTTTTTTTCAAAAATTCAAAGAACTTCTGATAAAATCCGGTATTGTATTTCCTCATTGCGGAAGTAAGGAGCATATTTGGCTTCCAGCTTCATTTCATTTTGAATGTAAATCTTGCCATTGTCGCAGATCATTACGTTCAGGGACTATTATGCACAGTTCAAAATTACCTTTTTTATACTGGTTCAAAGCCATTCACTTGATGACAAGCACAAAAAAGACATTTTCTGCCTGTGAAATGCAACGTCAATTAGACCATAAGCGTTATCAACCGATTTGGGAAATGCGTCATAAAATCCGTAGCGTGATGGGACAACGCGATGCTCAATATACTTTGTCGGGAATGATAGAGCTTGATGAAGGCTTTTTCTCTACTGAACGGGATGAAAAAGATAAAAATGAACCTTTGAAACGTGGACGTGGTAGTCAGAAAAAACCAAAAGTGCTTGTAATGGTCGAAAGTGAGCAGGTTGAAAACCCTAAAAACCCACAAAAGGCTAAACGAGTCAATCATCTGAAAATGATAGTTATTCCAGACTTAAAAGCAGCCACGATAGACCAAGTGGCAGCGGCGTCGATAGATAAGGATGCCAAAATTACAACTGACGCATCTACTTCATATACTAATTTCAAAGATTATTTTACTCAACACGACGCTTCGGTTGTTCTTCCTAAAGAAGTTGCTAAAGTGCTACCATGGGTACACATAGCCATAAGTAATGCTAAATCTTTACTTACGGACATGTATCATGGGACAAAAACCGAATTCTTACAAGGATATTTAAATGAATTTTGCTACCAATTCAATCCTATCAAGATTCCACTTGATCCTTTTGAAAGATTGCTTGCCGTTAGCACACTGTACGAATCAAAGTTTAAACATATTACTTATAGAAAAGTTAAAAATCAAAACTGCATACTTTGCGGATAATCATTTAAATTAGTTAGATTTGATTCTTGGAAATTATAGACAAGTAAAAAATTCCCACATGTTTCATTGATTAGTTATTATTCTTTAAAATTACTAAAAAATATAATTAATATTTCCTCATCATTACTAAAAAAATTAATTTTAATATTGATTATAAAATTTTACAGCACTGAACATAATCTGTTGAGTAAACGTTAATTAAACAAAGCTGGGGAAAATTAGATTTCAATCTGCTATGTGCTATACTAAATCAAATAAAATATCCTGACTACCCAAAACAAAATAATTGTCGCCTGCAAACAACTATATCACTACGATATACTGCAGTTGTCATTTTTAAATTAAAACTACAACTACAATGACTAAAGTAATTTTATTCTCACTATTTCTGATTGTTGGCTTGATACTTTCTCAAATTCTTCCTGGGGTTTTAGCCGAATCATATGAGAGTTTTCGTTTTGTATTAACTTATATGCTTTCTATTTCTCTTTCCTATATTATGATTAATGTGGGTAGAGAGTTTATTCTTAACAAAAAAGAATGGAGATCCTATACGGTCGACTATTTCATAGCAATGGGCACTGCAGCCCTGCCATGGTTGTTTGTATGTTTGTATTTTATGTTGATTATTCCCTGGGAATACTTCGGGGACTGGGAAGTCTGGAAAGATAATTTATTGCTGAGCCGGTTTGCAGCACCTACTTCTGCAGGTATCTTGTTCAGTATGCTTGCCGCAGTTGGTCTTAAATCAAGCTGGGTGTATAAAAAAATTCAGGTGCTTGCAATTTTTGATGACCTCGATACTATTCTTCTGATGATTCCTTTGCAAATAATGATGATTGGGCTTCAATGGGAATTGCACATTGTACTTATTGCAGTCACTGTTTTGCTTTATGTGGGTTGGAAATACTTAAACAGATTAAACTTGCCACAAAACTGGTATTGGATGTTACTGGCAGCTATTGGAGTTGTAGGCATTAGCGAATTCATATATCGCACCTCCCTTATTATCTCAGAAAATGGAATTCATATAGAAATTCTTCTACCCGCATTTATTTTTGGGATGATACTTAAAAACACACACGTGGAAACTGCTGTTGATCATAAGGCATCAACCACTATATCTTATATTTTCATGTTACTTGTGGGATTAAGCATGCCATTATTTGTAAATGAAGGATCATCAACCGATGCAGGTTATAGCCATTTTATGCCAATTATGAGTTGGAACGAAATAATATTCCATGTATTTATAGCAACTTTTCTGTCAAATATTGGCAAATTAGTTCCATTGTTTTTTTATAGGGATCGTAAAATATCCGAACGGTTGGCGTTATCAATTGGTATGTTTACACGTGGCGAAGTAGGTGCAGGTATTATTGTCATTGCAATGGGTTATAACATCCTAGGATCATTATTAACCATTTCGATTCTAACCATAGTATTAAACTTAATTTTAACAGGATTTTTTATTATCCTGGTAAAAAAGCTGGCACTCAGAAGTGCTATTGTGGAGTAAATAGGGAATTTTACAAATCAATGAACCAGAGTTTTACATTAGAATTAAAGTGCCAGTAACTTAATTCAAATTGTTTTGGTTATTAATGTGGGCTGTCAAATAGCAAAAAAAAATCATAAAATAAATTATGATTTTTTTTATGATGACTATCCGTTTTTGCACCCAATGAATTGAAATAAATTCAACTCTACAGTTAGTATATTAAAAAACACTTGACGAATCCATGTATAAGATAATAGAACGCTGACGGAGTATCTCGACGTGCCGACTTGACGGCATACGCCGATTTAGCGGATTTAAAACGGATAAGAAATTTACTTCGCAAATTGATTTTTAGTTACTTTCATCGTTTATGGATATTCATAATTACTTTTCGTTGATATTCTAAACCATTATCATGTGTATTATAAAGTTTAAAGTATGATTTAATTATCTTGTTGAGTGATTTCTTTGTGCAACAGTTGCATAATGATAAACGATAATTTATTGATAGTTAATGATTTGAATCATTCCGACTTGTCGGAATAAAAATCCGTTTTCAATCCGCTAAATCGGCGTAAATCAGCGTTCTATTCTTTTCACTTATTTTTTTTTAAGAATTTTGTAAGATTTTACATCTACTGAATAATTAGTTTTAGAATAATCAAATTCAGTTATATTAATAATTTTTGAAATTAGCAATTAGCAAAGATGAACATTGGGTGCAAAAGCCGATAGTCATTTTTTTTATTTATGTCTTCCGACTGATTTATTTAATTCCTATTGTTTATCTCTTCTGCTGATTTCACTCTTGTTCCCGGATTTTCCTTCACCATTGTTTTAAGAAATTCTAACGGGTAACCGGCACGAAGAATACTTGGAGGAATTTTATCTTCGTTTTGAATAAACTTGCCATTTGCTTCTTTTTTAATATTGCCATCCATGTATTTGACTAACAAATATTCTCCTAGTTTTTTCCACGAATTTGTAGAGTTTTCAGCCTGTGATATACTAAAATCAGTAAGGAAAACGCGTGCATCGTTTTCGCTCATACCTACAGCTACTTTATCCATTGCCGGAACAAGCGAATTAAAGTTATTTTCCCATTGGGTTTGTACTTTTTTAATGTCGGCAAACATATAAGAATATTTGCTGTAGGCATAATTTGCTACCCAATTATAGGTCCAGAATGCAGATGTTGGAGAATAATCCAACAAACTTCCATTGCCCAGACGATAACATTCCGGAATGGCATTTATTCCACAATACATCGGGACATAAAGTGAAGTTGCAGCATCGTCAACCCCAAACCATAGAATGCCGCCAATATAATCGGGAAGCCAGTTTCGCATTTGAGCTACAAAGGTGAATCCGGTTTGCTGAGTTGCCACCGGACGCTCATGACCGTATTCTATACTGTCAACTTTAAAAGTGAGTGGACTACAACGCAGTTTACTTCCGAAAGGTCCCGATGCTATTCCCTTGGTCATATCGAATTCAGTTCCTTCGTATTGATCGCGCATGTAATCTTTTAACTTTTGTGCGCTTAATTTAAACGTTGGTTTAATCCATAGTGGCATACGTTCGGTTGTCTCGGCTTTTACATATGAAATGTATTTTTCCATTGCCGGATCCACTTTTCTGAAAAATGACCACACGCGTGCTTCGCAAAATCGTAAAGCACCATAATCGAGTGGGGCATAGGTGTCCGAAAAACTGAAATCTTTATTTTTTCCTTTAAAAAAACCTTTTTCACGGGCAAAAGCAATAACATCTTCGGAGTAAAGGCAATTATTTTTATCATCATAGGGAAAAGTGGTGATGCGTGCCTGATTGGCATGTGCCGATACACAATCATCAGGAATTCGTTGCGCTACCCAAACTGCTCCCTTATTGTTACGACCCTTGCCTATCATTTCCATTATCCACACTTCATTTGGATCGGCTATTGAAAAGGATTCTCCAGAGCTATAATATCCATATTCTGCTACCAAATCTGTCATCACTTTTATTGCTTCCCGAGCGTTCCTGGCTCTTTGTAAAGCTATATAAATTAAGCTTCCATAATCCATAATGGCAGTTGTATCAACCAATTCCTCTCTACCACCAAATGTAGTTTCGCCAATACTGAGTTGATGTTCGTTCATGTTTCCAATAACGGAATATGTTTTTTCTACTTGCGTTATTTTCCCGAGATATTTTCCCGTGTCCCAATCGTTTACATCGAGTATCGATCCAGCTGGATAAGTTGATGCCGGATAATGATAAAGTGCTCCAAACAAAAAATAAGAGTCAGCTGAATAGGTAATAAGAGTTGATCCGTCGATTGTGGCGGCTTTACCAACCAGAAAATTGGTACATGAAAATCCACTGTTTAGAACTAATAAGAATGCGAAAGTGAAAATTATTTTTTTAGTCATTTTTTTATTTATTTGTAATACTTACAAAAGTACATTATTTGATTTAAAACACAAAATGGAAGTCAAAAGTTATGACTCCCATTCTTAGTTTTATTAGTTTTTTTTATAGAATTATTTAGTTTCTTGATTTACAGTAATTTCATTAGATTGTTTTGAAAATGATTTTGTTATCCAGGCAGGAATAACTAAAAAACCCAGCAGTAAATATAAATAGTAGCTAATAATTCTCCAAATTACGGTAATGACCAAAATAGGACCACTGCCTAATGCAATATCATTATAATATTCTTTAAATGCAATTTCGCTTAACCCGCTTCCACCAGGCGTTGGACTTACTACCATAACTATCCACAAGAGCATTTGTCGTCCAAAAATAATCAGGTGATTGCTGATGGGTGTAAAAGCCATAAATAATGCATTTACAACCAGAAAACGGGATGACCATGATAAAGCAGTTGTTCCAAAAGCCTTTGCCCAGAAACTAAAGGATTTTTGACTCATTTCAAGTGATGAATTTATCATATTTTCGGCAAACTCAACAATTTTTGACTCCCACCTGCGCAAAAAAGGCAATTTAAATATTAGTTGAACCGTTTTTGCAATTAAATCGGGGCGCCGAAAAAGGCCAATGTACAAAATAAATGTCCAAATAATTAAGGCAACATAGACACTCCAGAACAAAACTCCAATTGTAGACGTAATTACAGAAGAAACGTTAAATAATTCCTTTACAGGAACTAATAAAAAGATAATTGGACACACAATTACAAAAAATAATTCGTCCAGAAACAGATTGCTAATCATTATTGCAGTACTGCGTCCCACATTAATTCCTTCTTTGCTTAAAAATAAAACTACCAAACTAGAGCCTCCAACTGCTGAAGGTGTTACAGCCGATGTAAATTCATTTAGCACATTGATATTGAAGGCTTGACTCCATGTCAGGTCTTTGCAAGCCATGAGACGAAATCGCCAAATCATGCCAAAATCTCGTCCGAACATGAATATAAATGCTAAAAGAATATAACCCACACTTACAAAATTAAATTTCACATTTTTAAATGTCCGTGGATCATATTCGCTCAAAAACAACCAGCCAATAACAATAATTCCAATGCCTAATGGAATGAGAATTTGTGAAATCTTAAATGGATTTGAATTTTTTTCGGTAAAGGATTTTGTTATCTTCGCCATGTTCTTTTCATTAATTTTTTATACCTGTCAAGGACTTCTTCGGTAACACTTTCCCACGATCGTGTGAGGGTTTTTGATGAATTTAAGCCGACAATTTTAATTAATTCGGGATTTAATATTAATTCTTTAAGTTTTGATGCAAATGATTCGATTGAATTCGATGTCAAAAAGCCATTATAATTATCGGTAATAATATTTGCACAGGTTGATTCTTCAACCAATAATGATGGTGTACTCAATGCGGCTGCTTCGCGAACTACAAGTGCCCAGGTATCATAAGTTGAAGGAAATAGGAATAAATCTGCAGCAGCATAATACTGTTTTAGATGTTCACGATCACTTATTACACCTAAAAACTCAACTTTAGAACTTATTCCAAGTTTTTCGGTTAAAACCATCAAATCATCCTTTGCATATCCACTTCCAATGAATATCATTTTAAACGGATAGTCATTTAACAGTGCTAATGCTTCCACTATCAATCTAATATTCTTTTCCCAGATGTGCTGGCCTACAAAAAGAAATACTTTTTCGTTTTCATCAATTTTAAGTTCTTTACGGGCATTACTTTTTAAATACTCAATAGGCTCATTATTTATAAAATCGTTTCCAAATGGAACAACTTCTAATTTACCTTTAAAACCATATTCACGAATTGTATCTTCCACAGATGGCTGCGAAATCCATACCTCATCTGCTTTCTCGAAAAATCGGATGATTTCATTGGTCATTTGTTTTGCCAAAAATTTATTGTGTACCGAATGTTCAAAATCATCTCTGTACTTCGAATGGAAAGTTGCAACAAAAGGTATTTGTTGTTTCTTTGCTATACTTAAAGCTATTCTACCGGAGCTAAACGGACAATGCGCATGAACTAAACCGAACGAAATTTGTTCGAGTTCTGTTTTAAAAGATAAATCAATGTCAGGTAATCCAAACCTGTATGGTTTTCTGCCTAAAATTGGTATAGATGTATACCTATAAACTGGATAAGGTTCGCTGTCAGAATAATTCGGTGATTTAGGTGTAACAACACACACTGGTTGATTCATTTGATGTAACCAATATGCATAATTTTTTGCTATTAGTGAAACGCCATCCATTATAGGCGGAAAACTATCATTAAAAATGCCAATGGTTTTTTGATCTTCGGTTTGAACAATACTCATGTGTGTTACTTTAAGTTTTATTGCAATTTAAATGTAAAAAAACTCTCCTAAAAAGAGTTTGCAAATTACGGAAAGAATTTTCACATTTTCATAACTTTTAGTAAAAAAAAATGGTAAGATAATTATTAATGTGATTATTTAACGGTTACACTTTGTTTCTCTTAAAATATAGATATTGGCATTTAACGATTTTTTTTGATGTACTTTTGCATTATAAATGTTACAATTATTATACCTAAATTTTATTTTAGGATAAAAAACACTTTATATCCATTTTAATACAACTTGGCTTTCAATTTTAGAAGCATTTGATATTACTTAAAAAAATACATGTATGACAAAATTTCCCTTTATACTTTTTGTAATTGTTATTTTATTTGTTCAACCAGTTCAATCTGAAGAGAAAACAGATTCGATTAAATTAAAACAAATAAATGAAATTACGGTGTATAGTAATTTATATAAAAATCTCGCATTTCCAATGGTTATTGTTGATAAAAAATCGTTGGAAGCTTCTTCATTTTTCTCTCCTGCAGATGCATTACAACGTGAAACAGGAATATCTATTGCCCGTGATGGCATTTGGGCAAGTTCTGTAAATATACGGGGATTGTCCGAACAACGTTTGCTAATTATGGTGGATGGTGACCGAATTCAAACAGCTTCGGATATTGCAGCAGCATTATCAACCATCGATTTGAGCAATTTGGAAAAAATTGAAGTTATAAAAGGTGCTAGTTCTGTTTTGTATGGAACGGGAGCTATGGGAGGTGTTGTTAATTTCGTTTCTGAACGACCAAAATACAGCAAATCATTTATATCCAATGGAAATATTGGTGCTGAGTTTAATACTGTCAATAATTTATGGGGCAACAATGCCAATATTCAATTCACTAACAATCAATGGTATTTGTCATTAAACGGAAGCTTCCGAACAGCGCAAGACATTAAAACCCCTGCAGGAATTTTACCTCATAGTAATTTCAATGATGCATCGTGGGGTTTAAAAGCAGGAATAAAATATACTCCAAATCAGGAATTTCTGGTTAATTACCAGCATTTTGGTGCTTGGGATGTTGGTTTGCCCGGCGGACGTTCATTTCCATCCACTGCTACTGCAAGATATGTAGGTGTGGAGCGGAATCAGTTAAGCGGTGAATATATTATTTCGGATATAAATTTTAATTTACGCGAAATAAAAATAAAAGCTTACACCCAAAATATAAGTAGGGATGTAGAAGTAAAGCCAAGTTCATCAATAGTTTTGCTTCCTGGAAGTTTAAACAAAACATCGGGTGCAAAAGTAACTTCCGATTGGCGATTTCTTGATTATCAAACTCTTACGCTTGGAGCAGAAGGTTGGTTGCGTGATGCGCAAACATATAGGTTGAAAGTTGTAACCTCTGATAGTACAGTATTAGTTACTGGAGATCAACCAACTCCAAGCGCCGAAATGCTCGATTTGGGAATCTTTGCTCATTATTCATGGAAATTATTGCCTCGTAAATTAACGTTAAATGCTGGATTGCGACTGGATTATATTCAAACAAAAAATGACTCTTCATTTAATCGGATTTTTCAATATAAAATCACAAATAATAAAGCTCCTGTTTATGTCAATAATCTATCTCACAGCTTATTGTTTGCCGCTGGAACAAAGCCTGAATTATCTTACGCTGCGCATGTTGATGTAGTTTACAATCTCTCAATAAATCAACAACTTGCACTTTCTGTTGCAAATTCGTATCGAGTGCCATCAATAGAGGAGCGATTTAAATATATAGTATTAACCGGTCCAAAGCTAGTTGGTAATCCAAATTTACGACCGGAAAAAGGAACTTTTTCAAATTTAAATTATACAATCAATAACAATAGATTTCGGTTGAAAGCCGATATTTATGTTAATTATTTAGTAGATCTGATAACAGAAATATACGGACCATATACTTTTTTGAACGAAAGTGGAATAAGCACCACTGAACAGGCATTTGTGAATACAAATATTAATACCGCTTTATTTGCAGGTGCTGAATTAGAAGCTAAATGGCATATTGATAATCATTTATCGGTTCTGGCTAATGCATCGTATACTAGAGCCCGCGATTTAGATACACAAACATTTTTACCACAAATTCCACCTCTTCATGGTTTTGTAGCTGTTAACTACTTATTCGAAAGTCAATTTGAAGCTTCAGTTTCTGCATTATGGGCTGCTCGTCAAGCAGAAGTGGCATCAACTTCAGGTGAATCTCCAACTGATGGTTCTGTCATTTTTAATGTTGATGTGCATACTGGAAAAATTGATTTAAACAAAAGCTTTATACAAATTTACGCCGGAGTAAATAATATCTTGAATACTGCATATTTTAATCATCTTTCAACAACCCGAGGAATAATACGTCAAGAACCCGGACGAAACATTTATTTGAAAGCAAAATTTGCATGGTAATTTCAAGTTTTCCAATAAAATTAGTTTGTAAAATTTCTTATCTTTGCAAGCTTGATATGACAAACGAAAATTAATAATCTCATTTATGAATAAAATATTTACACCCGAAATGATGAATGAATTGTGCAAAAATACAATGATTGAACATTTGGGTATCGAGTTTATTGAAGCAAAAGTAGGAAAGGTGATTGCGCGTATGCCGGTGGATGAAAGAACGATTCAACCAGCCAAACGCTTACACGGCGGAGCTTCCATGGCGTTGGCAGAGTCAGTTGGAAGTGTAGGTTCGGTAATGTTGGTTGACAGTTCATTGTATCGTGTATTGGGTGTGGAAATAAGTGGAAGTCATGTGGGTACAACAACAGAAAAATCGGTTTTGGCTATTGCGACTTTAGTTCACCAAGGTAAAAGTTCACATGTTTGGGAAATTCGAATACAGGATGATAAAGGCAAAATAGTTTCTATTTGTAGGTTGACTAACCGCATACTCCCCATAAAGTCTGAAAATAAAAAATGATTTTTGAAAGCTCTACATATCTGAAAATTAGTGAGCTTCAACAGGTTTGCCTGAAAAAGAATATCCCATTTGCATCCTATCGCTTGCCACAAGATGTTGAAATTACAACCTTAATTCAGTGCAATTCAATGCCTGAAGAATTGACATCGATGAATAATGTAGAAAATAAATCGGGATTTATTGTGGCTCCTTTTTTTTGTAATGAAAATCATGCTGGATATATTTTAAGTCCTGATACTATTTTTCATACTGATACTATCGATAGCGAATTTATTGAAAAATTGGCTTTGAACGAAAATTTTGCTTTGGTAGAAAAACCGTTAAATACAAAAGTTGAAACTACCCAATCGGCTGAATTTATACAACAGGTAAATGCGGCACTAAACGCAATAGAAATGGGCGAATTTCATAAAGTTGTTTTATCTAAAGTGAGGTTGGAAATGCTTCATGATGATTTCAAAGCTGAAGAATTTTTTCTAAAATTATGTGCTGCATATCCAAATGCATTTGTATATATAATGCAGCTTCCGAAAGTAGGTTGCTGGATTGGGGCAACTCCTGAGCCATTGTTGGTAATTGAAAATGATAAAGTGAGAACCGTTTCGTTGGCAGGAACACAAATGGCTGATAAAAAAGATATTGATGCTTACAAATGGAGCGATAAAGAAATTGATGAACAGGATATTGTTACTGATTTTGTTGAGAAAAACCTGCAGTCTTTGAAAATCAAAAATATAACAAAAGTTGGACCTGTAAATTATCAGGCTGCTAATTTGATTCATCTAAAATCGAGTTTTGAATTTCCACTTCATGAATTGAATAACCGATTGGGCGATTTTATAAATGCGTTACATCCAACTCCTTCGGTGGGTGGATTGCCAAAAAATGCTGCACGAGAATTTATTCTTGCCAATGAAAAACATGATCGAAATTATTATACAGGTTTTTTAGGTCCATTAAATATTGATAAAAAAAGCAATGTTTTCGTGAATTTAAGATGTCTTCAATTGTTTGATAATCATTTTGTTCTTTATAGTGGGGCAGGAATTACAAAATCATCAAATGCTCAAAATGAATGGGAAGAAACAGATAATAAAATGATGACGATGATGAATGTAATGAATATTCCAAACACCAAAAAAAAATAAAACAAGTAAAAACGTCAGTTGATTGACCAAATAACATGTGAATTCGTCAATGTATTGACTATTTTCGTATATTTGCAGCTAAATTACATCCTATTATGCTAACAATCAAAAGGAAAATTCAACATAAGATAATACAGCGTTTACTTCCTAACAAAGTAATTCTATTGTTTGGTGCAAGAAGAGTTGGAAAAACAGTGTTGATTCGTGAGATTTTAAAACAGTTTGAAGGCAAGCATTTGATGTTGAATGGTGAAGATGCAAACACGCTTTTGCTTTTGGAACAACAGACTATATCAAGTTACAAACAACTTCTAAATGGTATTGATTTATTGCTGATTGACGAAGCTCAGAATATTCCAAATATTGGTCAGAAACTTAAATTAATAGTTGATGAAATTGAAGGAATTAAAGTGATTGCAAGTGGCTCATCATCATTTGATTTGCTAAATAAAACTGGTGAACCTTTGGTAGGTCGCAGTACTTCATTTCTATTATTTCCATTTAGTCAGTCGGAATTATCGGAATACGAAAACTTATTGCAAACACTTGAAAATATGGAATCGCGACTTGTATATGGTTCATATCCAGAGGTGACGCAAATGGTAGATAATGAAGAGCGGAAAGGATATTTGATAGATATCGTAAATGCTTATTTATTAAAAGATGTACTATCGATTGATGGGATAAAAAATTCCGCAAAAATGAAGGATTTACTTCGGCTTGTGGCTTTTCAGATAGGTAATGAAGTTTCGTATGATGAACTCGGAAAACAGCTGGGAATTAGTAAAAACACAGTTGAAAAGTATTTGGATTTGTTGTCTAAAGTTTTCGTAATTTACAGGCTTGGAGCATATTCTACAAACTTAAGAAATGAGGTGTCGAAATCCGGAAAATGGTATTTTTATGACAATGGGATAAGAAATGCGATTATAGGCAACTTTCAACCTTTAGCAGTCAGGCAAGATGTTGGCGCATTGTGGGAAAGTTATCTGATTGGTGAACGTATAAAACAAAACCATAATTTGAAATTAAATAAAGAATTTTACTTTTGGCGAATGTATGGAGGCAAAGAAATTGATCTAATTGAAACAACAGTTGATGGATTACATGCATACGAATTCAAATGGGGAGATAAAATACCAAAATTACCGGTTGCGTTTTCAAATAAATATCCAAACGCAAAATTTTTAGTTATAAATAAAAAAAATTATGTTGATTTTATCCAATCAATAGATTAGTTGTTTATGCTTATTTAAACTTAAAAAACCATTTCAATTGACAAAAGGAATGGGAAGAAACAGATAATAAAATGATGACGATGATGAATGTATTAACCATTATATAAGTACGCTAATTTGATATAATAATTTTGTTGAACACAAAGTACGCTAAGACACTAAGGCGCGAAGAAAAACTTCTAAGTTTTTCACATCGCATACTTTGCGGATATTTAATGTTAAATACTAGATGTTTTTTTTACTTTGCGTACTTCGCGTTTAAATATGTTTTCTTAAGAATTTCTCTGACTTATATAATCTCTATTGAAGATCCCTAAACGCTAAAGGGGAAATAGTATTGTAAATCTCTAAATAGTAAATAAATGTCGAATCATTTCCGCCAAGGAATAAAAAATATACCAGAAATCTGTGCGCATCACGGCATTCGCAAAGTAATTATTGCACCTGGCTCTCGAAATGCACCACTGATTTTTGCATTTACTGCACAGCCGGAAATGGAATGCTTGAGCATTACCGATGAACGTTCGGCAGCTTATTTTGCGTTAGGAATTGCTTTGCAAGCAAGTGAAGCAGTAGCATTGGTTTGTACTTCAGGAACGGCAGTTCTTAATTTTGCTCCTGCCATTGCCGAAGCGTATTACCAGAATCTACCTTTGATTGTTTTTACTGCCGATCGACCTGCCGAAATGATAGATCAAGCGGACGGACAGACTTTAAGGCAAACTAATATTTTTGGAAACTACATAAAAGCTAGTTTTGATTTACCGGTTGAAACGATTATTGATAGCGATTTGGATTTTTCCAATCGTCAGGTTTCTCAAGCTGTTGATACGGCTTTGTCTTATCCGCAAGGTCCGGTACAAATAAACGTTCCAATGCGAGAACCGATTTACACTGCTTTACCAGAAACACATTCTAATCCAAAAATTATTAAAACTATTGCGGCTCAAACTATTCCAACAAAAGAAAGTTTGGATAAATTGCAAAAATCGTGGAACAAGTTTGAAAAGAAAATGGTTGTTTTTGGTGTTTATCCAAAAAATGAAAAACTCAACAAGCTGGCAAATCAATTGGCAAATGAACCAGATGTAGTTGTTATTTGCGAAAATCTATCTAATATCGCCGGAGATAAAATCATTACCCGACCGGAATCATTCTTTTCATCACTTTCTAACGAAGAAAAAATTAGTTTCAAACCCGATTTACTTATTACTATCGGGCATTCTGTTATTTGCAAACAGTTGAAATTGTTTTTGCGTGAACAAAAACCTTTAGAACAATGGCAATTTGAGTCGTCGTTACCCTATATTGATACCTATAAAAGTCTGACAACAATTATTCCTGGATTGGCTGTTGATGTTTTGGATGAAATGCCTTTTGGGAAAGCAGAAAGTTCTTTTTCTGAAAAATTTCAGGTGCAAAATCAAATTATTGCCAAAAGACACGAAGCCTTTGTGGCAAATGCGCCCATTTCTGATATGATTGCTGTAACTAAATTGCTGGAATTGGCACCAGAAAATACCACCTTGCATTTGGCAAACAGCACTTCTGTACGTTGGACTCAACTTTTCCCGACTCGTTCTGATATATCATATTTCTGCAACCGCGGAACTTCGGGCATTGATGGAAGTTTGTCTACTGCTGCCGGATTTGCTTATGTTTCCAAAAAACCGAATGTTTTTCTTACAGGTGATTTGTCGTTCATTTATGATTCTAATGGTTTGTGGAATAATTATATTGGTAATAATATAAAAATCATAGTGTTGAACAATAATGGTGGGAATATCTTTAGATTTATTGGCGACAAGCAATTAATGGAGAAGAGCCTGGACTTTTTCACAACTCCACATAAAGTAAAAATAAAACCGCTGGTTGAAGCTTACGGATTGAATTATATGGCTTGCGATAAAACAGAAAGTCTTGAAAGAACCATGAAAGAATTTTTCTCAACAGAAAAAGCAACTGTTTTAGAGATTTTTACTGATTCGGATTTGAATACTGAAAATTATAAAGAATATTTTGAGAATATAAGAACCCCTAACCCATAAAGGGGAACTGTGAATGTACACTGAATATGTCACATTGCTAATAAAAAACAAACAATTTTAGGGCCTAGAGTTCATAAAATATAAATACTAACTAATAATAAGCCTCTTTAGGGGTTTGGGGTCATATGAGAAACTGGAAAATAATTAAAGAATTCGAGGAAATCAAGTTTGAATTTTTCGAGGGAATAGCAAAGATTACAATTAATCGTCCGCGTTACCGCAATGCGTTTACGCCCGATACAATTAAGGAAATTATAGAATGTATGGTTTTTTGCCGTGATAGTCAGGAAATTGGCACAGTCATTTTAACCGGCGAAGGTGATAAGGCATTTTGCAGTGGTGGCGACATAAATGTAAAACAAATTGGTGGATATATCGGTAAAGATGGCGTTCCAAGGTTGAATGTACTCGATTTGCAAAAACTGATTCGTAGTTTGCCAAAACCCGTTGTGGCTATGGTAAACGGTTTTGCCATTGGTGGCGGACATGTTCTGCACGTGGTTTGCGATTTATCAATTGCTTCTGAAAATGCTATTTTCGGACAAACTGGTCCAAAAGTAGGAAGCTTTGATGCCGGATTTGGATCATCGTATCTGGCTCGCATTGTTGGACAGAAAAAGGCGCGCGAAATTTGGTTTCTTTGCAAGCAATATTCAGCTGCCGAAGCATTGGAAATGGGATTGGTAAACGCCGTTGTGCCATTTGATAAATTGGAAGATGAAACAGTGGAATGGTGTCAGAAAATGATGGAACACAGTCCGTTGGCATTGCGCATGATTAAAGCCGGACTCAATGCTGAACTGGATGGCCAAGCAGGAATTCAGGAATTGGCCGGAAATGCTACTATGTTGTATTATATGACAGAAGAAGCTCACGAAGGGAAAAATGCTTTCCTTGAAAAACGCAAACCAGATTTTTCTAAATTTCCCAAAATGCCCTGATACAAAACAAAAATAATCATTTAGTTACTCTTGCAGTTGGTACGCTAACGGTTAGCAGCTAAAAGAAGTTGGCGATTTCGAAGCACAAAACTTTCTGCCACCACAAAACTTGATACGAAGCACAAAACTTGATTTAAGCACTGAACCGCCAATTTCTTGTAGGTGCTGTTACCTGCCTTCGTTGTTCTTTTCTGTCGTTGCTCTGCTGTCCATTGTCTGCTGTGT
Source organism: Paludibacter sp. (assembly GCA_010365115.1). Lineage (GTDB taxonomy): Bacteria > Bacteroidota > Bacteroidia > Bacteroidales > Paludibacteraceae > Paludibacter. The sequence continues at coordinate 54,314 of JAAFGX010000018.1, forward strand.
TTGGTGCGTTGGCTTGGTAGCTCTTTTGCATTTTTTAGCGTTGGTTTGTGTGTCGGCAAAAAATGCAAATGTGCTACCAAATGCGTTGGCTATCCTGTCTTGTTATTTTTCTTAAAGTTTTCTGCTTGTTCAAAAATCTCGATATAAACTTCGTCTCTCTCAACAGGTGGATAACCAAACTCGTCAAGCAAGAGAATGAGTCCAACTTTCAATGCTGATTTGATGTCGTCACGTTTGTTCCAGTCGGGGAATTTGGCTTGCCCGTCAACAAGGTCTTTAACGGCTTTTGCGAGTTCAATCATTTTGTCGTCAGGATATTTGAAATCATACTTTACGCAGAGTTCTTTCAGAATGTCGTAAAATGCTTTTTCTTGAAAGTCAATTCCCAATTCGTCACCTGCCGAAAATTCTTTGTGAACTTCCCAAATCAAATCTGTTAAGGCGTTTGCCATTTCTTCATACACTTCACTTCTTAAAATGTCGTTGGAATCGCGGTTGTTGTAGCGTTCAACCAATGCTTGCATCTTTTTAGTAAAGTCAATTCCTTTTACACGATTTACTTTTCTGATTTCTGCAATCACTTTTGCAAGTAGTTGTTGAAGCAGTTTTATTTTCGTATTTGGCAATTTGATTTTATCAATTTTCGCTAAATAATCTTCATCAAAAATGTCTTGTTCGGTTTCTGCTTCGTCACCGAGTTTGAAAATTTCTTCTACACCATCACTTTGCAAGGCTTCTTTTATCATTTCCCGAACTTTGGCGTTCATTTGTGCCGTGTCGGGTGCATTGCCTTTGGTGAGTTTAAAAACAATGGAACGAACTGCTAAATAAAAATGGGTGTAATCTCTTTCTAAAGCTGTTAATTGTTCGCTTCCTGCACAAATATCATAAGCGGCTTTTAGTCGCTTTACCAAACCCATAAATCGGGTTTCAAAGTCTTTGGTTTGTTGCACATATTCGGCAGCTAAATTCAAAGTGTTTAATTGCTCAATGGTTGTACCTTGAAAATATTTTGAGTTGTCGAACGTGTGAAATAGTTTAGCCAAAAGGTCTAAATGATTTCTTACAATGATGATGGATTCTTCAATGTCTTCAAAATTGTCTTTGTCGCCTTCGCTGTATTGCTTCAACGCCAAATTCATTTGTGTTTTGATGCCTATATAATCCACTACCAAACCTTTGTTCTTTCCTTCAAACTTTCGGTTTACCCTTGAAATGGTCTGAATTAAATTATGTCGTTGTATTGGTTTGTCAATGTAAATACTATCCAGGAACGGCACATCAAAACCAGTCAACCACATATCAACCACAATAGCAATTTTGAAATTTGATTTTTCGTTTTTGAATTGGCGGTCTAATTCTTTGCGGTATTCTTTTGTACCTAATATATCGTAAAGTTCTTTCGAGTCGTCTTGCCCTCTGGTTGCAATAAGTTTAATACGTTCAATAGGTTTCAGTTCACGTTTGTCTTTATCGGTAAGTTCTGCACCTTCTTCGGCTGCAAGTATTTCATTCCATTCAGGTTTTAAGGCAATAATGTTTTTGTATAAGTCAAACGCAATTTCTCTGGTGCTACAAACAAACATTGCTTTGCCTTTTACGGTTGAACCTTCTGAAACTCTTTTTTCATAATGGTTTACAAAATCTTGTGCAACTGCTTTTATGCGTTCAGGGTCCCCAATTATGGCATACATCTGTGACATTTCTTTTTTGCTTTGCTCAATCTGATTTTCATTGCTTCCAATTTCAGCACATTTGGAATAGTAATCTTCAATCTCTTTGAGTTTTGAATTATTCAATAATACTTTGGCGGCTCTGCCTTCATATACAATTCTTACAGTGATTTCATCTTTTACAGATTCGGTCATTGTGTAAGCATCTACTACTTTTCCAAACACATCCAAGGTTGCATCTATTGGCGTTCCTGTAAAGCCTACAAATGTTGCATTGGGTAATGAATCGTGTAGGTATTTGGCGAAGCCATACGTTTTGGTAACGCCTTTCTCAGTAACTTTTACTTTTTGGTCAAGGTTTACCTGACTTCTGTGTGCTTCGTCCGAAATACAAATCACATTTGTTCTGTCAGTCAATAATTCAATATCTTCATTAAACTTGTGAATGGTGGTAAGAAAAACACCACCGCTTTCTCTGCCTTGTAACAGTTCTCTCAAATTTGCTCTGCTCTCCACACTCACCACCAAATTATCGCCAATGAAATTTTTTGCGTTGGTAAATTGCCCCGAAAGTTGGTCGTCTAAATCCGTTCGATCCGTAATTAAAATAATGGTCGGACTTTCAAAGTATTCGCTTTTCATCAGCAACCTTGTGAGATAAAGCATCGTGAAACTTTTTCCGCAACCAGTAGCACCAAAGTAAGTTCCGCCTTTTCCGTTACCTTCGGGCTTTTGGGCTTTCTTTATGTTGTCATACAAGGCTCTTGCTGCATAGTATTGCGGATAGCGACAGACAATTTTCTCATTTTTTTTGCTACTGTCAGGTATGTAAATAAAGTTGCGAATAATATCACGCAAACGGTTTTTATGAAACATTCCCTGAATGAGTGTAAACATACTATCAATACCATCCACATCTTTTGCAAGTCCAGCCACTCTACGCCATCCATAGAAAAATTCGTAAGGAGCAAAGAATGAACCTGATTTGTTATTTACTCCATCGCTGATAACGCAAAAAGCATTGTATTTAAAAAGTTCGGGAATGTCTCTGCGGTAACGAACCGTTAATTGCTTGAAAGCATCATAAATAGTAGCTTCTTCACGTATGGCACTTTTAAACTCAAAGACTACCAAGGGCAATCCATTGATGTAAACAATGCCGTCAGGGATTCGTTTTTCTGAACCAACAATTTCTAGTTGGTTTACAAATTTGTAAATATTATTGTCGGCTGGATAAATTGCTGACGGTTCGGCTGCAACAGAAATTAATTGGTCTGCTTCTGGTTGGCGGTGATTGTTTAAGCCAGTATAATTTATGAGTTGAATGTAAATATCTTTTTGGTTACGGTCTTCTCGTTTGAGAATAAAACCGTCTGAAAGCATTTTCAAAAATGTTTTATTACTTTCGTATAAGTCTGAAGCAGAAAGGGATTTAAGTTGAAGAATAATAGATTTGGTTTCGTTTATTGTAATGCCTTTACTTGCATACTGAGTTAATAAAAAATTCTGCAAATCTTCTTCTATCAATACTTCATCAGGTTTTCGGGCAATCGAAATGCCTAGGTGGTGGGGAAATCCTTCTTGCCCCAACAACTCGGTAAATGCTCGTTCTAATTTTTCTTCAGTGAACTTCATATTCAATTGTTAGTTGTTAATGGTTAATTGTTAATGCGGTTTGTGGCTGTTTCATTAACCATTAATAATTTATCATTAACCATTATTAATGTTTGCTTTTGTAGATTTTATGATGCTTGTAATTAATTTTATAATTTCGATTGCATCGGCATTGATACTTTCAAATTGTTCTTGGGTTAAGTAATCAGTTTCTTTCAATAGCTCTAACCAATAAATTGTTTCGTTTATTTCCTTTTGAGCAATGCCCATTTTGTGTTTGAAATCGTTTTTGGTTTCAGCGTGTACTGCCTCTCGAACCATTGCACCAACACTTGTTCCACTGCGTAAAAGCTGTTTTGAGAGAACAAATTCTTTTTTCTCAGCACACAAAAACTGATA
>JAAFGX010000121.1 GCA_010365115.1 Paludibacter sp.
CAACATGTCCATTAATACTCGTATCGGAAATGATTAAAAATCAATAATGAAAGAGGTTTTAGAGTGCGCTCTAAACGCCTATACCAATAAGTTTATTTCGTAGTATTAACTTACATAAAAAACAAAAAAAATGGAAAATTTTGAAGGAACAGGAAAAGTGCTGGGTGCATTAATCGTTACCGCTCTTGCAGGAGTTGCACTAGGAATTTTATTTGCACCAGATAAAGGTAGCACTACACGCAACAAATTGGTGGATAAAGCTAAAGATTTATCTGAAGAATTGAAAAATAAAATGAGAGGTGAAGCAGCTGAGCTTCGAAAAAAGGCAGAAGAACTGGAAAATCTTGCTAAAGAAAAAATGGATGATTTGGCTTAAGTGTAAAGAAAATGCCGCTGAGACCATTAAAAAAAAATGGTCGATGTGAAAAAGCTAACCTCAATCAGACATACCTTCTGAATTAATATAAAGATTTGTAAATTGACTGAAATTAAATTCACCTGTTTTTTGATAAATTGGTTTGTAATTCACATACTTTTTAGTGTTAATTTCAAAAAATAAAAATATGTCCGAATTTGTCAACTTAGAAGGAATTAATGAGGATTTGAAAGAGTATGCAATTACGAATTATGAATTAGTTAAACTCCAGGCTACCAAACGAATTTCGCTGATTGGTTCCGAATTAATTAGTACGGTAATTATTGCTCTTTTCGGTTTGTTTTTTTTATTGATTTTAAGTTGTGGTGTTGGTTTTTATCTTTCCTCATTAATTGGCAATACGTTTTACGGATTTTTTATCGTAGCAGGATTTTATTTGCTGGTTACGCTTATTGTGTTTTTATATAGAAAAAAAATTCTGGAAATACCGTTAAGGGATAAAATTGTAACCAAACTGTTAGAAGATCGTTAAAAAGGAAATAACATTTCTAAAGGTAAAAATAATGGGAAATTTTCAAATTTCAAACCACTCGGAACTGTTATTTCGAATGGAGGAACTAAAGGTCAAAAAGAGCAGACAGGAAGAAGAACTGAAAAATAAATTCAAGTCTATATCATCGTCCTTCGATATCTTGTCATTGTTTAAAACTGACTCTGTGAATAAGAAGCCTGTTTTTGGTCTCCTGAAAGTGGGATTAATTTCAGGAATTCACCTGATGATTGATTTAATTTTGAAAAAAAACAAGAGTGTTAAAGGGTTTGTAAGTTCAGTATTTGTTGAGAAGTTGGTCGCTATGTTAATTGATATCGATTTAACAAAATTACTTTCGAGTGTTCAAAATTTTCTGTATCGATTTGTATCAAATAAAAAGTGAAGTTGTGAAATGTGCATAACAGAATTTAATCCGTTTTGACGTGTAGAGGAATGATTAAATTTTGTTTTGCGAGTTTCAACTGACCATTTCAACTTAAATTTAAAACAGATATAAAACATAGGTATTTTTGGTTTTCGTCACAGGGTTAACACTGACCATTTTTACAGCATTCGATTTTTTGACAACAGAAAAAGTAATTGATTTGGGCTCAGTAGAAATAATCAGAAATAGCGCTCACACAATAAATTGGTCTTCATTAGTTGGTATAGCGATAATTGGAGTTGGTAGAATTGTCATTTGGTCTGCATTATAAAAAATACATAAACACTGTTTAAAAATTTTTGAAAATTCATTTTTAATAATTTTACAAAAACAGCATTTCAACTTCAAATTCTAGTTATTACAGAAATCAAAATCATAGAATATATTTACATCATGTTTAAAATGGAAAACAATGAAAACACAGCAGATTGTGCTCGTATCAAGGCCCATTGGTACCCCAACTCTAGAAAATTTTAGATTTGAAGAAATTGTTTTAGATAAAATAAATGAGGGCGAAGTATTGTTGCAAGGCTTGTATTATTCTGTAGATCCATATATGCGGGGAAGGATGAATGATATAAAATCATATATTTCACCCTTTCAACTAAATGAACCAATTGAAGGGGGTGTAGTTGCACGGGTATTAGCAAGTAAAGATGAGCAATTTAAGATTGGAGAGATTGTTTTAGGGAGTTTACCCTGGAGAATTCAAACTGTTGCATCAACAAAATATTTACAAAAAATTGATCCAACATTAGCTCCATTAACCTATTATCTGGGGGTTTTGGGCATGCCTGGTTTAACTGCTTATTTTGGATTGCTGGACATTGGCCAACCAAAAGAAGGAAAAACAATAGTAATTTCGGGTGCTGCAGGAGCAGTTGGTGTGGTAGTGGGACAAATTGCAAAAATAATGGGCAGTAGGGTCATTGGCATTGCAGGGTCTGATCAAAAAACTGATTTAATAAAGGATGTCTTTGGTTTTGATGAAGCCATTAATTACAAAAAAACTCCCAATATGAAAGCGGTTATTAGTGAACTTTGCCCTGAAGGCGTTGACATTTACTTCGATAATGTTGGAGGAGAGATTTCAGATGCAGTAATTCAAAATATAAATTATCATGCGAGAATCCCTCTTTGCGGTCAAATTTCATTATATAACAGTACTGAATTCCCTGTCGGACCACGGCTTCAACCCATGTTGCTCCGTAGAAGTGTATTGATGCAGGGATTCATTGTCAATGATTATAAAAGTCAATTTCCGGATGCTATTCTACAATTATCTAAATGGGTGAAAGATGGACAGTTGAAATATACAGAAACAATTATTCAGGGATTTAGCCATCTTCCAAGCGCTTTGCTTGGTTTGTTTAAGGGTGATAATATTGGGAAAATGATTGTTGAAGCCTGATAGATTTTAAATAAAATAGAGCAGAAATAAACGAATTCAACTCAAATCTATTCCTACTATAAATACTGCTACTATCCTAATTATAGTTTACATACAACCAGCTATTATATTAAAAAGAATGACTATCGGCTTTTGCACCCATAAATAAATATAAAGGGTTATTGTTAGGTTTTCTTCAAACAATTAGCATCCACGAAATTGAAAATAAGCGAACTTTTTTTAAGTCTAAAAATACATCGTTCATCGATTAGCCGTAAATAATAAGGTTTAGATTAGAGAGGCGAAATTATTACTAATAAGGTAAATGAAAGAATAATAAGGTTTTTAAAGAAAAAGATTTAATTGATAGAAATTCAGGTGTTTATATTGTCTTAAAACTTTATTTCTCATTCAACCTTAGTAGAAATACAGGTTCTCACAATCCCAACCTTATTTCGTTAATTTATATTTCATATGGTGATTTTTTTTACTCATATTCGACATCATATCCAAAACACTATAGAACTAAATAAATATTTATATCAAAACAGAATAAGTATCGAAAATTATAATAAAGAACCCATTCGGTGTAAAAGCCGATAGTCATATTAAAAAGTTTCATAAACTATACGGAGTTACTCCGGCACAATACCGTAAAAATACGATCAATAATAAGAATGCAAACAAAAACATATCTTAATAAAAATAATCGATAATTTCAGCCATTATAATTTATAGCAGCACTTCTGTTTTAACAACTTGAGACTCGATTTTAAAGAATATCTGTATTTGTCATCAATTAATACATTTATTAGTCTAATTTTGTACTGAAAAGAAATATAGTTTTATAAATCCTTCCAAAATAAAAATGTTTGAAAACACATTTGTATGTGAACCAATTATAAGCAGAATTCAACAGAATTCTGCTTTTTCTACATTAAAATTTGGGAAAAGATTTATTGCATTTGCTTTCTTATTTTGTTCTACTTTTTTCTTTTTGGCTTCTTCACAAATTGCTTCTACTAACTTAGGTTTATCGGGAAAAGTCGTTACCGGTGATAAAAACCAGACCAATCCACTGGAATATGCAACTGTGCGTTTACTTGCACTGAATGACAGCACATTAGTCACAGGTACAACGACCGACGAATCGGGTCATTTCCGATTGAATGCAACTTCGGGGAAAGAGTACATTTTGTATATTTCGTGTGTGGGTTATCAAAGTTTATATCAAAAAGTTCAGGTAAAGAATAACGAAATCAATCATAAATTCAACGATATTGTTTTGCTCGAAAGTACCATTACGCTTGCCGATGCCAATGTGATTGCCCAACGCACCGAAATGGTTGTGAAAACGGACACAGTAGAATACAATGCTTCAGCCTATAAACTAAAAGACAATGCGGTAGTAGAAGATTTATTGAAACGATTGCCCGGAATAACTATCACTGAAGATGGAAAGATACTTGTAAATGGAAAAGAAGTGAAAAAGGTAATGGTGGATGGAAAAGATTTTTTCAGGAGTAACCTCAACCTTTCCATTAAAAATATTCCGGCTGATATAATGGACAAATTACAGATTATCGATGATAAATCGGAACTCTCAAAGTTGACCGGAATTGATGATGGAGAAGAAAATATCGCCATTAATATCACCATTCAAAAAGGCAAAAAGCGCGGTTGGCTGATAAGCAGCAACCTTGGTGGCGGACAAGAACTGAATGGTAGCGAAGGCAACTTGATGCGCTACTCGGTTAATACTTTTGCGGCTCGTTTGGTAGAAGAGTCGCAACTGGGAATTGTTGCAAACGGAAACAATATTAACGGAATGAATGTGGGAAGTGGAGGAAGCACCTCCGGCAGCGGAAAACCGGGATTGAATTCTTCGCTTTCGGGTGGCATCAATTTTTCGTCAGGAAAAGACAATAACAAAGATCCGTGGCTGATGAACGGCGATCTTTCGTACGGGTTTAATGAGCGGACAGTGCGCCGGAATTCTATTCGCCAATATTATTTGCAAGACAGCACATCCTATCAAACGGATACAATCCAGCAGTTTGCAAGAGATCAGGGCATTCGTTTTAGTGCAAAAATCGAAAACAGATCGCTCAAAGGCTGGGTTTTCTCATTCTCTCCTTCGGCATCGTATAACACCAACACACGCAATGATAATGGTTTCACATTATTACAAGCAGGAAATGCCGGTCGCGATTCTGTAAATTCGAACCGTTATATTCGTAGTTCGAATACTCCCGAATTGAATTTGCGGGGAATTTTGACGGTAACGCACGATTTTGCAAAAAAAAGACGCAAACTGTCGCTCAGCCTCGACTCACGTTATTCAAGCACTGAAGGAACAGGCGAAACCAACGCCAATTATTTTTATTACAGGAACAAACCAGCCAGCCAACGTGTAAATCGCGATCAGCAGTGGGAGAATAACTCCATTGGCTTTACCAACCGACTTTACGTATCTTATATTGAACCTTTTGCAGAAAAACATTCGCTGCAATTTGTATATTGGGCGCAGTCGAACAGTCGTCAGAATATAAAAAACAGCTACAAACCCGATTTGATTAGCCACGAATACACAATTCTTGATTTTCCGTACAGTAAAAGTCTTGATAATATCACATTAACGCAACAAATTGGTTTAAGTTACCGTGGTGTATTGAGTAAGGTGGTGTATACTTTCGGGCTCGATTACAATCCATCGTACATCCGCAGCCGGTCGTTTATTCAAAATGGTGCATACTCGGGAGGCGATTCCACCATTACCTATTTCCCGGGCTTACAAACCTATAATTATGCGCCAAATGCCTATTTAATGTACAACATGGGTAAAGGCAAGAATCTTCGGTTCGATTATCGCGGTCGTTCCGAATCGCCATCGGTTTTTCAACTCGATCCATCGCGCGACGAAACCAATCCAACCAATATCCGTATGGGAAACCCGAATCTTTCGCCCCGATTCACACATTGGTCGCGCTTACGCTACAATAACAACAATCGCGATAAACAGGAATCAATGTCGGTGAATTTTGAAGGAAATTACATTCTCAACGATATTATCAACTATACAAACTACGATGATGTTACGGGAGTAAAAACCACTATGCCCATAAATCAATCGGGTTCGTGGAATGCTAACGGAATGTTGATGTATAATCGACCGATTGGAAAGAATTTTCAAATAAATAACTATTCCCAAATAGCCATGCGCAATAATATCGGTTTTTCGACGATCAATAAAAATACCAACAGTCAGAAAACAATTGCGACTACCTTTTCGGCTAAAGAAGAGCTGGGAGTTACATATAAATGGGAATGGCTCTACATGATAATAAAAGCGAATTATCAATTTGGCAACACCGTTTACTCGGTAGAAAGCATGTTACCCAAACGCACTACTTCGTTGGGTGGTTTCTTTAACGCACAATTCACGTTGCCTGCTTCATGGACAATTTCAACCGAAGTAAATTATCGAACCATATCGGGATTTTCGGCCGAATACAACCGCAATGAAATGTTGTGGAATGTGGATATTAGCAAGAGTTTTCTTAAAAATAAATCGGGCACAGTAACGTTGCTTTTCAATGATATTCTACAGCAACAACTTAGTTTCAATCAAGTTATTTCGAGTAATTATGTGGAAGATCAGCAATTCAACACGCTCAAAAGCTTTGTAATGCTCGTCTTTTCGTATAAGTTTAATACGATGGGAAAAAAATAATTCATTGGAATTTGATTTTGGAAAAAACCTGATTTTTACAATTACAAAACAAAAAAAGTTTATTGAAACGAATTTCAATAAACTTTTTTATTTGAATGCTGGGAGTAACCTCAAGGTTTTATTACCAACTATTTGTTTACTCTATAACAATCGATGCCTTTATTAATAAAGTTTACAATTTGTTTTGCTGCAGCAATACCAGCATTGATATTTGCTTCAGAAGTTTGAGCGCCCATCTTTTTAGGTGTAGAAAAATAGCGATTAGGGAATTTTGCCATCATTTCTTCGTGATTGCCAGGCATAATATCCGTTACGTATTTAAAATCGGGGTGTGATTCCATAAATTGAACTAACTCCACTTCGTTTATAACTTCTTTACGTGCAGAGTTTACAAGAACTGCACCTTTTGGCATCAGACCAAGTAATTCTGCATTGATCGACTGCTTTGTTTCTGCATTTGCAGGGATATGCAAAGAAACAATATCGCAGGTTTGATACAATGTTTTTGCTGAGCATGTAGGTTCTACGCTATCCGCTTTAATATCTTCATCGCGACAAAAAGCATCATAGGCATAAATTTCCATACCAAATCCTTTTGCAATGCGAGCTACGTTTCTTCCTACATTTCCGTAAGCATGAATACCCAGTTTTTTACCTTTCAACTCAGTACCTGAATTTCCTTTGTAAAAATCACGAATAGCATAAACAAGCAATCCCATTACTAATTCGGCAACTGCATTGGCATTTTGCCCAGGCGTATTCATTACGGTCACACCAGCTTCAGTGGCTGCCAGAAGATCCACATTGTCGTAACCGGCACCTGCACGAACCACAATTTTTAATTGTTTGGCAGCAGCAATTACTTCCGCATCAACAATATCACTGCGAATAATGATAGCATCAGCATCGGCAACTGCATCCAACAATTGTTGTTTTTCTGTATATTTTTCAAGCAATGCCAATTCGAAACCGGCTGCTTCCACTTCTTTGCGAATTCCGTCAACTGCAATCTTTGCAAACGGTTTGTCAGTAGCAATAAGTACTTTCATAATATATTAGTTTGAAAGTTTGAAAGTTTGAAAGTTTGAAAGTCCGTTTTCTAACTACCGACTACAAACTATAAACTACAAACTATATTATTGTTGTTTTTCAAATTCATTCATGCAATCAACAAGCGCCTGAACACTTTCAATTGGCATGGCATTGTAAATAGAAGCACGGAACCCACCTACTGAACGGTGACCTTTAATTCCGTCCATTCCTGCTGCCTGAGCAAATTTTTGGAAAGCTCCTTCTAATTCTGCATATTCAGGTTTCATTACAAAACAAACATTCATCAACGAGCGATCTTCTTTGGCTGCAGTTCCAACAAAAATTTTGCTATTGTCAATAGCATTGTAAAGCAATTCGGCTTTGGCAATGTTTTTCTTTTCCATTTCCACCAAACCGCCGTTAGCTTTCAACCAACGCAAGGTTTCCATGGCACTGTAGATAGGCAAAACAGGAGGTGTATTGAACATTGAACCTTCGGCAATGTGCGTTTTGTAATTCAACATGCTAGGAATGTAACGGGAAACTTTTCCAAGTAATTCGTCTTTTACAATTACAAAAGCCAATCCTGCAGGAGCAAGATTTTTCTGAGCACCACCGTAGATAAGTCCGTATTTTGATACATCCATTGGGCGTGAGAAAATATCGGATGACATATCGGCAACCAATGGCACCGGAGAATCAATATCGGTATGAATTTCAGTTCCGTAAATCGTATTGTTGGTAGTAATGTGGAAATAATCAGCATCCGTAGGAATCACATAATCTTTAGGAATAAAAGTGTAGTTAGCATCTTTCGACGAAGCTACTTCAACTGTTTCGCCAAAACCTTTGGCTTCTTTCATGGCTTTTGCAGCCCAAACGCCTGTGTTAAGATAGGCAGCTTTCTTTTCGAAAAGATTGAAAGGAATCATTGCAAATTGCATGCTGGCACCACTTCCTAAAAAAAGAACAGAATAACCTTCAGGAATGTTTAATAATTCTTTGAAAAGTGCAACTGCTTCAGCTATTACTGCTTCAAAGTCTTTTGAACGGTGACTGATTTCCAAAATTGAGAGACCTGAACCATTGAAATCCAACACTGCCTGAGCTGTTTTTTCGATTACTTCGCGTGGCAAAATTGAAGGACCTGCACTAAAATTATGTTTTTTCATACACTTAATAATTTATATATGTTTTATAGTTTTCCCCTTAAAAAAATGAAAACACAAAAGTACTATTTTTTTTAGTTTCGACCGCCAAAAAATGTGTTTTTATGACATTTCAAACTCAAAAATTTATAGTCATACATATATGCAATCAGAATTGTATTTTTATACAAATATACCTGCGCATTATTATAATGAATGTGCAAAAAACAGGGAGTTTTCAAAGGACAAGCTACTTCCCAGTCGCTTGATGGCTATTCAAGCGAATGGGAAGTAGCTTGTCCCCCATTAAAATTCGAGATAAAATCAGTTTTACATCCCTTAAATCAGCGTTTATCTAAGTTCTTCTTACTAACAAGCAAACTTATATAAACTCTAATAGTTATAAAAATTCTCGTACCCAATTCCCAAATCAAATCTACCGTTGGAAATGGCTACCGGCTCATTACCAAAAAAAGTTTTAAAACTAAACACCCCAGAAATAATCGCTTTGGTGTATTGCTTATCAACATACAAATCCTGAACACGTTTAAAATGAAATTTTCCTTCAATAATGGTGAGCACTTCGGAACTTTGGTCGCGAGTAAGAGTAACAATACATTTGTTACCTTTAAGATTGATAATGGAGTCGTTTAATGTCTTCAAATCGGGGTAATCACCCAGGGGATAACCAATAAACGAAAATTTAATGGATGCGAATCGACCATTCAGGCTCCCTTTAAGCAACAAGTTAAGCGTATCGGAATTTACCACAATTTTGGTCGGCAAATCACTATCCCCCGATACAAAAACTTGTCTATCGACATATGCGCCGAAAGTATTATAACCCCATTCCGAATAAATCGGCAATCCAGGATTTTCTACATCTTTTATAAATACTGATTTTTGAAGTTGGAATGTGTCTTCCATCGACGAACATGAACTCATCAGCAATATTAAAATGAGTCCGATAGTTGAAATATATAGTTTCATATTTATTTAGTATTTGTTTGTTTTATAATTGATTGTCTAATCGGAAATTGGATAGAACATCGAAATCCGGTAAACATTTCGGTATTTACAAGTGTAGAATTATTATTTGTTATAAAAAACGAAGGCAATAGGAGTTCAATGTTATATTGAAGTCTGTTTTTATTGCCCAACGACACACCCAATGCACTTGACCATGTTGAATATAGATTATTCACTTTCAATCCTACATGATCTATTATCGTTTGTTCAAATTCGTTCATCTCATCATTCGCAAAGTCAATTTGGGTATTGGAACTAAGCTTGAAATTGAATTCAATACCTGTTTTAATATAAAAGTCCATTTTCCAAAATGAGAACGGAATCAATTTTACATCTATGGGGATCCCTAAATAATTGCTAGTCTCATTCATCATCTTCACTTTTGCATATTCGGTATTGAGTCCTGTATTATTGTAACGTAAATAAAAATAACCCGCATTATCCATCTGATTGCCCCAAATTGAAACATCGGACATAACGTTGGAAAACCTCAAACCCGAGCTGAAAGCTAACTTGTCATCAAAAAGTCGAATTTCCGGTTTCACGGCAAAGTGCGAAATGTACATGTTGGTGGCAATGGAGTTGGAAGAAGAATTGTAACCGTAATAATTCGAACCAACATCTTGTCTGATGTTCCACTTCTCGTTGAGCGATGTACTCACTTCATTTCCACCAAACTCCACACCCACCGACAAGCTCGCAGGATTTTCGGCACATAAGGACACAAACTCTCCCAAAGCAAAAACAATCAAAAATACAGTTTTTAGTTTCATAGTTTTTTTCATAAGTTGTAACTTTAAAATTGAGCCTAAATGAAATAGGTTTTACATTTTTTTTACTAAACATCATGATGCAAAAAGAATTTTAAACGTTGCACAATTCACTTAAAAATTTGCAGTTTAAAATTCTTTTTGTCAAAAGGTGTTCGAAAATATCTTCAAACCCCACCAAACGATTTATTTTCCAGTAATAATTCTTTTTACTTCATTCAATTTATTCAACGCTTCCACCGGAGTCAAATTGTTGATATCAAGATTTTTGATTTCGTCACGTGCTTGTCGCCCTGCTTGCTTTCGGTTTGTTAGATTTGAATGCCATTTGCAACATATAACAAGCAATTGAATTTCAATTTGAAGCCCGACTGAATTCTGAATTTTTATTATATTTATTCCATCGCCTCATTCACTACTTTAAACGCACGTTCCAGTTTCAGCATTTCTGCAGACATAAACTGGTAAAATTCCATCCACTGAATGCGCCGGTGGAGGTCAATGCCTGTTTTCTTTGTATAGATACGACAAACCTCGCTGCCACATTCACGTATGAATGCAAAATCCCAGATTAATCCTTCGGGGAATTGCTTTTCCATTATAGATTTGTATTGTTCAAATTGTTCGTATTTCTCTAAACGATCTTTTGGATTATGATGGTTTATTTCAAGAATGACGAATGCCCCATCGCGTGTGGCATCAAACTTGAGTTCCACGCCTTTCATTTTGGTATTGTACAGCATAAACTTGCTTTTGCGGCGTTTCAATGCTGGAATCTGGCTACAATACGTACCAAATCCCTCCCAAAATTCTTTCTTTAATTGTTTTAATTCTTCTTTTGAATACATGAGTGTACTGTATAAAGTCTCATTCTTTTAAAATTAAGCATTTCGATTTAACATGAATATAAATTTGTAGTGCTTAAATAATTGAAATTA
>JAAFGX010000122.1 GCA_010365115.1 Paludibacter sp.
AGTTAATTTCAATTATTGAGCACTACAGATTTATATTCATGTTAAATCCAAATGCTTAATTTTAAAAGAATGAGACTTTATACAGTACACTCATATATACAAAACTAAATAATTTTCAACATATTAATTAAATAGCATTCTGCTATTGTTCGCACACCCAAGAAACCTGAGAAATTTCAATAAGCGAACCACAGAAATAGATTCAATAAGCAAAATGCTCACGCCAACGGCGTGGGCTTTTGACTTATCATTTCTGTGTACCCTTCTCAGGGGGTCTTGGGTGTGGATAAGGATTTTGTCCACGCTTTTTTTTGTGGATTAAATTCCGGGACAATTTGGAGGATGTAATCATTCACCAACAATTAGCCCAGATACTCAATGACCCTATCCGAAATTCTCAAAGATTCCAATTTCAAGCTCACTCAGTTTAGCCTCCCCGAACAATTAAAATTAGAACAACGTATTATTGCACGTATTGACACTAAAGGAAATCCAATTCCTTATGCAGTCTGTTTAGTTCGCAAAAAAGAAATTAAACTGACACCCGAGGAAACTATCCGCCAACTTTATTTGCAAGTGTTGATGGATGATTATGGTTATCCGGCAACGCGTATGGAAATTGAATACAGTGTAACGTTCGGAAGGGAGAAGAAGCGGGCAGATATTGTTATTTTCGATAAAGATAAAACGCTTGATCCGTTTATAATCATTGAACTCAAAAAGCCGAAACTCAAAGACGGAAAGGAACAACTGAAAAGTTATTGCCATGCTACAGGTGCACCAATAGCAGTATGGACAAATGGAGATTCAATATCATATTATCATCGCACCGACCCAAACCATTTCGAAGACCTTCCCGCTATACCCAAAGTAACAGAAAAACTTTCAGATATTCTTTCGGAACGTTGGACTATTGATGATTTGATAGCCAAAGACAAACTGGTAAACGAACGGAAATCGCTGAAAGACCTGATTTTGGAAATGGAAGACGAAGTGCTTGCAGGAGCAGGAGTTGATGCGTTTGAAGAATTGTTTAAATTGATTTTTACGAAATTGTTTGACGAAATGGAATCGGGACGCGATAAGAAACGTTATCTGGAATTCCGTAATTATGGCGACACGGAAACAGAATTGAAAGAGAAGATTCAAAGCATTTTCAATCGTGCCAAAATCAAATGGTCAGGTGTTTTTTCTGAAGATGCAAAAATTGAGCTAACTTCTTCACATTTATCAGTTTGTGTTTCTTCTTTACAAGATGTGAAATTATTTAATAGCAACCTTGATGTTGTTGACGATGCATTTGAGTACTTGATAGGAAAAAGTTCGAAAGGTGAAAAAGGACAGTATTTTACACCACGATATGTGATTGATATGTGCGTGAAAATGCTTAATCCGCAAGAACATGAAACAATGATAGATACAGCAGCAGGCAGTTGCGGCTTCCCTGTACATGCCATTTTCCATGTGTGGGAACAAATAATGAAAGATTCAGGCTTAAACAAAAGTCACTTGTTTACTCTGGAGCAAAAACCGCCTCGCTGCAACGATTATGTGAACGATAAGGTTTTTGCCATCGATTTCGACGAAAAAACGGTTCGTGTAGCCCGTACGCTAAACCTGATTGCCGGTGACGGACAAACCAACGTATTGCATCTTAATACCCTCGATTGGGAGCGTTGGGAAGACAAAACGACTGATGGTGATTGGTTGGATGTGTATGGACAGGGCTGGACCAAACTTAAGAAACTACGTGCTAGTAGGAATATCAACCGTGATTTTAGTTTTGATATATTAATGGCAAATCCACCCTTTGCAGGCGATATTAAAGAAAGCCGTATTATCTCCAAATACGAATTAGGTAAAAATTCCGCTGGGAAATACCAAACTAAATTAGGACGTGATATATTGTTTATTGAGCGGAATCTCAATTTTTTGAAACCGGGCGGACGTATGGCAATTGTGCTTCCACAAGGACGATTTAATAACAGCAGCGACAAACAAATACGTGAATTTATAGCAGAACGTTGCAGAATTTTGGGCGTGGTAGGATTGCACGGCAATGTTTTTAAACCACATACTGGTACAAAAACGTCTGTAATGTTGGTGCAAAAATGGAATGATGTAAAAACGGAGCATGCTCCGTCTCTTTGCCCCCGTGTTGATGACTATCCAATTTTCTTTGCCACTATGCAACAGCCGAGCAAGGACAACAGCGGTGAAAAAATTTATGTGCGCAAACGTGATTTGCCCGATAAATACAAAGTAGCTCCAGTCATTCCTCAGCCAATACAAACTGAAATGGAACTCAATTCTCCTGTGTCCGAATATGTTCGTACAGTAAAAGACCTTGACGAATATGTATTGGACTCGCACCAACATCTGATTATAAAACACGACCTGTTTAACCACGACGGACTGACTGGTGATGGGATAGCCGAAGCATTTGCCGAATTCGCCAAAAAGGAACAACTCAGTTTTTTTTAAATAGCCCTTTTGATGAAGCAAAGTATAAGACTTTGTTGGAAGGGCTGGAGATAACGGAGATAAAACTTGAAGATTTAAAAAATGAAAATTGGACATTTAGAATAGATAGTGAATTTCAAAAGAAAGAATACTTAAGAAACATTGACCTTATAAAAAGATGTCATACAGGCTCATTTAAACTTAAAGATGCAATTAGACATATGACTGGTGGTGCAACCCCTTTGGGTGCTGAGTATTTAAATAGTGGAATTCCATTTCTCAGAGTTCAGAATATTATGCAAAATTATTTTTCATTGAATGATGTAGTTTATATCTCGAAATCCCAAAACGATGAACTAAAACGTAGTACTTTAAAACTCAAAGATGTTCTTCTCACTATTACAGGAGTTTCCTACGGAAAAAGTGCAACTGTGACAAAGAGTATTGAGGGTTCTAATATCAATCAACATTCTGTAAAAATATCCTTAAACAGCAGGCTAAATCCATATTTTTTATCAACCTTTTTAAATTCAACAATTGGGAAATTGCAATCAGATAAAAATATTGTAGGAGTTACTAGGCCGGCACTTGATTATCAAGTTATAAGAAACTTCAACATACCTAATGTTCAAAAGAATTTTCAGGATAAGATTGAGGAATTAATACTACTATCAGAAAGAACTGTTAGTATTTCCGAAGCAAAATATAAATCTGCCGAAACCCTTCTTTTACAAACTCTTGGCTTACAAGATTTTTCAGCATGTTCAGATGCAGTAAATATAAAAGGATTTAAAGAATCATTTTTGTGTTCGGGCAGGTTGGATGCAGAGTATTATCAGAAGAAGTATGAGGAAATAACAGCCAGAATAACAGAACACAAATATGACCAGTTAGGAAGCTTGGTGAAAATCAGCAAATCAGTAGAACCCGGATCAGAAGCATATCAAGAAGAAGGAATTCCGTTTATCAGGGTTTCTAATCTCACCAAAATGGGGCTTTCAGAACCGGATATTCATTTGGACAAATCGGAATTCAAAAATGTTATTCGTCCAAAGAAAGATACTATTCTTTTATCGAAGGACGGTACGGTGGGTATTGCTTACAAAGTGCCTGAAGATATGTTTGCAATAACTTCAGGAGCAATATTACATTTGAATGTAAAGTCTGCCGATGTTTTACCTGATTATCTGACTTTAGTTTTAAATTCCATAGTAGTTCAAATGCAAGCCGAACGCGATGCTGGCGGTTCTATTCTTCAACATTGGAAACCTTCTGAAATTGAACAAGTTGAAATCCCGATTGTAGATAAAACAATTCAAGAGCAAATAGCCGCCTTGGTTCAGGAAAGTTTCAGACTCAAAAAAGAATCTGAGCAATTACTAGAACTTGCCAAACGAGCAGTAGAAATAGCTATAGAAGAGGGAGAAGAAAGAGCAATGGAAATGATTGAAAATAAAATTTTGTGTTGAACGTGAATTAAGAAACAATTTTTTATCTCAAATCGAGACCTTCGCTTAAAGTGAAAGCCTTGCTAGATATAATGTCATTAAAATAAATCTTTCAGAAACTACAGTTGGGGTTGAAGGTGGGGTGATTAAAAAAAATCCTTGCATTTGAATGCACGGATTTTTATTCTTCATCTAATCTTTTTATCCAGTCAATCAGGTCTTTATTGGATATGTTACTTTGCTCGGATTTGTCATAAATTGAAAGCAAGTATATTTTCGTTTCAATTACTTGTACATACGTGATAATACGAGCACCGCCACTTTTACCTTTTCCTTTGGATGCAATGGATAGTCTTATTTTATAACAACTGCCACTAATATCCGTAAATCGGATTTAGCTTTAGCTGAGTAATCAATTGAGCAAATTCTGTTATTAAAGACGGGAATTTCTTGATTAAACGCTTCAATTGTTTCTCAAAGTAGCCTGTAACTTCAATGCTATAACTCATCAAGTAATTGGTCTGCCGTTTTAAGTTGTTTTTTCCCTTTTTTTGCCAATATAACTTCATCAACGGACGATTTCAGTTCTTTCAGAAAGTCGGCCTTGGCAGAACTTATAGCTTCAATTTTAAGAAAAGATATACTTTTCAAAACGTCTATCAAAGATGCTGCTCTATTATCGGGTATTTCTAATATTACTCTCATTGTATCATGTTATTTAATTGAATGCAAAAATAAAAATTGTTTCTTATAAAACAAGTTTGAGGAAAATTAGTTTTGTGCTTGAGCAGGTTCCGCCACCAATAAAAAGAAACAGCAATTAGAAGAAACCTCACATAGTCTACAACTGGGGTTATTAGTGGAAGTAGTATAAGTTTACTAAATACCTAACAGTTTCTTAAAAACCGTATCAATTCATTTTTGTTACGGTTTTTTTATAGGGTTTATTTTTTTATCTTTGCACTTCAAAATTTAAAAAACCATTTGTAAGGTTCAGAAAACATGATTAAAGTAACATTTCCCGACGGTTCGGTACGCGAATTTGCCAAAGGCATTACCGGACTGCAACTAGCTGAAAGTATCAGCTCCCGCTTAGCACAAGAAGTGCTGGCTATCTCTGTAAATGAAGAAATTTGGGACTTAACTCGCCCCATCGAAACCGATGCTGCCATTAAATTGCATAAATGGGACGATGAAGAAGCCAAACACGCCTATTGGCATTCGTCTGCTCACTTGATGGCCGAAGCACTTCAGGAATTGTATCCGGGTACAAAATTCGGTATCGGACCAGCCATTGAAAATGGTTTCTACTACGATGTAGATCCGGGTGAAGTGAGTATCAAAGAATCGGATTTGCCAACAATTGAAGCAAAAATGATAGAATTGGCAGCTCGTAAAGAAGTCATAGTTCGCAGCGATATTAGCAAAACCGATGCAATGAAACGTTTTGGCGATATTGGCGAAGTGTATAAAACGGAGATGATTAACGATTTGACCGACGGAACCATCACATTATATACGCAAGGTAATTTTACCGATTTATGCCGCGGACCGCACTTGCAAAATACCGGCGAAATAAAAGCAATAAAAGTGTTGAGCGTAGCAGGAGCGTACTGGCGCGGAGACGAAAAACGCAAACAGTTGACTCGTATTTACGGTATTTCTTTCCCAAAAAAGAAAATGCTGGACGAATACCTGGTGATGTTGGAAGAAGCCAAAAAACGCGATCACCGCAAGATTGGTAAAGAGCTAGAATTGTTTATGTTCTCCGAAATGGTTGGCAAAGGGCTACCTATGTGGTTACCACGCGGAACATCATTGCGCTTGCGTTTGGAAGATTTTTTGAAAAAGATCCAGCGTCGGTTCGATTATCAACAAGTTATGACACCGCATATTGGTAACAAACAATTGTATGTAACTTCCGGTCATTATGCAAAATACGGTAAAGATTCGTTCCAACCGATTCATACGCCCGAGGAAGGTGAAGAGTATTTGTTGAAACCGATGAACTGCCCGCATCACTGCGAAATTTATAAGTTTAAACCGCGTTCGTACAAAGATCTTCCAGTTCGTTTGGCCGAGTTTGGTACCGTTTATCGTTACGAACAAAGCGGTGAATTGCACGGATTAACCCGTGTGCGGAGCTTTACGCAGGACGATGCACATATTTTTTGCCGTCCCGACCAGGTGAAAGATGAGTTTTTGAAAGTAATGGATATTATCTTTATTATTTTCAAAGCGTTGGAATTTGAAAACTTTGAAGCTCAGATTTCATTACGTGATCCAAACAACAAAGAAAAATATATTGGTACCGACGAAAACTGGGAAAAAGCAGAAAATGCCATCGTTGAAGTTTGTAAAGAAAAAGGTTTGAAAGCCAAAGTGGAATACGGCGAAGCTGCTTTCTATGGTCCAAAACTCGATTTTATGGTACGTGATGCCATCGGTCGAAAGTGGCAGTTGGGAACTATTCAGGTGGATTATAATTTGCCGGAACGTTTCGAGTTGGAATACACCGGTGATGACAATGCAAAACATCGTCCGGTGATGATTCATCGTGCACCATTTGGTTCCATGGAACGATTTGTGGCGGTATTGATTGAACACACAGCCGGTAAATTCCCGTTGTGGTTAACTCCCGATCAGGTGGTAATTTTGCCAATCAGCGAAAAATTCAACGATTACGCATTCCAGATTGCAAAAGACATGAACGCTCAGGATATTCGCGTTACAGTGGACGACCGCAATGAGAAAATCGGTCGTAAAATCCGTGATAATGAATTAAAACGCATTCCTTATATGTTGATTGTAGGTGAAAAAGAAGCTGAAAATGGCGAAGTTTCCGTTCGCCGACAGGGTGAAGGCGATAAAGGAACTATGAAAGTAGCTGACTTTGCAAAACTGATTACTGACGAAGTGGATGCTTTGGTGAGTCAATATTGAGATTTTAGAACCAAGAGCCAAGATACAAGATACAAGACAAGAAACGCGAACCGAGTAACCGGTTCGCGTTTTTTCATCTTAAAGTATATGATTTAAATCCTTTTCAATCTTTTCCATTTCCCCATAACCTCCAAACACAATTTCATTCATTAATTCTTTCTCATATTTAATTGTATCGGTATATAGTTGAGCAACAGCTTGTCTATTATTCCCAAGTCTTATTTTTTGATAATCAAGTAATTTATCGCAATTTTTTTTTCCAATAGCAACTATCAAATCAAACAAATTATGTCCTCTTACAAAAAGGTAAACGTTGTTAGAAGTTACACCCAGAGTTCTGAAATAAGTTTTTTCTAATTCAATATTAACATCAGGGAATGGAACTTTCAACGAGTTGATTTTAATATTACAACGGTTTTCCATCTCAAGAATTATTGCGTTGCCATTGTTGGCAATATCGTAATCAGGAACTACTTGTAATAAATGAATAATCCGATTAAATTCATCTTTGCTAAAACTCGTTTCATCGCCGATTCGTAGAAAATACAAATGCCAAATATAAGCTTCGTAAACTGCATTTGAGTAGGAAAAGAGAAAAGCTTCAAAATCGAAAATGTGATCAGCTATTCTTGTACATTTCTCAGGTATGGCATTAAGTTTCGATATAAAGCAAAGATGATTCTCAATAGAATAAGTATATGTTTGGTATATGTGATTTGAAGGGCTAATGTCGGATTCCTGCAATAAATATCTGTAATCACTATCGATGCAGATGAAAAATCTATCACTCAGATAATCTTTGTATTTCAGGCATTGTTCACAACCAGTAGTTTCATTACCTTTGGGAGAAAGTGAATAGTAAACAAAATTGAATTTTTGTTCCGGCAAGAAATGATTAAGAGTCTTTTCCCAAAACACAGCATCGTCAAAGTCTTCAACATGAACACTTGCCGTATACCTTAAAACGATAGATACACCAGCATAATAATTTGCCCAATATTCATAGTGTTGATTTTCGGAAATAGTAGGTGTCATAGGCTAATTGACAAAAAGTTTTTCCATAAAAGTAACTTTATCTCCCCAGCCTTTGCCAAATATACTTGGTGAGTGAGTAGCAATTATCAATTGACAATTTGGATTGAGCGTACGAATAGTTTCAATCAGGCTTTGTTGCCAGCTGATATGTAGCGATATTTCGGGTTCATCCATCAACAATACATATGGCTTTTCGTCCATTAGGAATACTTTGAAGAGTATCAATAAGAGTTGTTTTTCTCCGGAGGAAAGTTGTTCCAATTGAATAGTGTCAGATTCAGTTCTAAAAACGATATTGTTAGTTGCGTCTATCTCAATAGTTTTGTGAGTATTCGAAAATAAGCTATTAATTCTAACAAACAATTTATTGATACGATTAGAAACATCCACAGCTTTTTCAGGAGAAATTGTGGCGCTCAATCTATAATCGTTGAAAGAATTGGTTCCAGTTTGAAGAATCAGATTGCGAAGTTCAAGCATTAATGGACTTTCGTCTGATTTTAATTTAGATCTGTTTGTAGGAACATCAAAAGTACTGATAAATTCATATCTTTCGATAAACTCATTTTCATATCCAACACCAGAAATAAGTTTAAAATCTTCTGAAATCTCGTTATTCAAATCATTAATATCACCTTCTGTAAACTTTTTCTTTTTTCTTGATATTGTTTCAATGTTATGCCAATTGTTTTGGTTTTCAATTCTGGCATTCTTGAAATTTAAATTTGAAATGCTTTTTTCATCTCGACATATTGCAGCATAAATAATTTTCAATAGCGTCGACTTCCCACTCCCATTAATTCCCACCAAAATGTTTACATCAGGGTTTAAATTATCCCAAACAATATTGTGTTTTCCCCAAAGTTTGCTTATTTCTATACGTTTGATGTAACTTGTTGTCATTGTGTCGCATTTTATTATTTATGCAAAGATATTTAAATTACTCGGACTTTCTCAATACTTCCCTTCTATTTCGCTCAATACATCGGCGTTAGAATATTCTGTTTGGAAAATACTGGCTGAAATTCCTTTTGTTCGTTGAATATTTTCAAGGGGTTGAATAATTGATTGTAGTTCGGTAAGATAAGTCAGGTTATTTAGTTCGATGGCATGTTTAAGTCTAGGGATTTTGTCGAAATCGGTAAGTAGAAAATAACTTAGTTTGTCCATTCCGCATATTTCGAGTTCTTCTTTTGTTGCTTTGAGCGTTTCACATAATTTTTTGCCAATTGGAGTTGTCGGATTCGTAACGGGTAGCACTGTGAGGATAATCACGCAATCATCCTGAACAACAAATGGCAGATAGGCGATGATATTTTGATTTGAATCATGCATTTCAAAAGCACTTCGACCAGTTTCAAGTTTTATTACATCATTAAGAACAACAGAGGATATCAATAATATATTTCTCTCGTTCAAATTCAACGTATCAAGGCGTTCCTTCATACGCAAAAGTGCATGACTTTGAATATATATTTGGAGAAATTTGTTTGATGTATTGTTTTTAAATACCTTATGATAGGGAGTGTCTATGTAAGTTACTTCCGGTTTCATAAAATTAGCCATAAGCAATCTAAATGCGGGGCGCTTTTTGTCTTTGAAAATAAAGTTTCTTTTTTCACATTCAATGGCTGTAATCTGTATGAAAACTGCTAACATAAATCGGGTTTTAGTTTCTTTCCAATCAAGTTCAAAACCATACATTCGGTAATTAAACTGTGATAAATGACCTAATATATGACGCAGATACCGAAAATATGGCATAATCAGACTGTTATCTCCAAAATCTTCATATATTTGAACATGTTCGGAGATTATTCTGTATAATTCAGCTTGTTCACAATTTTGTTTCTCGTTACATTTGGCATTAATAAAATTCCCGAATTGGGAACCCATGGTCAGATAATCGTAATACGATAAGCCTAAAGAGGGATCACCGATTTTAATGTGTTCCATATATTCAGTTGATTCTTTCTGAATAAACTTAATATAATGTCTTGGTACTTCGTGCCCTGGTTTTGCTTCAAAATGAGGGGCTGCAAATTTAGCCCGCATCATCTCTATTTTCTGTTTTTTTGTAAACTTATTGTAAAGTGCAGGATCAAGATTCATTAGTTGAAGAGTTTTACGGGCTACTTCAGAAAATTTGTCGAAATAGGTTTTGGTAACTTCATAATCTCTTTTTAGAGATGGAGGCTGAGGTTTTTTTTTCTTCTTATTTTTTGCCATAATAAACAGATTTTTTAAGGTCAGGCGGATAGTCTAGACGAAGTTACAATCTCCTCGGCTACACATGGGTGATTTTTTTGATTCAAGTGACGGAAAAGAATCTTTTCCGTCACTTTTCAGGTATTGATATCAGCGTTTTGCTTCAATACCAAACTCTCTCCAACGGCTTTTATCAAAGTCGATCTTGACAATTTTCTGCGCTTCGCTCACTTGTTTGTCCAATTCCAATAGTTTGGAATCCAACTGAGCGGTTTTGCTTACAAGGTCGGCTTTCAGTTTTTCCTGAGCATCGTTCAGAGCAACCGCTTCGTCGCGGTCGGCATCAAACTTTGCCAGAAATGCTTCGTCAAGACCCCTGCGTGCAATCTGTGCAGCATTCCCTTTCAGACCTGATAACATCACCTGCGCTTTGTTGATTTGTTCAGCATACGAGGATTTCGGCATAATATTAAGTATTAAGGTTAAACAATAGAGGGGTAGTCTCACGCCCACCAGCTCCCTCTTTTTAGCCGGTAGTGTCGCTTAAGTTATCAATCGGTTTTTTATTTTGCACATCAGGGGGAAAGTCCATTACTGAAGTATTATTGTCTCCCCATGCCGGGGGACACTTTCCCCCAAGTGTAATACTGTGTTTTACATCAGGGGGAAGCTCTCCCCCAACTGTTTTATTGTTTCCCCCAACACGGGGAAGTTCTCCCCCAAGTGTATTATTGTGTTTCCCATCAGGGGGAAGCTTTCCCCTAGATAATATATGCTTTCCCCCGGATGTTTTCTGTTATTCCGATATGGGTGAATACTATTTTATACAAGGTCTGTATAGCTTTCGTGTAGGTGAAAATACGGTACTTGAATAATTTTTCTTTGTAGTCTTATCCTTTTTTGTTATCGATTTAGGGAAGATGATTATTCTATAATCTGCTCTTTATATAATGGGCGTAAAAATATAAAACAATGTTAATATACGCAACGTTTTATGAACTTTTTTTAGTAAAATTAAAAATATTTCGTTTAATACTCTTAAACCCTTCTGTTAAGGGGCTTGATGAAGTAATAAATTTTTATGAGTATAGGGTATTGTATCTAAAGTTTGAACCCAAAAATTAAATAGTTTGCAACACAACGTATCCTCTCATATTAATTTTTTGTCAATTGTTTTATTGCATAATGTTGCTATTACGACCGACCTCGTCCGGTGAGCCGAAAAATGGAGTGATGTAGGCGTAGAAAACTTTTCTGTTTGAGT
>JAAFGX010000123.1 GCA_010365115.1 Paludibacter sp.
CTGCGGAAGGCTTTCAAACAAATAGTACAATTAGACATACTTGCCTGCGGCAGGCAGGGTCGACATTGGACTATATTGTTTGTGCAATCGGTATAAGAATAAACTAACTCTTTAAATTTATTACTCTAGTTTTTATAATTTAGGGAAAACTGCTTTTTCAGGATATAATTCTTTGATTACTTTTATAATTTCAGGCTTTCGTAATCCTTCGTTGTAGAAAAATATTTCTCCGTTGGTTTTCAAATCGCGATTAATTAAAACTTGTTTTTTCAACTCATTGGCATCGGAAATTTCCCCGCTAACCATCAATATAATACCCGGAACGAAAAGTTGCTTTTTACCTATTGGTGGTTTTATAAATGATTGTGCCTGCGATACAGTGTTTCTATAGCTTAGACTGTCAGTGCGGTAACATTGTACTGCCAACAAATCGCAAATTCCATCGCTGACCCATTGTGGCCATTCTTGCATTAAATTATCTTTGCACCACGGATATGGATTTGGAGCAAAACTTACCATTATTTTGGGATCGATTGATTTTACTTTGTTGTACAGAGTTTCTCCAAAAGTGTTGAGAATGTCCAACCGCCAGCGAACCCATGCTGAATCTTTAAAGTTTTCAGGAGGAATTTGCCCATTATGCTCGGATTTATATTTTTCAATGGTTTTTACGTCGTAACCCGAATTGATACACATTGCAGGTAATCTGTCGTCGCCCTGAATACCGTCAACATTTGGATAGCGTTTTATTCCTTCTGAAATCAAATCAAGAATATATTGTTGAACATCGGGGTCGAATGCGTTAAAATAATAATCATGATTGTTGTAGTTTGCAGGTTTATTGTCATTGCCAATACCGACCCATTTTGGATTTTTAGCTAAAATTGGATTGTTTTCGGGTGTCGCAAGCTTTATATCGGCCATAAAACCAAACTCGTACCAAAAGAAAACTTTTATATTCCGTTTGTGAGCTTCGGTAATCAAATCCTTTACCGGATCACCAGTCGGACTTTTCATTGGAACATTGTATTGTGCCCTAAAAGGGGCCAGCATATTTGTTGAATCGATATGCGCGTAGTTAGTATTAGAAAGTAAAACCGCACTCGGATAAATGGTTTTACTCAATGCATAAGATACAACATAAATAGAGTTAAAGTTCAATGAATCAAGTGTCGAAACAAAATTCACAACGTTTTTATACGTTTTCAATACATCGGTATATTGTGGATCGGGTACCCAAACTCCACGAATGCTTTCCTGAAGGTTTTTTGATTGAATACAGCTCATTTGAGCAATAATGGTAAAAAATAGGATAAGTCGTTTCATTGTAGTAAATTAGTTTATATAAATTAGAATATTAATGACCCCCCAACCCCCAAATGGGCTTATGAATCTTTTGATGATTGATTTGTGTTTAATCTAATTAAAATACTATGTCTTATAGCCCCCATTTGCGGGTTTGGTGGTTATTTTTATATATTTAAGTTTTCCAGAACCACTTTTTGCGAACGGTAAAAACGGTAATTGCCATCATACCAGAGGTAATGATTACTCCTTTTACAAATCCAAACCAAGGTGTAATTTGGTAAAGGTCATTTAGCCAAGGCATTACACCCATAATTGCCAAAATAGGGAAAACCACAAATGAACCTGCTACATAAGCTACCATCGGGTTTTGTCCACTTTCGACGATGTAAAGAAATGGTCTTTTATTATCAAAATAATCGATAACAATGGAGAAAAATATCAATGTAAAAATAGCCAATCCTACTATAACAAAGAAATAACTCATGGTTGCATGATCTTTTCGGATACCTCCTTCGAATGCTTCGAAGACATTACCAAGCAATAACCAGGTTATTCCCCATTGAAATAGTTTGTAATATAAACGACTCAACGAATGTTTCGGTTCACGAAGCAAGAATAATCCAATAGTGCCGAATAACAAATTGATTATCAGATTTAGCTCAAGTAGTCGCGAAAAAAGACAAATAAGATTACTAATCACAAAACCAAACATAAGTAGGAGTAAAGCCCACATTTTCCATTTTGCAGGGAGTTTTGATTTTTGATTGTCATCGTCACTCATCCATTTTACGAGCAAGTCACCAACAATTGTTCCCGGAAGTACAATCAACAGGTATTTCAAAAAATCCATACGGTACAGCCAACCATCTGAAATGTACAATGCTGCTTTAATATTCTCGGGCAAAAATTGAATTGGATTAAAATTCCAGACCACCTGATTCCAGCTGCCTTCGACATCCGAGGTTAGGCGAAATGCAAAAAAGAATGCCATTATTCCAACTCTGAGTATGATATTTGATCGTGTAAAAATCCAAATTATTGCTCCAAAAAACGCCATGTTAGCCAACACAAGAATAATTATGTCATTATGCGAAAGTTTAAATCCCTGTGTAAATACTGATGGCTGAGATATTGTGTTAAATGCGATAAGTGCAATTATTAGTAAAATTCCAGTCCAATTGATGATTGAATTTTCTTTTTCGGAAATTTTTGGCAAACGAACAAAACTTGCAAAAAATAAAATAAATGACAGTATTGCTAAAGCATAGTTCCAGTTGCCTCCCAATCGATAGGGAGTAGTATAATAAATGGCGATGGAGAAAAGTACTAACAAAAAAACTCTTTTTAAGATGGGCGGAATCAGACTTCCAATGCTTGCGCCTTTATCAATTTTACGACCTAAAGCCAATGGAAATGCGGCTCCCATGGCAAACAAGAAAAACGGAAAAACCAAATCGACCCAAGTAATACCATAAATTGTGGGATCGAAATTAAAGTCGGAACGTGGTCCAACCTGAGCATGATACATCCACGCTGGTAAACTTTCAGCTATTGTTCCCGAAAGAACCATACCAATAATTGCCAAACCGCGAACGGCATCAAGAGCATAAGATCTTTTCATATATTAAGCTCCCTAAATCCCCTAAGGGCGACTTTGGGAATAGTTTTTTGAATTAATATTGGATAAATTTTGTAGTAAGATTCACATTTTGTCCTTTTATATTCACAATATAAACTCCCTTTCGCAGTACGGAAACGGTTCTGAAATCATTCGCTATCGACATATTCCAATTTTCATTATAGATTATTTTACCGGTAATATCAAAGATATTAATTTTAACTAACTGTGGATTTGAAAGTTGTAAATTAAGTTGTAAATGATTATTTAGATCATTAAAAACCAAAAGTTTTTGTTCGTTTATTTCGACTGAAGGTACATTTGTCGACAATCCAAGAGATTTTCGAAGCAAGTAGGTGAATTTTTCTGGTGTAACAAATTCAACATCAGCACCAATGGCTGCATTTGCTTTAATACTTTCCATCAATGTTTTCAGCCTAGGCAGCGTTATGTCGTTACTTTCGAGAAACATATTATCCTGCCTGAAACGTTCGTATCCTGCCATTAAAAACCGTGGTTTTGATTTTCCACTTAGCTTTGAAACAATGCGGTCACGCACTGTATTTAAATTAGAGAAGTCGGCATAAAATGTATCATCATTCACATGATTATAAAGTAAACCGCCAAAATTTGTATAGGAATATTGTGTCATTAAAGCAGGGTCAAACAACATAGTGAGCTGAGTATTTGTTTCCTGCGAAAAAGTACCCAGTTTTGCAAAATCAAAATTATTTGATATTGTGATACCCCGATATACAGAGCTTCCTGCACCATTGTAATGCTTGTATGCATAAACTGAATTTACTTTGAATTTATCCATTAATGCAATTGTTTTTGCTTTAGCATCGGGTAAATATGAAGTCGGAAATACGTCAGGATATGCATAACCGAGCGGAGTTGAAACTGCTAAAAAACCATCATTTGCCGTTGCAGTACGATAATAATATTGTCCTACGAATGGAAATTCTTCAAACATTTGTAAATTAAATCCCCATGCAACTGGAACTTGTCCGCGCGTTGTCGATGGCCATGCACCTCCTTGAAAACCAATATTCCAGTTTCCGGCATCGCCTTCAGAACCAATAAATAGTACATAGTATTTATTTTCGAGTGTGAGAGTCGAAGGGTTAATATCTGAAGGTCGGTTATAGTTAAAGTTTGGATCAACCGGAAAAATGTGATGCCACGAAAGATTGCTGAGTAATGTTTCGTGGAAACTTCCACCATAAGCCGAAATCCATTGAACTAAAGGTTCAGGTCGCATCCAACCGTAAACATGAAAAATTTCATTTGGTTTTTTCGCTTTCAAATAATTCATAACTCGTTCAATTTTGGCTGCTTTTTCATCGGTTAACGAAGTGAAACGTAAATCTTCAGTTCCACCCAGATTTAGTTGAAACATCCGCTGATTTATAGCCCAATCGGTAATTTCCCGCAAATAAAATTTTGAAGTATTACATCTTGGCAAAAGATTATTTAAACTCCAATCGAGCCAGGCAAAGTATCGCTGTTCGGTTGTAAGCGATAAATTGTTCCAACTATGAGTGCTAAGATTCAATTTGGCTGAAACTTGTATAGTTTGTTGACCATTAAAATAATCAGGTACATCAATTAAGTCGGGTTTATTTATATCGATAGTTGTATTTGTCGATGATACTGGTATACAATCGGTTAAACCACAAAGCATAGCCGCAGCTTCGGCTTGCCATCGGAACGATTGCCCACTAAAATTGCCGTAATACAATGAAGCATCATAGGTGATGGCACCTTTTAGATATGATTTAAAATGCTGAACCAACAAATTGGTATTCGAAATCTCAGTAAATTGAGTACCACCGGTATTTTTGTATTCATTTTCCCATAGTTCATCAGTTTGACTATAACTCCAGGTTTCATACACATTTCGCAAGTAAAGACGTGGTGCATCCCGGTTCACAATACCGGCAATTGTCATTGCAATCAATCTATCTTCGGCGGTTTGACCGCTTCCGTCATACACAATTGCATTAATGGCAGAAGTTTGAACACAAAAGCTTATTAATAAGCTAAATATAAGCAGAGTACTTTTCATGAAATATTATGAATTATGAATTATAAATTATGAATGATGCATTGATGAATCAGCAAATAGGAAATTATCTTTCGTTTCGCAACGGAAATAATTTCCCTGCTGATTTTTTTAAACCAAATTAAATTAACCATTGAAAAACCTTATTTCTTTTTTACAAATGACACGACTGCTGCCACTGCACGTTCGGGTCCATCAGATGGTTTATTAAGTAATTGTCCGTTTGCAATTATTGCCGATGAACCGCCACCGTCAAGATTAAGGACATTCACACACCCGATTGATTTCATTATTTGAACTAATTCCAGCAAAGTTGCGCCATCGCTGTGAGCTTGCCGACCATCACAAACGAATAATACAATTTTATTATCGGCGGTATTTCCAATGAGAGTACGTGGTGGACGTGCAGATGTTGAAAAAATATCGGATTGCAGTAACTCGTAATTTGTCATATACTTGCCCGAAAGAGTTGTTGTAAAATCGAAAGCGATTTTTCCATTTCTCATTAGAATAGGACCGCCACCAACAGCTGAATACGGATTCCAACGTTCGGCAGTGGTTGGAAAAGTTAGATTTGGAGTTGGCTGTGGCGTTTCACCTTCTACATTGGGACTCGGTATTTCGTAACCAAAATCTCCCGATGTCCATTTGAGCATTGGCGTTTGTGAAGTTGTAACTCCAAATGCGCCACGAGTTGTAGGGTAGCTATAGCTTCCTCTGGTAAGTGCAGAAATATTGTCAGCTTTTTTTGAACCACGATCGACCACCAAACTGTACGAACTTACATTGTTTCCGCTGTACCCAAAATACCCGGCATTGGTCATTACGTATGTAGTTTCGTCAGTGGCAGCAGCTATAAACTGACTTGGTTTTCTGGCAGTTGTCGATAATGTGGCTTTTAATTCTATATTTCCTGTACTTACATCGGCAATGGCGTACCAAGCCTGAAAAGCACGGTTATTCAATGTTGTATTGGTTGTGTACATTTTTATTTCAGTTGGCAATGCTGCATTCTGCGTAGCCATTGGATTCCAAACGAGTGCAAGTGGAGCAGGTTGAGCATCAAGTTTTCCTTGAATTTCCGAACTGTAAGATGTTCCTTGCGAATTGGTGGCATAAGCACGGATATAATATGTGGCTCCGGCATCCAAATTGGTGGCATTTCCAAAATATGATTCGCCAGTTTTTGATTTTTGGTGCCAAACCGACTTCGAATCCGCAATTGTAGGGTGTTGGTTTTTGCTCCAGCAAATTCCAATATTACAGTCTTCGCCACCATCTGAAGTAAGTGTAAAATAAGATGAAAGTTTGAAATATGAAACCATAATGTCGGCAATTGAAATTACAGGCATTTTTAGAATAGTTATTGATCTTTCGACTCCAACTGAAGTAACATTGGCCGAATAAGCATATAATTTGTACGTATTTACACCCGATTCCGGTGTGTTGTCGGTCAACGAAGTGGCATCGGAAGCTATTGTTTTCCAAAGTTGATACGTTCCGTTTCCACTTTTCCGTTCCATTTTATAGCCATCGATGTCTCCAGTAACTGCATCCCACGATAAATCCACTGCAGTTTGATTTGCAACCACTTTGAAATTTGCTGGCATCGATACAGGAATGTGCTGATAATAAATGGAAATAGTATCCGAAACGCGTTGTTTGCAAAATGCATAAACTTTGTATTGATAGGTTTCTTTTTGCAGTCCGTTATCCGTCCACTCAGTAACATTTTCGCCTACTGTTGCTTTTACAGGAGTAGCTGCACCCGTTACCCAACGTTCAATTACAAAACCATCTTCGCCTTTGCTGTTGTCTTTCCATAAAAGTTTGATTGATGTAACCGAAACTTTCTCTGTAGTCAATTCTGTAGGAGCCGGAAAAGGTATTTTTGGGTCGCTCAAATCGGGATTGCTGCATGAAGCTAAAGCCATGATTATCAAATATGTGATAATCATGTATTTCAAAAGTGGATAAGAATTAGTTGCGTGCATATTTTTTTTAATATAAAATTTTTGTTACAAAATCTTCTAAAATAATGGCCATGTCGGCTGCTCCTTTTACACTTGGATGCACTTTGTCCATCAATTCAACATTAACTGTGGAACCATCCAAAAGAAATATATTTTTATCGCCGGCTGCTTTTCTATCGGCAACCAACTGCTCCACTACTGTACGATATTCCTCAATTTTGACTCCGCTTGTTGGAGTTGGGTTTTCAGTACCAATTAAACTGATACAAACCAATGGTGTATTGGGTTGATATTCTCGAATTTTATTTATTAGTGCCAACATGGTACTTCGATATGTTACGGAAGTTTCGCCCACAAAATACCAATCGTTATACCCCCAGAGCACGGTAATTAAATCGGCTTTACGATTTTCTAATTCTGTGGCTACTTTCCAACTTACTTTGCTTCCACCCACAGCCAAATTATAGGTTTCGTAACCCATTTTCCTTCCAAACAGGAACGGATAACTCAAATATCCAGCATTTCCTTGTCCAACTCCTTGTGTTATTGAATTTCCTATAGCAAAAAATTGTGGCTGCGCGGACTGTTGAGTAGTTAATAGTTTCCCATTTTCAATCTCAATGCCAGTTAAGTTCACGGCATTCATCAACGAAGGCGTTATTTCCCAGGTTGCAAAATCTTTCCCAGCGGGTTTTTGCATCGTGAAATTATGGCTGGTATAGCTGTTATGCCAAACTCCATCAACCCAAACTCCATAATCTGTTCCCCAACGAGCTCCTTTTGTTTCGGCAAATTTCACTTTTATAAAATTGCTGTTTGTGGTGAACTTTATAAGCACTCCGGTTTGAGTTTGCCCGTTTTGCATATAGTTGATTCTTGGTTCGGCCAGATTCAGCTCATTGAACCGTAACATTACAATTTTTGACGTGTCGCGGGAAACATGCAAACAATTTCGAATCTCAATCCGTTCATCCAGTAGATTCAATTTCTGTGAGTTGCTCACAATTATCTTGTATTGTGAACTGATTTTATTTTGTGCAGTAATTGTTATAGTTTGCGGTTTGCTGAAATCTACACTATCAGAAAGTATGTAGCTTGCATTGGGTGAAACTTCAACATTACACTTCATATCAGCCATATACGTATTCCACGGCAAAGTAACAGTGACAACTTTTGCCGAATCATTTACAACTCCAACATTTTCTACTGCATTATAGATAATTGAAAATTTTATCAACTTGTTATCTCTCGAAAGCGCAATTTCGGGCGATTTGCAACTTGAAAACAGGTAAAAAAAAAGGATAAGATATAAATTGAACTTCATAATTTTTCTTATTTCTCAATAACATACATCAATCCATTTCGCAAATTATTTGATTTTAAAGCTTTTACAAGTCTTAACTGCTCGCTTTCTATTAAACTTCCATCTTTGAAATTCCATCGTTCCAACAAACACAAACAACCTAATGAAGGTGTAAAAGGATAATACCTTTTTGATTTATAAAACTCAGTATCAATAGTTGTTCCGTGAATGATTATTTCGCTACGACCAGCTTTGCCGGCATAATAAGCCATGTTTTTCTTTGTGAGACTTTTCCAACTTTCAGGGAAAAGTCGATTATATTCATCCAATGACCAATCATTTCTTTTTTTTTCATGAATAAATTCTGAAACAGAAACTTCGAACGGCAAAGCAGTGATTATTGTAGGTGATTTGCCAATAAAAATATTGTCGGAAGAACTAAAACCTTGAACTGAATAAACACCTTGCGGCGTGTTTCCATTGGTTATATATTCCGGCAAATTGGTTATTGAACGAGCCAATATTCTAAATTTAAGGGTGTCACCATTCTCATTGAGCATTTCCCCACTCGCATTTTGAATCATTAATATACCCGGGACATCTCTGTTTTTAGTAACAAAAACAAAAAAGCTTGATTCTTTTGTTTTTTTTCTAAACGCAATTAACTCTGCAATCTGTTTTTTTGTTATAATTTCTTTTGTCGAATTATCGATTGAAAAAGCAATTAATAATGGATGTTCTCTCCATGTTGGAAATCGATTATACATTAGTTTCAACAGTGGCATTTGTTTATCCTTGTCATTTCGGATTAAATAACTTGCCATTATTGCAAATAGCTTTTCGTCATGCTCCCTCTGTATCAGGCTATCAAATTCCGAATTAAATTCATCTGTATACAGCGTGTAGGCATGTTGCAAAATACTCCTTTTATAATTTGCCGAAAAAATGTAAAACTGACTTAACCCTTGTTTCAAAATTTCGAATCCAGAAGGACTCTTCTTTAACATTAATTCCGAAGCCCAGAAAGCACTTTGATACACTTTTTCGTTTTCAATATTTTGTTGTAATTTGAAAACAGAATCAATAAAATGCGTTTTGTTTACAATAAACTGATTACGTTCCATTTGTGTGGTAAATTTGTCAACCGGTTTTGATTGACAATTGACCATAACTA
The DNA here is from genome assembly GCA_010365115.1 of Paludibacter sp. Taxonomy (GTDB): domain Bacteria; phylum Bacteroidota; class Bacteroidia; order Bacteroidales; family Paludibacteraceae; genus Paludibacter. The sequence goes on from JAAFGX010000123.1 coordinate 9,445, forward strand.
AAACAAAGGCAAAGCAAAATAATAGTTTATTCACAATAATTTATTTTCAAAATGGAAAAATTGCTTTTCCGGGATACAAAACTTTAAAAGCATTTTGCTTTGGCACTACCCCTTCATAAAACCATGTCGACTCATTATAAACCGATTTAGAACGGTTGTATTGAATCAATTTTGCCAGAAAACCATCGGAAATAATATCGCTGCCATTACGTACCAGCATACCTGGGACATATTTTTTTTGCAATTCGGCTGTAGTAAAAATATTTTGAATATCTCCATAAACTAAAGCTGAATAGGAATCGATTCCGGCAGATTCGGATCGATACAACTGTGGCGAAACCCAATCGGCAACTCCACGTTTCAACCATTCGGGCCAATCTTGCAAGTAATTGTCGCGACTCCAGCCACGTGTACTTGGCGCCCAAGTAACCAAACAAGTTGAGCGTGTTGCTTTAACTGCATTGTAAAGTGTTACTGCATAATCAGTCATTTTGTTATATTTCCATGCGAAAAAAGCTGCTTCTTTAGGGTCTGTAGGTACATCTCTACCTGTTTCGGTTTTGTAAAGTTGTTTGGTATAGTCATCGTAACCAGCATGAGCGGGTAGGGCAGGCAGGCGGTCGTCTCCCTGAATGCCATCGAGAGTTGGATATTTAGTAACACATTCCAAAATCATATCGGTTACGAATTTCTGAACTTCCGGGTGAAAACCGTTTAGCCAGTAGAAATTATTTTTAACGGTTTGATTTCCATTAATATCTTTGCTAACCCAATCGGGGTGTTTGTCGGAAATAGGTGAATCCTGACCGGCATAATGCGATGCAAATCCATATTCGAACCAGGCAATTACTTTTATGTTTTTGGCATGTGCTTTTTCAATCAATTTAGCCAACACATCGCCCCACGAGCATCCTGAAATTACTGTTTGAGCAGGTGAAATTCCCAAAACGGTTGCCAAAGTCTGACTTGGGAAAATTGTCTGGCTTTTGTTATAAGCCACTACGCATATTGTGTTGAAATTAAGTTCATCCAATTTGTTTACCATAGCAGTCAAGTTGGCTTCACTCATTAATGCTGAACTCGCCACATTGGTTACCCAAACCGAACGGATTCCGGTTTCCTGTGGTTGGATATTAGCAGTTAAAGTATATGTTTTTGTAGTTGTACCCTTGGTTAGCGTCCACAAAAATGGTTGAGTCAGGTTTACTTTGTCACCCGATTTTATGTTAGAAATAAAACCACTTTCAGCAAGTGTATAGGTTATTTTTATAGCAGTGGGATTAGTTCCAAATGGGAGACTAAATGTAATATTATCTCCACCGATTGTCCCCGTTACAAAATTATCAGGAAGTTGAATGCTGTTCACTCTAAAAGTAGGTTGAGTGTAGGCCAAAACGGTGTAACTTCTTTTTGTTCCGGCTTCAGAAGTAACAGTGTAAAAAAATGGTTTTGAGAAATCTTGTTTCACTCCTGAGGCAGGATTTATGGTTGCTTTTGGTGAAATTTCAACAATTGGAGTGAGTGCAGTAAGATCGGTAGTTGTTGGCACCATTATCATAACGGTGTCATTCTCAATAGTAGCCAAGTCTGCTTGAGCTATTTCCTGAAATTTATAACTGATAATTTCATTTCCCGATTCCAACACTGGTTTACATGAAATTATGGTAAAACAAAGGGCAATTAATAAGATATTTTTCATTTATTGAATTTTGAAAATAAAGCCCACCCAAATGAGTGGGCTTTGATTGATGAAGATTTAATTCAAATTAAATTATCAATAATTTTGAATCAATGTTGTTTAGATAAGCGTATTTATATAATTCGACCTCTCCCTATATCCCTCTCCCAAGGAGAGGGACTTGGATTACAACTGTTTTTTG
>JAAFGX010000019.1 GCA_010365115.1 Paludibacter sp.
ACATTGACATGAAACTCCTGAATTTGTAGCAATAAATTAAAAAAAATATCTCTCAAAACATGCACCAACACTTGTTTTATTGAAGTAAAATCCGTTATACGAAAATATTTTTGAGAAAGAATGTACATGCGGATGGAATTCGTTGGTTCAAAATTGCGGGAGCACAACCGAGGTTCGGATGCCTTGTCGCAAAAGTAGAATGGTTATTACGGAGTTTGTTGGTAGAAGTTGAGTTTTTTTTTATAAAAAAGGAAGTCCATTGCTGAACTTCCTTTACAATATGATTTATTTATATTTCTTAAAACGAAAATGCCGCTCCAGCTAATACATTAAATCCCTGCACATCGTAACCGTAGAAATTCTGATATGGATTATTGATCACATTATTTACTTTGGCAAAAACAGTAAACCAGTTAAAGTACGAGTATGAAGCTCCGAAGTTTATATCTACTTTTGGGCGCATGGGAATGGAAAAATCACCCAGTTTAGCGTAACGTTCGCCGTCCACAAACACATTTCCATCTACGCTGAAGTTTCGTGTAATTTTCACGTTGGCGCTCAAGTCAGCTTCCCATTTAGGCTTGTTCCATGCATAATCTTCTGAGCTAACTTCCCATTTATTGTATGCTCCTTTAAATTGCACATTAATCAGGTTTCGCAAGTTATAATTCGCTCTTACTCCCATTTTTAAATGTGTGGCGCCACTGTAAATTACATTGAAACGGTTAGTGAATAAACTACTTTCTGCTTTTGGGAACGTAATTGATGAAGAAGTGAGCGAGTATTCTTTGTTTACAAAAAAGTACTGATTGTCAATTTTACGAAAATCAAAATACGCGTCGAGTAACAGATTGTAAATGGGTTTTATTTTTACACCGGCATAAAAATCATAAGGGGAATAGGTGTCTTTTACCCGCACATCCGGAAAAAGATAGCGATTTTCTGTAAACATTTTATCCATGGTATTCACACTGTATCCTCCTGTAATGCCTCCATACACCGAAAGATATTTCGGTATAACATTCCATTCAGCACTTACATCAGGCGACGGATTAAACGGACGACCATGAACAAATGAGAATGCCGATTTCACTCCCAATCTGATGTTCCAATTGGTACGTTCGAAGCTGTAGAATGGATTCATTGAGAAAACGGTATATGAATTCCAGAAATTAAGCATTGCCGGGTTGTCCGAACGATACATCAAATTGTTCATTTCCAAATCTATTCCCAATCGGTTTTTGTCTCGTTCGGTACTGAATCCTCCCTGAGACTTTATCAAATGTTCGGTAAGACCGTTTCTCGAATCAAAAACTTTGTATTGCATTTCTGCCAGATAACGCAAGCCTGTAGCTAGTGGTAATGACCGGAATCCGGCGTAAGCATTGAATCGCCAAAATGTCTCGCTTGTAGAATCAGAGGCCAGACTGTTTAAAGTGTAATTGTGTGGCAAGCGATTGATGCGAATTAAATCTTCTTCAAAATATTTAGCTGCACCTGAATACTTTGCCAAGGTATCTAAATTTACAACTGAATTTGATCGATTATAATTATTTCCATAATACTTCAAGTATTCATGTCCGCCACCAATACCAGCATACAAGTCGAACTTTTTGAAGTATTTATCAAACGACAAAGCTGATTTAGTCACCGAATGCGCTTTTGAGTCAAATGTTCCATAATGGTTCAATGAAAAATCCAATCTCATATCCGGTTTGTTAATAACTGGTATGGCAAAATCAGCCAAGGTATTTACATTATTGCCGAATCCAACTCGGGCAAAACCCGATTTGGGTTCTCTGCGTTTTTCGCGTTCCAATTCGGCGGCAGGCAAAATATGGATATTGAAGTCTGCATTTAGCGGAAAATTAAACTGAGAATAGCTGGTGGCGGTTTTTTCTACTTTCGGTTCTAACACTTCTGGAACAGAATTGATTTTTCCGGCATCTTGAATCACCGGTTTATACTCACGTTCCACCGTTACATTTCTATCCATAATGGTATCTTGGGCCGACAAAGAAAGGGTTGAAGCAACCGTAAAGAAAAGAACAGTCAGTATATATTTTGATGTTTTCATGCGAAACTATTTTATATTTTTCAGAATTTTTTATTTAATGGCATTTACCTTATAATGAACCTTCTTTGATAAATGGGCTAATTAATAACCTTATTGCTATCGCGTTTGCTGATTGCTTGCAGTCGGTCGGAAATCATGGTCTGAATTTCGTCGGCAGTAGTATAATTTTTTTGCAAACTCAGTAAATACTGTTTAGCTTGAAAATCATCCCCTTTCTGAATATAAATATCCGAAAGCAACACGAAACCGCGTGCAAGCCAGAATTGATGCGGCGTATTCTTTTTTGCAAAGTCCTGCACTTCATTTTCGGCTTCGGTAAGTTTCCCTTGTTCGAAATACAGGTTTGCTAATAAGTACTTGGATTCGGCTCCATTCACGGTTCGGGTTTCGGTTGATAAAGCTTTTAAATCAGTCATCGCCTGAGTCTTTTGACCTGAAGCTAAAAACGCTTTTGCTCTATTGTAACGGGCTTCATCCTTTAATTCCGAAGTGCTGCGTGCATCAGAAATAATTTCATTTGCAATGCTAATGGTGGTTTGGTGGTCGTTCAGATAATAACTGCAACGCAACACTCCCAATCGTCCAACGTTTCTATTTTCGGTGCTTTGTGCCACACTTTGCAGTTGTTTGAAGTATTGTAATGCCGAAGCATACTCTTTTCGGTCATACGTAATTTCTGCGCACCGAATGGTGGCTTCTTCAGTATATTGATTTGCTCCGATTTGCAATAATACTTTATAAGATACCAACGCATTGTCTTTGTCCTTGGTGCGATAATAACTGTCGGCAAGGTAATATTGCGCAATAGTGCAATAACGACTTCCGGAACAGAACTTGTTCAGATAGGTTCTAAATCCGCTTATCGCCTGTGCATAATTAGCATTCATATATTGTTTTTCGGCGGCAATAAATGAAATAGAATCTTCGCGGTTAGCAGTTGTGGTGCTGATGGTACGTCCAAGTGTTTTTGTATAAGCCAGATAGGCAGCCACATCATTAATTTCAATATAAACGGTTTCAAGACTTTCAAGCGCCGTATACGATTCTTCGCTTCCGGGATAGTTTAAAATCACTTTTTTGTAAGCGGCAATGGCTTGTTCGTATTCCTTTCCATTAAAATAAATCATTCCTATTTCTAGTGCTGCTTTTCGAGTTTGATCGCTACCCCGATAATCATTGAGCAAACGTTGATACGTAGAAATTGCTTTTCCGTCATTTCCCAACATTAAATAGGAACGTCCCATTTCATACAATGCATTATCGGCGTATTCCGATTTTGGATAATCGGATATCAATTTTTCAAGTTTGGCAATTTTTGTGCTGTAGTTTTTTTGCAGACCGGCAACGTAAGCAGCCTGAAACATTGCGTAATCGGCTGTGTTCGGACTTATTGAAACGGCTTTCGCATAATATGTTTCGGCTTTCGGGAAATTGCGGGCATTGAAATAGCAATCCCCTATACGGTTCATTGCATCTGCATACGTTGTTGATTTACGGTTTGTTTCTTCATCTACATATTTCAAGTACCAATTAAGTGCTTCTGAATAATTTTTCTGTGAGAAATAAGCATAAGCCAATGCATACTGAGCAGTTATTCGGTTGACGCTTGTTCTGGAATACGAATTATTGAAAAATGCTTTCAAATCGGCAATACTTTGTGTTGGTTTATTGGAACGGAAATAACTTTCCGAACGCCAGTATAAACTCTCTGCAGAATATTTTCCTGTGGAAGAACTTTGTAATGATAACGAGAAATATTCAATTGCTTTTTCGAGGTTGTTTTGTGTAAATGCCTCTGTTCCTATTTGGTACAACAGATATTGTTTTGTTTCCAATAGTTTGGGGCTAGGGTTTGCAATTTTCGATAGCGATAGATAAGCCGCTTCGTAATTTTTTGATGTCATAAAAACTGTAGTCAAATAATCGTAAGCCATTTCTCGGTATTTTGACTTAGGAAATTCAGCTAATAATTGTTCGAAGGCTCTGATTGATTCACCAAAAGAAGTGGTGCTATCGTAAGTGGTCATTGCGTAATTGAACATAGCTTCTTCCCTGACAGCTTTGTTGAAATTTGTTCTCAACGAAGCTTCGTAAGCCAATCGGGCATTGTCTTTATCATTTAGCTTAATGTACGAATTTCCCAAATGCATGTATGCATTTTCGGTCATTTCGTCGTCAGCAGTGGTTACTTTCGAAAGATACTGAACAGCATTAGCATAGTCTTTTGTTTGATAATACGATAAGCCCAACAAATACATATCGTTGCGTAAAACCTGCGGGAAAAGCCGTTCGTAATTTTTAAGATTTTCAATTGCTTTTGAATAGTTGCGATTACGATAGGCAATTTCGCCCATAATTCTATATATTTCAGCATTGTTTTTATTGTCGGGATTATTTTTCAGCAATGCGTCGCTGCGTTCGGTGAGTTTATCATAATCTTTTTGAGCATAATAAATCTGAACAATATAATAGGGAACAATATTTTTGTAAGCAGGATTGTCTTCAATTTTTAAAAACTCGGGCAGAGCAGCTACATAATTTCCAAGCGTGTATTCCGAATAGGCATAATAATACGTTGCCGAAAGCGTGTATCGGGTATTCATGCTTTTCAATTCTTTGAAAATAACTAGTGCTTGCTGATAGTTTTTAGTTTCCAGACAAGCATAACCTTTGCAAAACATAAAATCGACCCGTTCCCGCATATTCAATCGCGATTCTTTTACCTGATTGAAATAACCGAGTGCAGGAGCATAGTTTTTCTTTTCGTAGTCGAGCATCCCCAACATCAAATTTGTTTTGTCGTAAAATGGAGTGTAAGGGTGCTCGAGCAAATATCTTTTTAAAATCAAAGCCGCATCGTCCTGACGCAATTCATAAGCATTGGCAGCCATATAATATTCTGCTTCCTGTATTTGTCCGGGCTGAGTTAGTAAAGTCGATTTCAGAAATTCCTCAAAACTTCGAAATGAGGCGGCATATTTTCGTTGTGTGAAAAGTTCTTTTCCCTGATTAAAAAGAACATCCGGATTGGTATAAATGAGGGTGTGTTGGGAAAAAGTATTTCCCGAAAGTAAACTGATTAGTAAACTCAAAACGATTATTTTTCTCATCGTGCAGTGTATATTTTTATTATGTATTACTTCGAATTATTAAAATGACGTTAACAATTTTGTTTGATAAAAATCGCAATCGCCTTTTTTATTGATTTTAAACCGAAAAAGTCTGGATTAAGTTCGTTCAACGGTACAAAAAAACAACTTTCTACGTCATCGGAAGCTTGTAGGTTTTTCGTATCTTCCAATTGGCAGAAAAAAAACAGATCCAACGTGGGGATTGTCATTCCGCCGTATTCGTATTCGTTTGGAAGCGAAAATAAATAATGCGATTCGATAACTACGGCATTAAGTTCCTCTTTTATTTCCCGTTTTAAAGCCATTTCGGCACTTTCATCTCCATCCACAAAACCTCCTGGTAAATCCCATGTGCCTTTTGCTGGTTCTTTTGCGCGTTTGCACACCAACAATTCATTATTATGGTTCAGCGCAAATGCAGCCACAGCTGCCGAAGCATTTACGTAAAAAACAAATCCACATGCCTCACACCGTTTTGATTTTTCATTGTTTTGAATAAATTTTACAGAACCGCATACCGGACAATGTGTGAATAATGTTGAAAAATGCATAATAAACAGGATTGATAATGAATTATTGCAAAGATATAAATTTTTAGATAAAAAGCAGTAACCGAAAATACAAAAAAGTCAAGTCGTTCTAGAATAAAATGCTACATATACATGCCGAAACATATTGTTGAAGGCGAACTGCAGAATCTTAAATCTTACAAATCATTAAGATTTTTAAATCTTTAAACTTTCCCGAACACTTCAAATATCATTCCTAAAACGAAAAAAAATGAATTTGTTATATATAAAATTCAATTTGTTTAACGGAGTTGTTGATAACTTTTAGCTAATTGGTTTAGCTATTTGCATTTAAAACGCTATTTTTGCAAAAAATAAGGTTATGAACCGAAAATTATCTTTTTCAGTGGATGATGAATCCTACGACATTGTCAAACGTTACGAGCAGTTTCTCGAAGGAACAGCCAAGGGTTATTTTGATGTGGAAGAACTGGAGACAATTGTAGAGTTCTACCTTCGCAAAGGGCGAACAAAGGATAGCACAAAAGCTCTGGAACTTGGATTGCAATTGCATCCCAATAATTATGCACTAAAGTCTAAGCGTGCGAAAATCTATTTAGCAACAGGTGATAGCAAAAAGGCTTTTAGAATTTTGGAATCACTTGGCGAAACTACCGACTATGAAGTCATTCTTTTGAGAATTGAAGTCCTTCTTCGATTAGAAAGAACCAAAGAAGCCCGTTTTTTGTGTGATAAACTCTTAAAGGAAGAAACCGAAGAACTTGATAATATCTGTTTGGATATTGCCTTTATTTATCTCAGTCAGATTGAATATGAAACAGCTCTCGAGTTTTTGAAAATTGGTGACATCCACAATCGTAAAAACCTGGATTTGCTTTTTGAACTGGCTTTTTGTTATGAACAAAATGATGAGTTTGACAAGGCAATTGAAACGTATAATCGCATTATCGATATAGATTCGTATATGGATGAGGCCTGGTTTAATTTAGGTCAAATTTATTTTGCAATGCAGGAATTTCAAAAAGCACTGGAAGCTTATGAATTTGCGCTCACTATTGATGAAAATGATACCCTGACATGCTTACAAAAAGCACATGTTCATTTTCAGTTGGATCAATTTGAACTGGCCATTGAAACATATAAGGAGTATCAGAATATGACTCCCGACAAGTGGCAATCGGATTTGTTTATTGCCGAATGTTACGAAAAAATGGAACGATACGATGATTCAATTGTTTATTACCAACATTCGTTAGAGACCAATCCAAATAACTTCGAAGCATTAACCGGAATAGGCATTTGCCTTTTGGAACAGGAAAAATTTGAGGAAAGCCTGAATTTTATTAAAAAAGCGTTGGAGTTGAACGATGAAGCCTCTGATGCCTGGGTTTATCTGGCTGAAACATATATCGGTATGGAACAAAACGAAAATGCATTGATGTCGTATCTTAAATCGATAACACTTGATCCACAACAACCCGATACTTTGATGGCAATAGCCAATATTTTTCTCGAAAAAGGTGAGTATTCTACAGCAATTCAATATTATTTAACAGCTCAACGCCAAGACGCAAACCTCGAATTTATAGATTTGTTTATTGCAGTGGCTTTTTATAAAACCGGAAGTCTTGTAGAATCTGCTGAATATTTGGATAAAGCAATTTTCGAAGATGAAACCGCTGCAAGTTTATTTTTAGAATTATGCCCCGAAGCATTATACAAATTGGAATAAGATAATAATGACAACATTTATGATTAAAAAAACAGTACTTGCTATCTCTTTGTTTTTTCTTGTATCTAATTTATATGCATTGCCTGTTGAAAATCGGGTAGAAAACACAACTGATTCTCTCTCGATTATTCAGAAAGTTGAAAAATGGTATGAAAGTAACATGAATTATTATACCATAACTGCTTTAATGACAGTAGAAAGCTCGTTTATTCCTTTTCCTTCCGAAGTTGTAATTCCTCCGGCGGCTTATATTGCAAGCAAACCGAATAGTCATTTGAATATTTTTCTTGTCATTCTTTTCGGTACTCTAGGTGCGCTTATTGGCGCATATATTAATTACGGACTGGCAGTGTGGTTAGGTCGTCCAATTCTTTATAAATTTGCCGATAGCAAACTTGGTCATCTCTTCTTATTAAGTAGCGAAAAAATTAAAAAAGCTGAGGTGTATTTTAATAATCATGGAAAGATTTCGACTTTTATCGGTCGATTGGTTCCGGGAATTCGGCAATTGATTTCTATACCTGCCGGATTGGCCAAAATGAATTTACTTAGCTTTACTTTCTACACTTTTTTAGGCGCATTAATCTGGAATAGCATATTAGCTTTGCTTGGTTATATCGCTCATGGACAATCAGATTTGATTAACACATATAGTCATGAGTTAAGTATGGCTGTATTGTTGATTCTTGCTGTGGTTATTGTCTTTTTTCTAATAAAACACTTTAGCAAGAAAAAGAAAGTTAGCTAAAAAGGTGAGAAAGATGAAACAGTTTGGATTGATTGGACTGCCCTTGACACATTCCTTTTCGAAGAAATTTTTCACTGAGAAATTTTCGAATGAGAACATTGATGCGCAATATGATTTGTACGAAATACCTTGTATCGATACTTTTCCGAAAATACTAAAGAATGCTTCACTTTGTGGAATAAACGTCACCATTCCTTACAAGGAACAAGTGATAAAATACATGAATGAATTGGATGAAACTGCTGCTCAAATTGGAGCTGTAAATGTCATAAAATTTATTCGTTCAATGGATAAATTAATTCTCAAGGGTTATAATTCGGATGCAATAGGATTTGAAAATTCAATAAAGCCATTTCTTCAACCCTTTCACCAAAAAGCATTGATACTTGGAACCGGAGGTGCTTCAAAAGCTATTCAATACACTTTAAACAAACTTGGAATTAGTACTACCTTTGTAACTCGTTCGTCCAAACCCGGTATGTTGACTTATAAGCAATTAAATGAAGAGGTGTTGTCTGATAATCTGCTTATTGTTAATGCTTCGCCGGTAGGCACTTTCCCACATGCCGAGGAATGTCCCGATATTCCATATCAATTTCTTACAAACCGACATTTTCTATATGATTTGGTTTACAATCCTGCCGAAACGCTTTTTATGAAAAAAGGGAAGGAATATGGCGCACAGATTTTAAATGGTGAATCCATGCTAATAGGACAAGCTGAAGCTGCGTGGAAGATCTGGAATGAATAGATAGCAGCGTTACTATTTAAAACAAAAACAGGTTGGAATTATTTCCAACCTGTTTTTGTTTTAGAGTTCAATGTTTTAATATGCCGATTCAAATTGCTCTAAGAACCTCACATCATTCTCGGAGAACATGCGAAGGTCTTTTACCTGATATTTTAAGTTGGTAATCCGTTCCACGCCCATTCCAAATGCATATCCTGAATAAATTTTTGAGTCAATTCCGCAGTTTTCCAATACATTTGGATCAACCATACCACATCCCAAAATTTCTACCCAGCCGGTGTGTTTGCAAAACGGACAACCTTTTCCACCACAAATATTACAGGAAATATCCATTTCGGCACTTGGTTCAGTAAACGGAAAATAGGAAGGACGTAAACGAATTTCGGTGTTTTCACCAAACATTTCTTTTGCAAAATAAATCAATGCTTGTTTAAGATCAGCAAACGAAACATCTTTGTCGATATAAAGTCCTTCAACCTGATGAAAAAAACAATGGGCACGATACGAAATGGCTTCGTTGCGAAAAACACGACCTGGGAACAACATACGAATAGGTGGTTTTTTGTGTGCCATTACCCGCGATTGAACCGAAGATGTATGGGTACGAAGCAATACATCCGGATTTTGCTCAATAAAAAAAGTGTCCTGCATATCACGTGCCGGATGTTCCGGTGGAAAATTTAATGCGCCAAACACATGCCAATCGTCCTCAATTTCAGGACCTTCGGTAATGGTAAAACCAATGCGTGAAAAGATATCAATGATTTCGTTCTTTACCAACGATAACGGATGTCGGGTGCCGAGTTTTATAGGATCGGCACTGCGGGTTAAATCCATTTTGCTTTCTACTGTCGCCGAACTGCTGAAGGCCTCTTTTAAATCATTTATTTTGTCTTGAGCCGAGTTTTTTAATTCGTTAAGCAATTGACCAACTTCTCGTTTTTCTTCGTTGGCTACATTTCTAAAATCGTTAAAAAGCTCCGAGATTTGTCCTTTTTTACTGAGATATTTAATACGTAGTGTTTCCAGCTCTTCCTGATTGGAAGCAACCATTTGATTGATTTCTTCTAACAGTTCGTTAATCCTATTCTTCATTTTTACTAACTTTATACAATGGATAGCGAAAAGCCTGTTTTCTAAATGTTTATATATTCATTTGCAGGCTCTTGCAGTTGTCTTTAAGCCTGCAAAAGTAATCATTTTTCAGTAAAAATTAGTCCTGTTTGAAAAAATATAGTTATAAAACATATTTTATCTGAATTTTGCCTTATATTTGTAAATTACATAAATAAAAACTGTATGAATATTGATAATATACTTCGATTTCTGAAAGAATTGAAAATCAACAATAACAGGGAATGGTTTGCCGAAAATAAGACGTGGTATGATCAGGTTCGCACTGAATTTGAATTTATTAGTAAAGATTTAATACTTGAAATTTCTAAATTCGATGAAGATATAAAACATGTAGAAGTAAAAGATTGTGTTTTCAGAATTTATAGAGATACACGCTTTTCGCACGATAAAACCCCTTACAAAAGTCATTTCGGTGTGTTTGTTGCATCTGACGGTGGACGCAAAAGTCAGCGTGGAGGCTATTATCTTCATCTCGATCCCGATGGATGTTTTGTAGCTGTTGGAGTTTGGAGCCCTGAAACTGCTTTGCTAAAAGCTTTGAGACAAAGCGTTTATGATAATATTGATGAATTGAATGTAATAAGGAATAACCCTGAATTCTCAGAATATTTCAAAAATTTTTTCGATGAAGATAAGCTCAAAACCGTCCCAAAAGGTTTTCCAAAGGATTTTGAGGAAGCAGAATTGCTTAAGTTGAAACACTACATGGTAGAGTACAAATTAGAAGAAGCGCTTCGAGATAAAGAAGATTTTGTTCAGCAAGTAGCCTCAATAATAAAAAATGCATATCCATTAAATACATTTTTGAATTATACAGTTGATGAGTTTAGCAAGTAGATTATAGTTGATACTTTTCCAAAGTTTCTTTTGATTTTCGAAAAGTTGATATTAATATTTAGTAATTGATATTTTATAGTTAAAAGACAATTGAAACTATGACTAGTATCAGATATTTGAAAACATAACATCCCAATAAACCAATAACATATCACATAACCCCAAACATATGATTTTAGACACTTTAGATAATGCCGGATTGTATGAATTCATCCATCCGAGATTTAAACAAGCTTTTGATTTTTTGAGAAAAACAGATTTAGTCGCACTTCCGTTAGGAAAAATTGAATTAGATGGTACTAAACTATTTGTAAATGTGGTGGAAATTACCGGAAAATCAGCTGACGTTGCCCGAATGGAAACACATAATAATTATATAGACATTCAAGTCCCGATAAGTGCATTGGAAACAATGGGCTGGATTGCCGGAAATGTATTAAAAGAAGTAACAGAACCCTATATTGCTGACAAAGATGTTAGCTTTTTTGCTGACAAGGCAACAAACTTTATTGTTGTTCAACCGTTAGAATTTGCAGTGTTTTTTCCATCCGATGGGCATCAGCCAGGTATTGCAGAAGGCAATCTCAAAAAGATTATAGTCAAAGTATTGACTTAAAATTCATTTTTATTATTTTATAAAAGCTTTATGCACTGAGTTTATTAATATTTTACATTTATGAAAGATCTTGCAATCATTAAATCTGATCCATGGCTAAAGCCTTATGCTGGTGCAATTGTTGGACGTCATGAATATTTCGAAAAAACAGAACAAATATTAGTCGGCACAAGTCAGAATTTATCTGATTTTGCCACTGGTTATTTGTATTTTGGATTACACCGGTTGTCTGATAGTTGGGTTTTTCGGGAATGGGCACCAAATGCAACTGCTATTTTTCTAATTGGTGATTTTAATAATTGGCAGAGACATCCCGATTATCAACTCAAAAAACTGCAACAAGGGATTTGGGAAATTCGTCTGCCTGAATATGCTATGACTCATTCTCAGTTGTATAAATTATTAGTGGAATGGGAAGGTGGCAATGGTGAGCGTATTCCTGCATGGTCGCGTAGAGTGGTGCAAGATGATTTTACAAAAATATTCAGTGCCCAGGTTTGGAGTCCTTTACAGCCTTATGTTTTTAAAATTAAGGATTTTAAGCCCCAGACCGAACCGCTTTTAATCTACGAATGTCATATTGGAATGTCTAGTTCCGAAGAAAAGGTTTCTACCTATGATGAATTTCGAGTAAATGTTTTACCGAGAGTAGAACGTGCCGGATACAATTGCATTCAGATAATGGCTATTCAGGAGCATCCATATTATGGTTCATTTGGATATCATGTTTCAAGTTTTTTTGCGGCTTCTTCACGTTTTGGAACGCCGGAAGAATTAAAACATTTAATTGATGATGCTCATGAAATGGGCATTTCAGTTATTATGGATATTGTACATTCACATGCTGTGCGCAATGAAGTGGAAGGTCTTGGTCGTTTCGATGGAACGCCATACCAATATTTTCACGGCGGTTCACGCAGGGAACATCCTGCATGGGATTCACTTTGCTTTGATTATGCGAAACCTTCAGTACTTCACTTCTTGCTTTCAAACTGTAAATTTTGGTTGGAAGAATACAAGTTTGATGGATATCGTTTCGATGGAGTAACTTCTATGTTGTATCGAAGTCATGGATTAGGCGAGGATTTTAATGGTTATGAGTCGTATTACAACATGAATCAGGATGGTGATGCAATTTGTTACCTCACGTTGGCTAATAAACTTATTCACGAAGTTAATCCGAACGCAATTACTGTGGCCGAAGAAGTGAGTGGAATGCCAGGTTTGGCTACAACAGTAGAAGATGGTGGAATTGGATTTGATTATCGGATGGCAATGGGAATACCTGATTTCTGGATAAAACTGATTAAAGAAGTAAAAGATGAGGATTGGAAAGTCGGTCGTATTTTCTGGGAACTGACCAACCGACGTGCCGAAGAAAAAACAATTTCTTATGCCGAAAGTCACGATCAGGCATTGGTGGGTGATAAAACCATTTTGTTCCGGTTAATTGACGCAGAAATGTACTGGCACATGCAAAGAGGAGACTCTACACTTATTGTGGATAGAGGAATTGCATTGCATAAAATGATTCGACTGATAACAGCAACCACCATTAATGGGGGTTATCTGAATTTTATGGGTAACGAATTCGGACATCCCGAATGGATTGATTTTCCACGCGAAGGAAATGGATGGTCGCATAAATATGCCCGCAGACAATGGGAATTGGTTGATAATGAAAAAAATCTTTATAATGCTCTTGGAGAATTTGATCATTCTATGATCTCATTGATTAATTCTGTTTCGAAATTTAATTTAATGCCGGTACAGCAACTCTGGGATAAGGAAAATGATCAGATTTTGGCTTATCAAAGAGGGAATTTGATATTTGTTTTCAATTTTAATGGCACTAAATCATTTACTGATTATGGAATTTTAGTTGGGAAAGGAAATTACAAAATCGTACTAAATACTGATGAAGAATTATTTGGTGGTTTCAATTTAATAGATGAAACTGTAATACATTCTACACTTCAGGATACGAAACAACCTACCGGTAAAGAATGGTTGAAATTATATATTCCTGCCAGAACGGCTTTTGTATTAAAAAAACAATAGGAATTTTTGCAAACTTTTTGTTTTGAGAAGAACTCCTAACCTGGACAAGCCAGAACCAATGGAGTACTCGACATCCCGCCCAAGCGGGAGAACCAAGATGTTAGACAAAAGAGCCAAGATGTACAACAAAAGAAAATTAATAAAGATATTTTTCTATTACAAAATTTTATATTAACTTGATTATCGATTAATTGCAACTTTTAAAGTACGTCAAAAATAATTTATATTGTGCCAAAAAATACATCAATTTGAGAGTTTATGCACTAAAACTATTGAAATCGAAATTTAGAAAGCGCTAAGAAGCATGTTCTTTGCTGGTTCTTCACTATTAGTGCATCTTGTAATACCATGCCCGACATACAAAAAACGACATACAACCATAAAGTCGTATATCGTTTTTACAAATCTTATTTCAAATTAACCGATTAACTCCGTATTACCAATTACAATCCAGCACAATAAATGGAGTTGAAATTTACATTATCTTATATTTTGGTAATGCTACTCTCACGCAAAAAAATGAATTAGAATAGTCCCCCTTTAGGGATTTAGGGGGCTGTTTTCTAATCAATCATTTCAAATCTAGTATAAGGAACCAATGCTTTTGGAATGCGGATACCATCCGGAGTTTGGTTATTTTCCAACAAAGCCGCAACGATGCGTGGCAAAGCCATTGCACTACCATTCAAGGTATGAACTAGTTGTGTTTTTTTGTCAGCAGTGCGATAGCGACATTTTAAGCGATTGGCCTGATAACTTTCGAAATTCGAAACCGAACTGACTTCCAACCAACGTTCCTGTGCTGCTGAATAAACTTCAAAATCGAATGTCAATGCAGATGTAAAACTCATATCTCCACCGCAAAGACGAAGAATGCGCCACGGTAATTCGAGTTTTTCGACTAATGTTTGCACATAACTTACCATCTGGTCAAGCGTTTCGTACGATTTATCCGGATGTTGAATTTGCACAATTTCCACTTTGTCGAATTGGTGCAAGCGGTTTAAACCACGCACATCTTTTCCGTACGAACCAGCTTCGCGACGAAAACAAGCTGAATAAGCGGTATTTTTAATTGGTAATTCGTTTTCGTTCAACAATACATCGCGGTAGATATTCGTAACTGGAACTTCAGCTGTCGGAATCAAATATAAATCATCCACCGTACAATGGTACATTTGACCTTCTTTATCAGGCAATTGTCCGGTTCCATAACCCGAAGCGGCATTCACCACATAAGGCGGTTGCACTTCCAGGTAACCGGCTTCCATGGCATTATCCAGAAAGAAATTAATCAAAGCGCGTTGCAAGCGGGCACCTTTTCCTTTGTAAACAGGAAATCCTGCACCCGAAATTTTCACACCCAATTCGAAATCAATCAAATCATATTTTTTAGCTAAATCCCAATGCGGAACTGCACCTTCGTACAAATCAGGCATTTTACCACCAGTACGTTCCACCAAATTATCCTCTGGAAGTTTTCCGGCAGGAACACTAGCGTGAGGCAAATTCGGAATCTGCACTAACAAATCGTTCAGCTTTTGTTCGGTTGCAGTAAGTTGATCATCGAAAGTTTTGATAGTTTCTTTCAATTCCACCGTTTTTTCTTTTGCCTGAGTTGCTTCATCTTGTTTGCCTTGTTTCATTAGCATACCAATTTCTTTCGACAGGTTATTTAATTCGGCCGAAGCAGAATCTACTTTTACCTGGGTGGACTTGCGAAGATTATCCAACTCCAGTACCTGAGCGATAATGGCAGTTCCGTCGAAATTCTTCTTTGCCAAACGAACAATTACTTCGTCGGTATTTTCGGTGATATATTTGAGTGTTAACATCTTTTTTCAATTTACTATTTAGTCATTTACCATATATTATTTAAGACAAAGTCTTGGTTCTTGACTCTTGGTTCTATTGTCTAAAAAAAAATCTCCCGCAATTTTACTCTACGGTAAAACAACAGGAGAATTATTTTGGGCTACAAAACACAGCCTTTAAGTCCCCCTTGAGGGATTTAGGGGGCTTCTTAGTTTGCAGCTGTTTCGATTGGTTTTACAGAAACAAATGACTTGTTGTCTTTCTTTTTTCTGAATTCTACGATTCCGTCTTTTAATGCGAACAAGGTGTGATCTTTACCCATACCAATGTTTTCACCAATGTGGTGAACTGTTCCGCGTTGACGAACGATAATGTTACCTGCTTTTGCAAATTGACCACCGTAAATTTTCACGCCTAGTCGTTTGCTTTCCGATTCACGTCCGTTTCTTGAGCTACCCGCCCCTTTCTTATGTGCCATTTTCTTCTAAATTTTATCGGTTAAGCTACAATTTCTTTGATTAATAATTCTGTAAAGTTTTGACGGTGACCGTTGCGTTTGCGGTATCCTTTGCGACGTTTTTTGTGGAAAACGATTACTTTTTCGCCACGAACGTGCGATAATACTTCACAAACAACTTTTGAACCTTCAACTACTGGAGCACCTACTGTGATAACACCTTCGTTGTCGATTAACAACACCTTGTCAAATTCTACCTGAGAACCTCTTTCGGCCTCTTCCATGCGATGGATAAACAGTCTTCTTCCGGCTTCCACCTTGAACTGTTGTCCTAAAATCTCTACGATTGCGTACATTATTTTAACGACTTTTCTGATTACATCGGGAAGGTGAGTTGCCATTGGCATTGCTTCTTGAGTACCTTTTCCGAAACGGACTGCAAAAATACAACTTTATTTTTAATTTACAAAGAGTTTAGCAGAAATATTATTTATACACGAAACAGAACCTTTCCTTACTGATTTTCAGACATAAAAAAATAAACTTCGAAGATTTCGGAGTTTATTTTTCATTCAATTTTCTGTGTCCTTTTTATTTTTCGCTTAGCATTTTGAGTTTTGAAAGTCCATTATCCCAATCTTTTCCCATGTTTTTTTCCATATCCATAAAAAGATTCATCAGATTAAACGGATAAGAAATAGATCCTGTCATTCCCCATGTGGCATTTGTCGATGCACCTTCGGGTATTAATTTCACATATGCCTTTCCATTGCTTTCGTTAGGTTTTGTGAAATTCAGTTCCGTTTCGAACAACAGTGGTTTTTCCACTTTTGCAATGGTTTGACTGCCACTTCCAACAATGCCGCTTTCCCAACTTTGTTTTGCTCCAATTGTACCATCCATTCCAGTCATTTCCTTTTTCATATTGGGGTCATGATCGTTCCACGGACTCCATTTGTCCAGTGCAGTTAAACTGTTTGCATTTACCCATACCGAATCTACGGGCGCATTAATGGTAATTGATTTTTCGTACGAAAAATCTTTAGGGACAAATAATGCTACTATTAACGGGATAGCAATTATTATTAAAAGCCCCATACCTACTTTTTTTATTGTGTTCATAATTCTATTTATTTTTTAAAAACAACATAATAATATCACTAAACACATATTACCGAAAAAAGTTGATATTTAAGTTAAGATAATGGTTGCAATTTTGATTTTTCCACTACATCTGAAGTTTCAACCGATTGATTCTCTTTTCACGCAAAAAATAGCTATTTTTGTACGCCGTTCAAAGGGATTAATATGAACATGCAACAACTTCAAATATAATTTATTACAACAATATGTCAGAATTATTATCAAGTACAATTAAAAGGAAAGTTCTTTTTATCGATAGAGACGGGACAATTATTGCTGAACCACCTGTAACCTATCAAGTAGATAATCTGGAACAAATGGAGTTTTTACCGGGAGTGCTACGAAACATGTATTTTATCCGGCATAAGTTGGATTTTGAATGGGCGCTGGTAACCAATCAGGATGGATTGGGCACCGATGTTTATCCGCAAAAGAATTTTGATCTTGTACAAGGAAAATTCATTCAAATTCTGAAAAACGAAGATATTCAATTTGACAAAATATTTATCGACAAATCGTTTCCCGAAGATAAACTGCCTACCCGTAAACCGGGGACTGCATTACTTACCGAATACTTTTCGGATGATTATGATTTAGCCGGTTCGTTTGTTATAGGCGACAGATACACCGATGTAGAATTGGCAAAAAACCTTGGATGCAAAGCCATTTTTATAAGTAATGACAACGAAATTCTGAACAAAAAAGGACTGACAGACTTTTGTGCTTTGCAAACCACCGAATGGAACCGAATCACAGAGTTTCTTTTTGCTGGCGAACGAAAAGCTATTGTGCAACGAACTACCAAAGAAACTGATATTTTGATAGAGTTGAATCTGGATGGCTCTGGAAAATGCGATATTCACACCGGATTGCATTTTTTCGATCACATGTTGGATCAGATTGGAAAACATTCTGGATGCGATCTAAAAATTCATGTCAATGGCGATTTACAAGTAGATGA
Organism: Paludibacter sp.; assembly: GCA_010365115.1. Taxonomy (GTDB): domain Bacteria; phylum Bacteroidota; class Bacteroidia; order Bacteroidales; family Paludibacteraceae; genus Paludibacter. The sequence continues at coordinate 17,997 of JAAFGX010000019.1, forward strand.
ACATCATACCATTGAAGATACGGCTATTGCATTAGGAGAAGCTTTTGGCAAAGCATTGGGCAATAAGCGCGGAATTGAACGGTATGGCTTTTATCTTCCAATGGACGATTGTTTGTGCTCAGTGGCACTGGACTTTGGCGGACGCGCGTGGTTGGTCTACGATGCGGAATTCAAGCGTGAATACATTGGTGACTTACCAACCGAAATGATCTTGCATTTTTTTAAATCATTCAGTGATGCAGCTCGAATGAATCTAAATATTAAAGCAGAAGGCGAAAACGAACATCATAAAATTGAAGGAATATTTAAAGCACTTGCAAAATCAATTAAAATGGCAATAAAACGCGATATTTATCAGTTTGAATTGCCAAGTACAAAGGGTGTACTTTAAATAATTAGTGGTGATGGCATGACTTTGAGTCATACTATCACGTTATCTACTCCGTTACAAAACCGATTTTCTTTCGGGGTTTGTTGGATTGTTTTGTCGGCTTATAATTTGGCGAGCGATTGATAAGTTCAATATGCATTTGGGTATTTTCGATTAACTAAATGTAAAAGGTCTTTTGATGAATTATTTATGATGGTTTTTGTCATCTAATCGCTTTTCACTAACTTTGTGCTAAAATTCAAAAGTACAGTTTTTTATGGCTATTCAATTTGGGAAGACATGGTGGGGCGAGCATTGGTTGCGTTCATTGGAAAATGTGGATTATGACAATCGCCTGCCTCGTGGAGCCTCGTATGCCCGCAATGGTTATGTAAAGGATGTAAAAATAAAGGGAAATCAGATTATGGCAAAGGTTGCTGGAAGTCGTCCCCGACCGTACAATGTAACGATAATAGTTCCACCATTTTTCGAAGATCAGGTGGAAGCCTTGATGAACGGCATTGTACAGCGACCCGCACTTATTTCCAAACTGCTCAACCGCGAACTCGACCCCGAAATACTGACCATTGCCGAACAAAACGGACTGAAAGTTTTTCCACGTCAATGGACTGATTTCAAAATGCAATGCTCCTGTCCCGATTGGGCAGTTCCGTGTAAGCATTTGGCTGCTGTTATCTACATGATAAGCCGCGAAATTGATAACAATCCATTTTTAGTTTTCGAAATTCACAATGTAAACCTGCTCGACGAACTCAAAAAGCGCGGAATTTTCATTGCCGACCAAAAAAAGACCGAAATTCCTGCCTTATCGAAACTGCTGAAAATCTCAAAGAAAAAAGTCGAAGATTACGATGAGGAAAAAGCCTATCAACGAGTTGATTTCTCGAAATTAAATGATATTTCAGAATCCGTAGTTTTGCTGCTCCCCGATTCACCACCTTTTTATGCATCGGGCAATTTCAGGGAGAAATTCAACGTGCAGTTTACCCGCAATGCACGCGATGCGAAACGGATTTTGTCCAAGAAACTTGCGTTCGAGGCACTTTATCCCGCTAATAATAAAGATCTGCAAATCAACTATCACACCACGCTATCCTACACTATCGATAACAACAACAGCATTGAAATTGCGGGCGAAAATCATACGTTTAATTCCAGCGCACAACTTTTTCCGGCTCTTTTTGGTCTTAATCCCGACCGATTACCCGATTATCAGCCTTCGGTGGCAGCATTTTACAAAATTCTGTTGGCTTCGTTTCACCTTATTGCCAACGGGAATGTGGTGCCGCAAATTGTTCAGCTCGACAATAAACAATTCATTATTCGTTGGTTGCCCACTACCATTGATTCTGAAGTGAGATTGTTGATGGAGAAGTTGGTGGATATTTTACCGCCAAATCTGTTCTTAATTCTGAAAGAAACAGGTAAAACCAAACAATTGTTACCACTCGAAAATCAGGTGCAAGAGTTGTTTGCCCTTTTTATTACAGAGTTAGTAAGCCGCTTGTCGAAACCTTCAACCGGTGATTTGTTCGATGATTTGTTTTTCAAAAATAAAAGTTATGCGTTTAATGGTGTAGGCGAACAAGCGTTGAGTGGCGGAATAAAAGTGTGGTTGGATCGGTTTTATCTTTCGGGCAACGAATTCCGACCAATAATTGCCGTGAGCGAACTTTCTGAAGATATTTTCGATGTGCAGGTAAGCTTCGAAAACCGGAACGAACCCAACGAATTACCTATTGAACTTTCGAAAATTCTACAACAAAAACAATATGAAAAACAACGGTTTAAAATTCTTCAATCGCTCTCGTTGTTGTCGTCATTCATCAATGGATTAGACAATTATATCAATACCGAGACCCGTGAACCGATTCGTTTCGGTATGGCGGAATTTTCTCCATTCTTAGTCAATATTATTCCGGCAATTAAATTATTGGATATTCAGGTACTGCTACCTAAATCCTTACAGCATTTACTTAAACCGCAAGCCACTGTAAAACTGAAGCGTAAAGCGGTGAATCAGGGTTATGTGCGGTTAGACGATTTGCTGGCTTTCGACTGGCAGGTGGCACTGGGCGACACGCTTATAACGCCTGAAGAATTCAAAAAACTGCTAAAAAATGCCAGTGGACTTTTTCGGTTTAAAGAACGCTTTATTTATGTAAGCGAAGAGGAGATTGCCAAACTGAAAAAACTTTTTGAAAGCGACAAAGAACTGAACAGCTACGAACTTCTTCAGGCGGCTTTGTCCGAAGAATATCAGGGAGCGCAAATTAGCCTTACCGACGAAGTGCGCGACATGATTCATGAATTGACTTCGAACGAAGATATTCCACTTCCGGCAGGTTTAAATGCGCAGTTGCGCCCCTACCAGCAACGTGGTTTCTCGTGGATGTATCGCAACAGTCGTATCGGTTTTGGGAGCATTATTGCCGACGACATGGGGCTTGGAAAAACACTGCAAGTGATATCTATGTTGCTAAAGCTGAAAGAGGAAAAGGCTATCGATAAGAAAAACAGGGCATTGGTAGTTGTTCCCACAGGTTTACTTACCAACTGGAAAGCAGAAATAGAGAAATTTGCTCCGTCCATTTCCACGCATATTTTTCACGGTGGAGCACGCGATATCAAACTATTTGAAGCCGATGTAATGCTTACCACTTACGGAGTTTTGCGTAGCGATGCCGAATTGATGAAAAAACAAAAGTGGCAAATAATGGTGATTGATGAAGCGCAAAACATTAAAAATCACGATACTGTCCAATCCAAAGCCATCAAAAGCATACCGTCAACTATCCGTATTGCCATGAGTGGTACACCGGTGGAAAACCGCCTGACGGATTTTTGGTCGATTATGGAGTTTGCCAACAAGGGCTATTTGGGTAATATAAAAGCTTTTAAATCGATCTATGCTGACCCCATTCAGGTTTTCAATGATGAAAAAGCGGTAACCAGATTCCGAAAAGTTACTTCGCCTTTTATGATGCGCCGCATGAAAACGGACAAATCCATCATTTCTGATTTGCCCGACAAAATAGAACAAAACCAGTTTGCACTCCTGTCGAAACCACAAGCCGCCTTATACGAAAAAACCATGCAGGCGGCATTGGCTCAGATTGAAGGACTTGGTGGAGTTGATGGACAATCGCTTTTCAAACGCGAAGGTTTGGTGCTGCAAATGATATTGGCACTCAAGCAAATATGCAATCACCCCACTAATTTTCTTAAAAACGGCAACCACGACCCTTTGCTTTCTGGCAAAATGGAATTGATCTTCGAATTACTCGACAGTATTGTAGAATCGGGCGAAAAAGTGTTGATATTCACGCAATTCAAAGAGATGGGCTTGTTGCTCGAACGATTTATCACCGAACGATTTGGCGAAAAACCGATGTTTTACCACGGCGGTTGCACCGTTCCTCAGCGACAGGAGATGGTGGATCGATTCCAGCACAACCGTGCCGACAAGATTTTCATCCTTTCGCTCAAAGCTGCCGGAACAGGGCTAAACCTTACTGCCGCTTCGCATGTGATACATTACGATTTGTGGTGGAATCCGGCGGTTGAGAATCAGGCCACCGACCGTGCTTACCGTATCGGACAGAAGAAAAACGTGATGGTTCACCGCTTTATCACTAAAAATACCTTTGAGGAAAAAATAGACGATATGATTCAGAAAAAGAAACACTTAGCCGACATGACCGTAGCCACCGGCGAAAACTGGCTCGGTAAGTTAAGCAATAAGGAATTGAGGGAAATATTTCAGTGAAACAATGTTTAAAAGTAGTACATTATGAATGCATCCGAATTATTAGACGAAGTACTCGGACATATCCGATTGATAAAAGAGGATAAGGAAAAACTCGAAACGTTGCTTGAATTCATTAAAGATCAATTGTTTGACGATGAACCTAACCAACCTGAGGAAATACCTCAGCAATTCGAAAAGGTAATTAACCCCATTGCTCAGGCAATAGATGCCGGAATGATTTGTTATCTGAACACTGACACAGCGGAAATTGAAGAGTTTCATCCAGATTTGTTTGAGTTCGAAGACGAAGACGAGGAAATTGAAGATGAACTTTCTTTGAAACACCATAATTGGTCCAATTGCTTTCAAATTGAGCCACTTGAACCACAAGAGTCGTTTGAAATAATGAGTGATTTTGTTATGCAACTCAAAGACATTCCGATGCAAATCAAACTACTGAATGTATTAGACAGGAAAAAACCTTTTGCAAATTTCAAGCGTGTGATTGATAATTCCAATCACCGGAAGTCTTGGTTTGAGTTTAAAAACAAGGCCTTGGAAAAATACGTCCGTACACAACTTTATCTCCATTTTACGTACGGTACTGGTGAAAAAACTAAGAGTGATTCTGTTAAGCCGGAAGATTTGCCTTTTTGAGTGGATATTATGCACATAGAAACAACCACCTTAACCAAAAAGTAAATATCATTGAAACTACACATAATTTAGCAGCTTTCTTTTCGTTATTTTGTTGTATTTTTGCGCTATAAATACACAAAGAATTTTATTAAATATGCGATTATTCCTCCCACTTTTCTTTTTTCTATTCAGTTTGAGCATTTCTGCACAAACTTCTACTACAGAGCCTCCACGCTTAGTTATTGGCATAATGGTGGATGGAATGCAACAAAAACACATCGACCTGCTTTGGAACTACCTGGATCCAAATGGATTAAAACGCATTATTGAAAAGGGAGCTACTTGTCAAAATGTATCTTACAATATTGTTTCTGCAGGAAATGCATCCGACATTGCAACGGTTATGACCGGCTCAATTCCTTATTACAATGGCATTGCCGGAAATAATTATTTTGACAGAAGTTCCAGCGAAATTCAATCCGTAATTCAGGATGAAAATCAGGTTGGGATTGGAACTAAACAGACGCTTTCTGCTCACAACTTGCTTTCGAGCACCATTGTGGATGAACTAATATTGGCAAATCCCACCAAATCGAAAGCTTATTCGGTGGCAATTGGAGCAGAAGAAGCCATCATGTTGGGCGGACATACCGCCAAAAGCGTGGCATGGATTGACGATGTCAATTTCAAATGGATTACAACCGGTTATTATTCGAATGGACTATCGCGCTGGGCCGATGAAATGAATATCAACGGAAGTTTTCAAAAATATGCAAACCGCCAGTGGGAGCCATTATTCAATATCAACACCTATTTTAATCGCCCGAATAAGGAAGATAAAAGAACAGGTTTTCAATACGATCCGAGCAGCAAGAAAACAAAAACTTCCAGTGTTTCTATCTTGAAAAATACGCCTTCGGCGAATGGATTGGTAGCTGAATTAGGTTTGAAAATACTCACAGAGGAGCAATTGGGCACAGATATTTATCCCGACATGTTGACATTGCAATTCACCGTAAGAACACCAAACGAAAAAACCCCTGCATTACAATCGGCCGAAAAGGAAGATATGTATTTGCGATTGGACAAAGACATTCAAAATCTGTTGCAAAAAGTGGATGTAAAAGTCGGATTGGATAAAACGCTCATATTCTTATTCTCCAATCAAACGGGAGTACACTCACCAGCCGAGTTGGGTGAAAACAAGATCCCAGCTGGGTATTTTAACGCACGCAGATCAATGGCATTGCTTAGTACTTATTTAATGGCAGTTTACGGTCAAGAAAAATGGATTGAAGGTTATTATGGCAAAAATATTTTTCTGAACAAATCGAAAATTGAAGAAAAGAAAATAAATGCCAGAGAAATGCAGCAGAATATTGCGGACTTCATGCTCGAATTCGAAGGCATTCAAGCTGCATTTCCAGCATCGCAAATATTGAATATGGGCGGAAATGTCAATTCTGAAATGGTGCGAATCAGAAATTCGACCCACAAAACAAGTGTTGGCGACATTATCATTACTTTATTGCCTGGTTGGATAGAAGTGGACGACAAAAACAATCCCGTCGGCGAATCAAACGCCATTGTATCGTACACACCGTTGTACTTTTTTGGCTGGCAGGTGAAACCTCAAAAAATTGTTACATCGTATCAAACTACTGACATTGCGCCTACTTTGTCGAGAATTTTAAATGTTCCCATGCCAAATGCCAGCATTGGAAAACCGATTGAATTTGCCCCCTAACCCCTTAAGGGGAATTAAAAAAATAACTTATGAATATTTTAATTACATGACAGATACAAATATAAATTTAGAAGACAAAGCTAACTTCAGTTCCCCTTTAGGGGCTAGGGATTTATACGATTTTGACGAAATAATAGACCGCCATAATACCGGCGCTGTAAAAATTGAACGTTGCAAAGCACTTTACGGAACAGATGATGTGTTACCTTTGTGGGTAGCCGATATGGATTTTCGAACGCCTGATTTTATTATCGAAGCCATTCGTGAACGTTGCGAACATCCGATTTTGGGTTATTCAATGCCTCCGAAAGAGTTTTATCCTACTGTAATAGAATGGATTAGTGAGCATCATCAATGGAATATAGACCGTCAATGGATTGGATTTTTGCCTGGGATTGTGCCCGGTCTTTCTTTTTCGGTTCAGTCACTCACCTCACCCGGCGATGAAGTAATTGTGCAACCACCGGTTTACTATCCGTTTTTTCACGTGATAAAAAACAACAATCGGGTATTGGTGAATAATCCTCTTAAAACCGTAAATGGCAAATTCGAAATGGATTTTGAAGATTTGGAACAAAAAATAACCTCCAAAACTAAACTTTTCATTCTTTGCAGCCCACACAATCCGGGAGGAAAAGTGTGGAATGCTGAGTCGTTGAAACGCCTGGCCGAAATTTGCTCAAAACACAATATAACTGTCGTTTCGGATGAAATTCATGCCGATATGGTTTTAGAAGGATATAAACATATTCCATTTGCAACCGTATCCGAAGAGGCCGCCAAAATAAGCCTGACTTTTATGGCACCAAGCAAAACTTTCAACATGCCGGGACTTATCAGTTCTTCGTATATCATTACAAACAAAGAAATCAGAACTAAATTTGTCGATTTTCTGGAAAGTTCAGAATTGACTGGTGGAAATATTTTTGCTTATGCAGCTACCGTGGCGGCTTTTGAAAAAGGGAATGATTGGCGGAAGCAAATGTTGGAATATGTTCAGGGGAATATTGATTTTGTGGTTGATTTTCTGAAAACAAATATTCCTCAAATCACACCAATGATACCTGAAGCTTCTTTTCTAGTTTGGCTGAATTGCCAGGAACTGGGCATGGAAACCGATGACTTGTTCGACTTTTTTGCCCAAAAAGCAGGATTAGGACTGAACAAAGGAACTATTTTTGGGCCAGGAGGCGAATATCATTTACGGTTGAATGTGGCTTGCCCAAGAAGCATTTTGCAGAAAGCAATGAAACAATTAAAAGATGCTGTAACAGCACCCTAATTATGGACGTAAAAATCGAACCTTCGTGGAAACAAGTTTTGCAAAATGAGTTTGATAAAGATTATTTTATCAAACTCACCGATTTTGTAAAAAACGAGTACATAACAAAACTCACTTTTCCTCCGGCTTCGCTTATTTTCAATGCTTTCGATCAATGTCCACTCGATAAAGTGAAAGTGGTGATTATTGGTCAGGATCCATATCATGGGGATGGACAAGCTCACGGTTTGTGCTTTTCGGTAAACGATGGAGTGGCTTTTCCTCCATCCTTACTCAATATCTTCAAAGAAATAAATCGAGATTTAAGTATACCAATGCCAAAAAACGGAAACTTGATCCGTTGGGCAGAACAAGGCGTATTGCTTTTGAACGCCACGCTCACTGTTCAAGCACATTTGGCAGGCTCCCATCAAGGCAAAGGATGGGAGGAATTTACCGATGCGGTAATTCATAAATTGGCAAGTGAAAACGAACATTTGGTATTTATGCTTTGGGGTTCGTATGCGCAAAAAAAAGGTGGTTTCATTAACTCGACTAAACATTTAGTGTTGAAATCAGTACATCCTTCACCACTCTCGGCTTATCGTGGATTTATCGGGAATAATCACTTTTCATTGGCAAACCAATATTTAAAAGAAAACGGAAATACAGAAATTAATTGGTAAAAATATTTTTTTGTAAAAATCCAGTTTTACAAATTTCGGCTGAATTTCTTAATTGAGATTTAGCCATTATTTTATTTATAAGACAATGTATTATTCACGTTTAACTATTACCGGCCAGGAATAAAATTGTAAAATTGAATCAACTTATTTTCTCTTAATTTTTCCATTTTTATCTATCCCTACTCTGTAATTTTCTCCTCGAATTATAGCTGTTATCTCAATTATTATTACTATATTTGTATGTTTTTTTGGATATATTCTTAAAAAAGACAATAAAACAAATAACTATTATTAAATAGCTAAAAACAAATAACTTACAATAAAAATGAGCGAAGAAGAAAAAGCAAGAAACACTGCGAGTGCCAATTACGGCGCAAGTAGCATTCAAGTGCTGGAAGGTTTGGAAGCAGTACGCAAACGCCCTGCAATGTACATTGGCGATATTGGCGTAAAAGGGTTGCACCATTTGGTGTACGAGGTGGTGGATAACTCCATTGATGAGGCTATGGCGGGACATTGCGACACCATTCAGGTTTTTATCAACGAAAACAATTCAATTACAGTTATTGATAATGGTCGTGGTATCCCAGTGGATATGCACGAAAAAGAAGGTCGTTCGGCGTTGGAGGTGGTTATGACGGTACTTCATGCCGGTGGTAAATTCGACAAAGGGAGCTATAAAGTTTCCGGAGGTTTGCACGGTGTGGGTGTTTCGTGTGTGAACGCACTTTCTACCTTGTTGCACGTGGAAGTTTCCCGTAATGGAAAATTATACATGCAAGAGTATTCTTGCGGTGCTCCTCAATTTCCGGTTAAGGAGATTGGAACCTCTACCACAAATGGTACTCTGGTAACTTTCTTGCCCGATAGCAGCATTTTTATTGAATCGGTTTACAAATACGATATTTTGGCAAACCGTTTACGCGAATTATCGTTCCTAAATGCTGGCATCACCCTTACACTCACTGACAAGCGGCATGCTGAGGAAGATGGTTCATTCCGCACAGAAACATTCCACTCTGATGAAGGATTGAAAGAATTTGTTGAATATATCGACGAAGCTCGCGAACCTCTGATTGATAATGTAATTCATATTTCGACAGAAAAAAACGGAACACCTGTGGAAATTGCCATGACGTACAACACGTCGTATAACGAAAACATTCACTCTTACGTAAACAATATCAACACAATAGAAGGTGGAACTCACTTGGCAGGTTTCCGTCGTGGGTTGACCCGTACGTTGAAAAAATACGCTGAAGACAGCAAAATGCTCGAAAAACTGAAAATTGAAATCAGTGGAGATGACTTCCGCGAAGGATTGACCGCCGTTATTTCAATTAAGGTTGCTGAGCCACAATTTGAAGGTCAAACTAAAACCAAACTCGGCAACAACGAAGTGATGGGTTCCGTGGATATGGCTGTTGGTGAAGCTTTGGGAAATTATTTGGAAGAGAATCCAAAAGCTGCCCGCATCATTGTTGAGAAAGTAATTCTTGCTGCAACAGCTCGTCACGCTGCTCGCAAAGCCCGTGAAATGGTACAACGCAAATCGCCACTTTCGGGTGGTGGATTACCAGGAAAATTGGCCGATTGCGCTGACAAAGATCCTGAAAAATGCGAATTATTTCTGGTCGAAGGAGATTCGGCGGGTGGAACAGCCAAACAAGGCCGCAGCCGTCAGTTCCAGGCCATTTTGCCATTGCGTGGTAAAATTCTGAACGTGGAAAAGGCAATGCCGCATAAAGTGTTAGAAAGTGAAGAAATACGCAATATATATACTGCTTTAGGCGTTAGTATTGGAACGGAAGATGATAGCAAGGCATTGAACATGAAAAAACTTCGCTATCACAAAATTATAATCATGACCGATGCCGATGTGGATGGTAGCCACATTGCAACGTTGATTATGACTTTCTTTTTCCGTCACATGAAAGAATTGATAGAACAAGGATATTTGTACATTGCAACGCCTCCGCTTTATTTGTGTAAAAAAGGTAAAAACGAGGAATATTGCTGGAATGAACTTCAACGTCAGACATTTATCGAAAAATTTGGAGGTTCGGAAGGAAACATTCATACTCAACGCTATAAAGGTTTGGGAGAGATGAACGAAATTCAATTATGGGACACCACCATGAATCCTGAAAATCGCACATTGCGTCAGGTGAATATCGAAAATGCAGCTGAAGCTGATCATGTTTTCTCCATGTTGATGGGCGACGATGTGGCTCCTCGACGTGCATTTATTGAAGCAAACGCAACTTATGCGAAGATAGACGCTTAGAAAAAAAGTTCCGTGTTTAATGTTTGGTGTTCCATGTTGGAAACACGAAACATGAAACACCAAACATGAAACACGAAACATGAACATCTGTGTATTCTGTTCTTCTAGCAACCATATTGCCGACCAGTTTAAACAAGCGGCATTTCGTCTTGGCGAGTTGATCGCTGAAAGTGGAAATACGTTGGTATATGGCGGAGCAACCGGTGGCTTGATGGACTCGGTTTCGGAAGGCGCATTTAGTAAAAACGGCAATATAATTGGCGTTATTCCACAAGCTGTTATTCGTATGAATCGCCAGAGTTCGTTGCCAACAAAGCTTATCGAAGTGGAAACAATGAGTGAACGAAAAGCATTATTGAAAGCATATTCGGATGTATTTGTAGTTCTACCGGGAAGTTACGGAACATTGGACGAAATGTTGGATATTGTGGCTTCAGGTATTGTTGGAGAGCACAAGAAAAAGCTAGTAATTGTCAATCAGAATGGGTTTTATGATTTATTTATTGGTCAAATTGATTTTATGCGAAAAGAACAATTCATTCCCATTGAAGAAAGTTACAAACCGCTGGTAGCAAAAGATATTGAACATTGTTTGGAGTTAATTAAATTGTAAAAAACTCATAATATATTCGCTTATGAATTTATTTTGGAAAAAACTCTTTGGAGAGATTACTCCTACGACAAAACTTGAAAAGAACGAATCCGATTTAGTGACAGCTATGCACCGCTATGCTGAAGTTGAAAAATCAATAGAGCTGGCTGAATACAAGCAACTTTTTCATGTGGTAAAATCTGCAGGTTTCAAAGAGAATAAAAAAGTTCTTCAGAACCGTAAATACAAGGACACAGAAGAATACCAAAACAGTAGAAAATGTCAGAAACTTCAGAATTCAGGTGCCATTCAACTTTATTATCATATACTTGATTCAGTAGAATTAAATCAATTTCTTGAATTTAAATCCACTTCGGAATACGAAGACTTAGGTGACAAGAAAAAGGTTAAGACTTCTGAAAACCTCAAAAAATTAAAACGTTTTGAGAAATCTAAAGCCTATAAAACCTATGTCCGATTCCACAATTCTTTCATTATTAAAGAATTCGAAAAATTAAAAGCCAATGTAGCAACTCCAGAATTCAAGAAAGAGAATGAGTTTTGGGCGAATGAAAAACGGTGGTACTCTACTCCCGATTACCTTCAGGAACAACGTTTTTACGAATTAGCAAAAAATCCGGATATCGTTTTCTATGAAAACGAAAAACCCGAACGTTTTGAAAAATATAGTACATTGAAACTTTCATTTCAGGATGAATTTGAATGGAATACATTAGACAAGTCGCACTGGAATTTTGGGTTTCATTATAAAAGCACCGAACTCATTGGAGACCACTCATTTGCAAACGAAAAACAAGCGAATAATTCCGGAAAAAATGTTACAGTAGAAGAAGGAATTTTAAAGATAGCCACTAAAAACGAGAAATCAGTTGCGAGAGCCTGGCATACCGAAAAAGGTTTTATTGAAAAGGAATTCCATTTTACTTCCGATGTTCTTCAAACAGCAGATAAATTTCGTCAAAAATTTGGTGTTTTTCGGGCTAAAATTCGGTGTGTGGGCAATCTTCATCACGCTTTCTGGCTTGGTTCGGATGCCAAACTGCCACTCATCAATATTTTTCATTTTAACGGAAAAAATATCACCATTGGGAATACAAATAAGAATCTGGTAGATGGCATAAAAATTACTGGAATAAATCCAAGCCAATACTTCATTTACTCACTTATTTGGTCTCCAAAAGAATTAATTTGGAAGATTAACAATTTGGAAGTATATCGGACAGCTAGCAATATTCCAATGGAAGATATGTACTTGGCATTCAATTCGTTCATTGCAGAAAAACAACGAGGAAGCACTGGCAATTTGGAAATAGACTGGGTAAGGGTGTATACTAATAAATAGAAATGAAGCAACGAAACAAAAATATCTTTGAAAAACTAAAAAGTTTCATTTTAAACTTTTCTTCCTCAAATTCATCAAGAAAAAATATTAAACTTTTTCTTTCGGATGTTGATGGTGTGCTTACCGATGGAGGCATGTATTATACCGAAAACGGGGATGAATTTAAAAAATTCAACACGCGTGATGGAATGGGTTTCCAGATTTTGAGGGAAGCAGGGATTAAAACAGGAATAATTACTTCCGAAAATACAAAAATGGTAGAACGTCGCGCTGCTAAACTTCAAATAGACTACTTAAGCCAAGGTCAAAAAAATGGTGGAAAGCTTGCTGCGGCATTAGAAATTTGCCAAAAAGAAGGTATTTCATTAAACGATGTTGCTTATATTGGCGATGACATTAATTGCTTCGAACTACTTTCAAAAGTTGGCATTGCTGCTTGTCCTTCCGATGCTGTTAGAAAAGTGAAAAACATTCCCGGCATTCTTATTCTTTCTAAAAAAGGTGGAAAAGGTGCTGTCCGTGAGTTTGTTGAATATTTCGTTTCTTAAATTTCACAAAAGCTAATTGGATGAACCTTTCTCAAAAGCGTTTTGAATTTACACCTCTGAATTAAAAAACAACAGATGAAAACATTACAATACGAAAAACCTAAAGTTATATCCGAAATTGGATGTAATCACATGGGAGATTTCGAAATCGCAAAAGAGCTTATAAAACTATCGAAAGATTGTGGAGCAACTATTGCTAAATTTCAAAAAAGAAACAGCCGTGAGTTGCTTACTGAGGAACAATATAACGCCCCACACCCAAATCCATATAATTCTTATGGTGCCACCTATGGCGATCATCGCGATTTTCTGGAGTTTACGGTCAATCAACACAAATCATTAAAAGAATATGCCGAAAGTATTGGAATTGAATACGCAACTTCGGTTTGGGATACAACATCTGCAATTGAAATAAGTAAATTAAATCCTATACTTATAAAAGTTCCCTCTGCATGTAATAACAACTTTGAGATGCTTAAAGTGCTGAGAGATAGCTATAATGGTGAAGTTCATGTATCGTTTGGAATGACCACCCAGGAAGAAGAAAAAAAAATTATAGAATTCTTCGAAGCAACTCAACAAGCCAAATCACGATTAGTTATTTACTCTTGTACTTCTGGTTATCCTGTAAGATTCAACGACGTTTGTATACTGGAGATTAATAGATTGTACAAAGAATATCAAAACCAGGTAAAAGAAATTGGATTTTCTGGACATCACTTAGGCATTGCCATTGACATTGCAGCCTATACATTAGGTGCGAAATGGATTGAACGGCATTTCACTAAAGACCGTACGTGGAAAGGAACCGACCATGCTGCTTCGTTGGAAGTGCCGGGCTTACAAAAATTGATTCGCGATTTAGAACATACCTATGAAGCTTTGACATACAAATCGAGTGAAATTCTTGAAGTTGAACAGGAACAAAGGAATAAACTAAAATACCGTAAGACATAATGGAAGTTCTTGCAATTATTCCGGCAAGGGGTGGAAGTAAAGGATTGCCAAATAAAAATATCCTTCCATTGTTGAATCATCCACTAATTGCTTACAGCATAAAAGCAGCATTGGATTCGCAACTTATCACTCGCACTATTGTTTCCACCGACTCTGAAGCTATTGCTCAGACAGCATTAAAATACAACGCAGAAGTGCCTTTTATGCGTCCCGATGAATTTGCTCAGGATATGAGTACCGACTTTGAGGTGTATTATCATGCGCTGAACTGGTTAAAAGACAATGAAGGATACATCCCCGATTATGTGGTTCAACTCCGACCTACTTCGCCCATCAGAAGTACAAAAATCATTGATGATTGCATAGAAAAACTCGCGAATTCGGATGCCGATAGTTTACGGATTGTTACTCCAAGTCCCATAACACCTTATAAAATGTGGACAATTGAGAGCGAAGAACTGCCAATGATTCCATTGTTGAGTTTATCTCAAATTGACGAACCATACAACCAACCACGCCAAAAATTGCCACAAACATACTGGCAAATTGGCTTTTTAGACGTTATCAAAACCGAAACAATACTCAACCAAAAAAGTATGAGTGGTAAGAAAATGCTACCGTATGTTGTTGGTAATGAATTTGCTGTTGATATCGACGATATGAGTAGTTTTGTAAAAGCTGCAGAAGTTCTATCTAAATCCGATGAGTATGTCCAATTTTGACAAATTCAAAACAGAACCCATCGTCGTTTTTGGGGCCGGCTCTATCGGCGAAAGGCACATACGAAATTTATGGCAGCTGGGCTTTAGAAATATTACTATATTTCGCCAACGGAATTTACCATTCCGTGATATTGCAGATGCAAAAGTGACCGTAATAAAAACATGGGAAGAAGTGGACAAACTGAAACCCATTGCAGCAATCATTACTTCACCAACTAGTTTTCACACCTCACAAACTATTGAATGTGTCAAAAGAAACATTCATGTGTTGGTTGAAAAACCGCTCTCAAACACAACCGAAGATTTTCAGGAATTAAAAAATATAATTGAAAATCGTTCCGCTTTTGTTTATGTAGGTTATATGATGCGGTTTCACCCATTAATTGCCAAAGCAAAGCAAATTATAGATTCGAAAGAATACGGAGATGTTATTTCCATGCAAAGCAAATGGGCAGAATACTTGCCCGATTGGCATCCGTGGGAAGATTACAGGACATCATATGCCGCTCAAAAAAGACTTGGCGGTGGAGTGGCATTGACACTTTCGCATGAAATTGATGTATGCAACTTTCTGGCAAATAGCAAAGTAAGAACTTCATTTATTCAGAAAAACTATAAAAGCAAATTGGAAATAGACGTTGAATCGGGTGCTGATATTTTGATAAAGTATGAAAATGAATCAACTTCAAATATCCATCTGAATTTCTACGAAAAATGCAAAGAACGTTTCTTGCGAATTGTTTTGGATGATGCCAGCCTGATTTTCGATTATTTTAATTCCACTTTGACCATAAAAACAAATTTTCAGGATGATATTGTTCTCACCGAAAATGACTTCGATAGGAATGACATGTTCGTCGAACAAACAAAGTACTTCTTTTCAAAACTAGATTGTTTCACTTTTGAAGAATCTTTGCAACAAATAGAAAATTCTGAACAAATTATTAAAATCTGCAACAATGGAATACAATCCTAATTCAATTCAGGACAAAGTAATACTGATTACCGGCGCATTAGGCCAAATTGGTACCGAAATCTCGACGAGTTTTCTGCGTCAACAAGCCAAAGTTATACTTACAGACATTGTGTTGGATAAAAAAGAAGCCATCATCAAGACATTTAACGAATTGAACATTTCTGTGGATAATTATCTATTTACAACGCTTGATATTACTAATGAAGACAGTTGCGAAGAAGCTGTAAAATTAGCTGTAGAAAAATTCAATAAAATTGATGTACTCATTAATAATGCGGCTATTGATGCTAAATTTGACATGGAAGGCAGTTCAAAAGTAAATAAAAGTCGATTTGAATTTTATCCTATCGACGCATTGAGAAAATCGGTGGAAGTGAATTTAATTGGCACTGTGATTATCACACAAGTGGTGTGCCGACAAATGCTGAAGCAAGGACATGGAAATATCATAAATGTGGCTAGTACCTATTCGGTGGTGGCTCCAAATCAAAATTTATACGACTTTGGAAACGGCATAAGCAATTACAAACCAGTTGATTATATCGCTTCTAAAAGTTTTATTCCAAACTTTACCAGGTACTTGGCTACTTTTTACGCTCAAGATGGAATCCGTTGCAATGCCATTGTTCCACACGGAATTTTCAACAATCACCCCGAAGCTTTTTTGAAAAACTGGTCGAAACTTTCGCCCATGGGCAGAATGTGCAACCGCGAAGAACTCAACGGTCCGTTTTCATTTCTGGTAAGCGACGCAAGCAGCTATATGACTGGTTCAGTGGTAAATGTGGATGGTGGTTGGACTGCCTGGTAACCAACGTTCGTTGTAAAAAAATACTATTCAAAAATCTTTTTTAAAATGATATTGCTGGCCCCTTTATTTTGCTGGCAATACTGAAATGCGATATTACTTACGTTCGTCAACGCTTCGTCATCATTTTCGAGTGGCGTAAACCAGGCATCAAGCTCTTCTGCATTTTGGATTGATTTGCATGCACCCAATTCAATCATGTCGATTCCCGGGCGATTTTTTTGGTAATTTGGACCAAACACTGCCGGCATTCCGTAAATTGTTGCTTCGATTACGCTGTGTATTCCGGCAATAAATCCGCCACCAATAAATGCCCAGTTTCCATATCGGTAAAGCAAAGCCAACATGCCGATGGTATCCACAATCAACACCTGAAAATTGGCGAAATCAGTTTCAGCTGTACATTTCGAATAGCGGATGGCACCGCCTTTGGTATTCATCTCAATTTTTTCCATTGGTTCCACATCCATTTCGTGGGGAACAATCAGAAATTTGGTATTGGGATGGTTATTAATCAACACTTGTAATAAATCCTCATCAGCTGCGCCACAAGTACTTCCGCCAATAAATACCTTTTGTCCGTTTTTGAAACGCTCCACAATCTCGTTTTTCCAGTCGGTTTGAGCAATATCATCCACCCTGTCGAAACGCGGATCACCGGCTAAAACAGCGTTTACGAAACCAATGCTTTCAAGTAATTCCACCGAACGTTTATCCTGAACAAATATAGTTTCAAAAGCTTTCAGTGAATTACGAAAAATACCACCGTACCAACTGAAAAACCTCGAATTTGGTATAAAGCGGGCTGAAATAACAAATGTACGAATGGACCGTTTTTTTATTTCCAACAACATATTCAACCAAAATTCGTACTTAATAAACACTGCAATTTCGGGATGGACAATATCCAGAAAACGTTTCATATTTGCCGAGGTGTCGGCAGGAAGATAAAAAACCCAGTCGGCGTGGGAATAATTTTTACGAATTTCGTAGCCCGAAGGCGAGAAAAAAGTCACAAGTATTTTGTAATGTGGATACTGGGCACGGATTTTTTCAATAACAGGCCTTCCCTCTTCAAATTCGCCCAACGAAGCTGCATGAAACCATACAACATGATCCTCCGGGCGGATTACTGCTGCCATTTTATCAAGCAAACCATTACGTCCATCTATCCACAATTTTGCTTTCTTGCTCCACAATGCAGCCACTTTTGTACCTAAAACTCCCAGCTTAACAACTATATCTAACCACCACATTACGTCACATTTTTTAAAAAGTATGCAAAGATAGAGTTTTTTATGTCATTTGTAAAATCCTAGAAAGCAATATGAATGATTGTTTTCATACTTTTTCTAATAATTGAACATATTGATTATTATTTTTTAAGTCACTACTACGCAATTTTTATATACTTTTGTAAAAGACTTTTTTTCATTTGTATTTCCAAAATTATTCTAACAACTTCGCATTGAGATTCAAGAAGATATATATCGAAATAACGAATTGCTGCAATTTCGATTGCAGCTTTTGTTTTAAAACGGTACGGGACAACAAATTTATGTCGGCGGAAGAATTCCAAATCGTTGTTGATAAAATTCGTCCTTTTACAAACTATATTTATCTACATGTGTTGGGCGAGCCGCTTCTGCATCCACAATTTGTAGAAATCCTCGCTATTGCTGAAAAAGCAAATCTGAATATCAATATTACCACCAATGGAGGATTAATTGAAAAACAAAAAAATATTTTACTAAAACATTCAGTTCGACAAATCAACATTTCGCTTCACGATGCCGAAGAAAATATTCCTGCCGATAAATGGGCTGGTTATTTACAATCTTCGCTAAATTTCGCCGTTGAAGCTGCTGAAAAAACCTATATTTGCTTGAGATTGTGGAATTCTAAAAACGTTGATAGTGTGAGTTTTAATGAATTTTTCCTAAAAGAAATTGCTTCAAAATTCAATCTTTCAAAAGACAATTTAAACGACGACACAAAAGGTAACGGACTTAAATTGGCTGATCATATTTTTCTGCAACGCGCTCCCCGCTTCGAATGGCCGGACGGAAAAATGGAAGGAACTCAAACCCGGAAATATTGTTACGCCCTGCGTGACCATATTGCTATTTTAGCCGATGGACAAGTTGTTCCGTGTTGTTTGGACGCAGATGCCAATCTAAAACTTGGAAATATTTTTACAGATAATTTATCAGATATTCTCGAAACTGAACGGGCAAAAAAAATAAAAAAAGGATTCGAACAACACAAAGTTGTTGAACCGTTTTGCTCGACTTGTGGATTCTCCACACTTCTCTAATTTTTATATATCATTATGAACCAAATTATTGCATACACTTTAAATAATAACGGCAATTTGGGAAGTTTTCCCGAATGTGTTGTCATCGACATAGACGACCAGAACAAGCCCGCGACTAATTTTATTAAAATAAGCCCTCAAAACAAACAACGTTACAAGCATCTTATCGACAAAAGCGACGAGACCCTAATTAACTGTTGTTTTCAATTGGATAAGGAAACTATTATTTCAAAAATTAAGGATAAAAGTGTAAAATCGTGGGATGCTTTAATCAATAAATATTATAATGGTGCGAGTAATAGTGCTGATATTCTATTTATTAGGGATTATATTTCTGATTATGCAAATCAGTATCTCAACACGTTTTTTCAAAATTTATCGGATAAAAAGATTTTTACCCCAATTGGACAATTTCCGTTTATGTGGAAACAACTGATTGTGGAAATGGAAATGCCCGAGGTTTTTTATTGCTTCGAGAAAAAGGAAGATGGATTATATTTTACGTTAGATGTTAGTTGTGAAAACCGCAACTTCGATTTGAATTCGGGTACGCTCGTTTCGCGAAAAACAGCACGTATTTTGCTTGACAGTAAGATATATGAATTTGACAATGAGGTAGATGGAGCAAAATTAATTCCATTCCTCACAAAAAATGTTGTTCTTATTCCACCACAGAATATTGAAAATTACATTCAAAAAATTGTAATTCCATTAATTTCCACAAATCGTGTTTTTACACAAGGATTTGAAATTCTAACGCTTAACGAACTTTCAAAAGCTATTTTTAGGGTAAAAGAGATCAAAAGTTTGAAGCAACTTGCGCTTTTTTCAGATGACGAACAACAAACCGACTCTGGAATAACCGATTTGGTTTTTGAATTAATTTTTGAATATCAGGATTTTCGATATTGGGCTGGTAAAACAGGAGCCGTAAATCGGTTGGATATGACGGCCGATTCCATTCAAATTGTACATGTTGAACGGGATAGTCAATTGGAAAATAAGTATATTGAGAATTTATCAAAACTCGGTCTCCAACTGAACGGGAAAGCTATAAAAATGCCCTATCTGCAAGCTGTTGACTGGCTGAATGAGCACTACAAGCAAATTGAAATGCTGAACATTGAAATACGATTCGATAAAAAGCAAAAAGACACACAACGAATTTTTGTCGGCGAGCGTACTATTTCCATTCAAATTCATGAAGATCGCGATTGGTTTGATATCAAAGGGAAAGTTAAGTTTGGCGAATTTGAAGTTCCGTTCTTGTTGGTTTTGTATTATATCAAACAGGATAAACGCCAAGTTCTGTTACCAAACGGCGAATATGCGCAAATTCCACAAGCGTGGTTCGAAGAATTCCGTTCGCTTACCGATTTTTGCAAATTCGAAGATGGGAAAGCCATTATTTCGAAGCAGTTTTGTGTAATAACCAATGAACTGAAGAGCAATTCGAAAGTAGAGTTTTCGGTAAAAGAAAATATGCGCCGGTTTATTGAAAATAAATTGGATACAAATTTCGATTTTCCAATCAATTTTAAAGGAGAACTCAGACATTATCAACATGAAGGATACAATTGGATGCGCTTGCTCGATGAGTTAGGTCTTGGTGGTTGTTTGGCCGACGATATGGGATTGGGCAAGACCATTCAAACCCTTTGTTTGCTACAATGGATGAAAGAAAACAATCGTGGCACAACTTTGTTGGTGGTTCCAACAAGTTTGGTTTACAACTGGCAACAGGAAGCGTCAAAATTCTGTCCGGAATTGCAAGTTTATGTTCATACCGGTGCCGGACGCACAAAAGATGTGGATAGCTTTGGGCAACCCGACATCTTGATAACAAGTTATGCCATTCTGCGGCGAGATAAAGACATTTTCGGGAAACTCAATTTTAATTATATCATTTTGGATGAGGCTCAGGCCATTAAAAATCCACATTCCGATATTTCGCAAGTTTGTTTGGAACTGAAAGCCAAACGATTTTTAACGTTGACCGGTACGCCACTCGAAAATTCCATCATCGATCTTTGGTCGCAAACGCATTTTATTAACCGGAACATGCTCGGTTCTGTAAATAATTTCACCAAGCAAATTAAGCAGCCTGAAAAACTGGAGATGTACAGAAAACTGATAAAACCATTCTTGCTCAGACGTAACAAAAAAGAAGTTTTAAAGGAACTTCCAGAGAAAACAATAATTGTTCAAACCTGTTATATGAATGAATCACAACAAGAGTTTTATCGTCAAATACGCAACAATTTCCGTGATCGGTTTTTGGAATCGAAAAACAAAACCGAAAAAGTAAGCACCATTTTATTGCTCGAAGGACTGCTTCGTTTGCGTCAAACGGCGAATCATCCCATTTTAGTGGACAATAGTTATGCGCACAGTTCCGGCAAGTTCGAAACGGTTTGTCAGATGCTTGAAGATGTGATTCATCAAGGCGACAAAGTACTTGTATTTAGTTCGTTTGTTGAACATTTAAAGCTTTACAAAACCTATTTGGAAGATCGTAAAATAAAATTCTGCTATTTGGATGGTGGCACAAAAGACCGCAAAGAGCAGGTGGAACAATTTCAGCAAAACGACGAATACCCTGTATTTTTGCTTTCGCTCAAAGCCGGTGGTGTCGGTCTGAATCTGACAAAAGCGAGTTATGTCTTTTTGCTCGATCCGTGGTGGAATCCGGCAGCCGAGGCTCAAGCTTTCGACCGTGCACACCGCATTGGTCAAAAAAACAAAGTATTTGTCTATAAATTTATTACGCAAAATACTATTGAAGAAAAGATTCTGAAATTGCAAGAAGAAAAAAAGCTGTTGTTCGAAACGATGATTGAATCGGAAAGCGGCATTTTCAAAAAACTGGAAGTGAATGAAATTATTAACTTGATTGAGTAACCAGATTTAAAAATCCACTTCAAAAGTTAATGGTAAAAAAAACGACCGCTACGAAATTTCGAAGCGGTCGTTTTAATATCAGTAATTTAAAAGATTTAATCGTTAAATTTTGCACTTAAAAACTCCCTGTTCATTCGGGCGATGTGTGAAATTGAAATTGCTTTTGGGCATTCAGCTTCACAAGCTTGTGTGTTGGTACAATTACCAAAACCGAGTTCGTCCATTTTGGCAACCATTGCTTTTGCACGACTGGCAGCTTCAACTTTTCCTTGAGGAAGCAATGCCAATTGACTTACTTTAGCTGCAACGAATAACATAGCCGAACCATTTTTACAAGCAGCAGCACAAGCACCGCAACCGATACAAGAAGCTGCATCCATAGCCTCATCAGCTTTAAGTTTCGAGATTGGAATTGCATTTCCGTCAGGAATGCCGCCTGTATTTACAGAAACGAAACCACCTGCTTGAATAATTTTGTCAAAAGCACCACGATCCACAATCAAATCCTTAATTACAGGGAATGCAGCCGAACGCCAAGGTTCAACAGTGATAGTTTCGCCATCTTTAAAACGACGCATGTGAAGTTGGCAAGTTGTTGTTTCGCCGTCAAGTCCGTGAGGATGACCATTGATATACAAGCTGCACATTCCACAAATTCCTTCGCGGCAATCGTGGTCAAATGCAATAGGTTCTTTGCGTTCTTTCACTAATTTCTCGTTCAAAATATCTAACATTTCGAGAAATGAGTTATCTGTTGACACCTTGTCCAATTTGTAGGTTTCAAATTCGCCTTTCACTTTCGGACTGGCTTGGCGCCAAATTTTTAGCGTTACGTTTATACTTTTTTCCATTGGTTTTATAGTTACAAGTTACGAGTTACAAGTTACAAGAACTGAATCATAACTGATGTTAGTATTAATTGATTGGTTTGATTTCATTACGAGTTTTAATAGATTTTATGAGTGAAGAAGTCATTTTTATTATCTCAAAAACCAATCCGTGAATTTCTTCTGATTTATCTTTTCCAAAAAAACCAAGTTCCTGAGAAATAATAATCTGTGTTTCCAGTTCAGAAGCAGAACCCAAAGCTATGTACAGAAAATGAATTAATTCTTTATCTGAATTACGTCCACATCCTTCGGCAATATTTGAAGGAATTGAAACGGAACATCTTCTAATTTGAGAAGTCAATCCAAATTGTTCATTGCTTGGAAATATCTTAGTAATGTCGTAAATAACTTTTACCAATTCTATTCCTTTCTGCCAAACTTTCAGATCTTTATGACTTGTCATCTTTTTATCTTTCTATTATTTGCAGATTACGTGTTTCACTAAAAACCTTGTAACACGTAACTTGTAACTCGTAACTAATTACGCTTTATAATTGCGTTGTTGACGGTGAATAAACTCATAGTCAAGCACTTCTTTTAATAACTCAGGTTCTTTTCCTTCACCGGCAAATTTCCAGCAGGAAGCAAATGAGAACTCTTCATCATTACGTAGCGCTTCGCCTTCAGGAGTTTGGAATTCTTCGCGGAAGTGACCTCCACACGATTCCTCACGCATCAATGCGTCGCGAGCCATCAATTCACCAATCTCAATAAAATCTGCAACGCGAAGTGCTTTTTCTAGCTCCGTATTCAAATCAGCGCTTACTCCCGGCACATAAACTTTTGTCCAGAATTCATGACGAACTGCTTTAATTTTTTCCAATGCAGTTTCCAAACCGGCTTTATTACGACCCATTCCAACAAAATCCCACATGATTAAACCTAATTCGCGGTGAATAGAATCAACAGATTTACTCCCCTGAATTTTCATGATTTTTTCGATTTTGGTATGAATTGCTTTTTCAGCTTCTGTAAATTCAGGTGATTCGGTACTCATACGTGGAACCTGAATCTGATCAGCTAAATAATTCTGAATGGTATATGGCAATACGAAATAACCGTCAGCCAAACCTTGCATCAACGCCGAAGCGCCCAAACGATTGGCACCATGATCGGAGAAATTGGCTTCACCAATACAGAACAAGCCTTTTACAGAAGTCTGAAGTTCGTAATCTACCCAGATGCCACCCATTGTGTAATGGATAGCCGGATAAATCATCATTGGTGTATGATATGGATTTTCGTCTACAATTTTGTCGTACATTTGGAAAAGGTTTCCGTAACGTTCACGGATTACATTTTCGCCTAAACGATTGATAGACGTAGAAAAATCAAGATAAACAGCCAAACCGGTATTTCCAACTCCAAAACCAGCATCACATCGTTCCTTTGCAGCACGTGAAGCCACGTCGCGGGGAACTAAGTTTCCAAATGCAGGATAACGACGTTCCAAATAATAATCGCGTTCGTCTTCCGATAAATCAGTCGCTTTTTTCTTACCTGCACGGATAGCTTCAGCATCTTCTTTTTTCTTTGGAACCCAGATACGACCGTCGTTACGAAGCGATTCTGACATCAATGTCAGTTTCGATTGGGTTTCGCCATGAACAGGAACACAAGTTGGGTGAATTTGAGCATAAGCCGGATTAGAGAAATAAGCTCCTTTTTTATACATTTGAACCGCTGCCGATCCGTTTGAAGTCATGGCATTGGTTGATAGGAAGAATGTATTTCCGTAACCACCCGTTCCTACCACCACGGCATGAGCAAAAAAACGTTCAATTTTACCAGAAACAAGGTTGCGAGCAATGATTCCGCGAGCACGACCTTCAATTACAACTACATCCAACATTTCGTATCGTGAATATAATTTCACAGCACCTTTACCAATCTGGCGACTCAAAGCTGAATAAGCTCCGAGTAACAATTGTTGTCCGGTTTGTCCTTTAGCATAAAACGTACGCGACACCTGAGCTCCACCAAACGAACGGTTATCTAACAAACCACCGTATTCGCGAGCAAAGGGAACTCCCTGAGCAACGCATTGGTCGATAATACCATTCGAAACTTCAGCCAAACGGTACACGTTGGCTTCGCGGGCGCGGTAGTCGCCACCTTTAATTGTATCGTAGAAAAGACGGTAAACCGAATCACCATCGTTTTGATAATTTTTTGCAGCATTGATACCACCTTGTGCAGCAATAGAGTGGGCACGACGTGGTGAATCCTGAATACAAAAGTTCAATACATTGAAGCCTAATTCGGCCAACGAAGCCGCAGCTGATGCTCCTGCCAAACCAGTTCCAACCACAATAATGTCCAAACGACGTTTATTGGAAGGATTTACAAGTTTTTGATGTGCTTTATAATTACTCCATTTTTCGGCCAACGCTCCTTCCGGAATGCGGGCATCTATTTTAGTTGTATCTACCGAAGCAGATTGTTCTCTCTTTGCCATAATTAAATTTATTTTTTAAGATTTGCTCCCAACATTTATCAGGATTTCCATTTTAGTATGAACAATTACCAATTAAAAAATACACCGGAATTGACATAAACATCAATATAACAATGGTAGAAATAATGTTTGCAATCACTTTTACCCTTGGCAACCATGTTTGATTGTTTAAACCGGCTGTTTGTAATGCACTCCATACTCCATGTGTTAAATGGAACCATAATGCAACTAACCATACAATGTAGATTACACAGTAAATCCAGTTACTAAATAAATCGGCAACATAAGATGCCCCATCTGCAGGATGAAATGCACCTGTTTCGATACCTGTAATTTCGGCAAATTGCATTTTGAACCAAAAGTGATACAAGTGTAATCCAAGGAAACCCAATACAATCATACCTAACACGAACATGTTACGTGATGACCAGTTCACACTTTTTTGACTTTTAGAAACTGAATAACGGACAGCACCACGAGCGCGATTGTTTTGAAACGTTAAATAGAGAGCATACAAAATGTGAATCACAAAACCGCCTGCCAACACAGCCGTACCAACCAGTGCATACCAGTTTGCTCCCAGAAATTCATTAATCATGTTATATCCTTCCGGCGAAATAATCACCACTATATTCATGATACTGTGAAACAACAGGAACAGCACGAGAAAAACTCCCGTGATACTCATAATAAGCTTTCTCCCAATAGAGGAATCAATTAACCACATAGATTTTTGTTTTAGTTTATAATAATGTTAGAAGATACAAATGTAAATTTGTGATATGGAATTTAAAAATACTTTTGTTACTAAATTGGTTTGCAATTCTTACACATTCATTAGAGGTATTTTAATTAACTGTATTTCAATATATTAATTAACCATACATCTTCCCTGAAATTTTACGCAAAAGTACTATTTTGATTTCGATACTGCAAGTCATTAAGGAAATAATTCTTTAATTAAAGTGCCAATAATATAGTGTTTTAAACTAATAATTATGCAAATATTACAAAACTATTGTTTTATGATTGTTAGAATAATAAAAAAGCATTTACATATATTATTATATCAAGCACTTACAATAAAAAACAAAAATAAGAGAATATAGGCTAATGAATAAAGACAAGCCTTCTTTGAATGATATTTTTTTTATTAAAGTATGATAAGAAAGCGAAATATAGGTACTGTGCTATATGTATTTTTTTAAACCCGTCATTTAAAATAGTAACTTTGCACTTTATTTTAAAACTCGCATAAAACCAAATTGCATTTTAAACGATTGTAATTCTTCAATTTTTTATCATGTAACCAATTATCATAATGAAATTTACTCCCGAGATATACAAATTACCGGATATTCCAATGACTCCATTTATTGATAGTGAAGAAATCTGGAATTATATCAACAACATCCCTTCTAACAAAGAGAAAGTAATAGAAATCATAGCTAAATCGTTATCTAAAAAACGATTAAACCTCGAGGAAGTAGCTGTACTTATAAATACCAACGACCCTCAGCTAATCAACGAAATAAAGGAGGGTGCAAAAACACTAAAAAACAACATTTACGGCAACAGAATTGTACTTTTTGCACCACTCTACATAGGAAATAAATGTTCGAATAATTGTACCTATTGCGGTTTCAGAACTTCAAATAACAAAGCGGTACGAAAAACGCTGAACGAAAATGAAATAATTCAGGAAGTGGAAGCATTGGAAGAAAACGGTCAGAAAAGATTGATTTTGGTTTACGGAGAACATGCACAGTATACTCCCGAATATATTGCAGAAACAGTGAAAATTGCCTATAGTGTAAAAAAAGGAAACGGTGAAATTCGCAGGGTAAATATCAATGCTGCACCGATGGAAATTGAAGGTTTCCGCACAGTAAAAGAATCCGGAATTGGTACTTTTCAGGTTTTTCAGGAAACTTACAATCGGGAAGCATATAAAACCTATCATTTAAGCGGTAAAAAATCGGATTTTGACTACCGACTTACATCGCTGGATCGTGCACAAGAAGCAGGTTTGGACGATGTAGGAATTGGTGCATTGTTTGGATTATACGATTGGCGGTTTGAAGTGTTAAGTCTGGTTCGTCACACCAATCACCTCGAAGCTTGCTACAATGTTGGACCGCACACCATTTCATTTCCCCGTATAAAAGATGCTTCTTCATTAAACTTTGGTGATAAGTATTTTGTTTCAGATGAAGACTTTACGAAGTTAATTGCCATTTTAAGACTTGCGGTTCCTTATACAGGAATGATTCTGACAGCCCGCGAACCAGAGAAATTACGCAATGAAATTATCCAGTATGGAGTTTCACAAATTGATGGTGGAACTAAAATTGAACTGGGAAGTTATTCTAAATCCGAAAGCAACAAGGATTTAGATAAAGGTCAGTTTAAAATTAACGATGATCGATCTTTGAGTGACATAATTGATGAATTACTTGATCAGGATATGATTCCTTCTTTTTGCACTTCTTGCTATCGTCGGGGTCGAACGGGTGAACATTTTATGGAATTTTCTGTTCCGGGATTTATAAAGCGTTTCTGTTCACCAAATGCTATTCTTACTTTGGCTGAATACATAGAAGATTACGCAAAAGAAGAAACTGCGATAAAAGGCTGGAAAGCCATTGAGAAAAACATATTAAAACTGGATGATGAAAAAATAATAAAATCGGTCAGGGACAAAATTGAAAAAATAAAAAGCGGACAGCGTGATTTGTATTTTTAAAATGTAGAACACTTTTTTTAAATATCATTAATATCTTATTTCGTTTTATGAGCAAAGGAAAAGACATCAAACCACATATTGGAATTTTTGGCAGACGAAACAATGGAAAAAGTTCGTTTATCAACTTGTTAGTCGGACAAGATTTAGCGATCGTTTCCAGCGAAGCAGGTACGACAACAGATCCTGTAAAAAAGTCGGTAGAGATATTTGGAATTGGACCTGCCATTTTAATTGACACAGCAGGCATTGACGATTCAGGCGAATTGGGCGATAAACGGGTAAAAAAAACAATGGAAGTTATTAAACAAGTGGATTGTGCCATCTTGTTACTTGCTCATAATCAATTTAAAACTTATGAATTGGACTTGATCAAGCGATTCAATGAGAATGAAATTCCATATCTAATTGTACATAATAAAAGTGACATTGAAAAGATCAATATACTTACTGCCGACACCATAAAATCAATAACCTCGTCAGAAATAATTGAGTTTAGCACATTAGCTGCAACAAATTTGAATGAATTAATTGAACTGATAAAAGAAACCATTCCTAAAACCGCCTATCAAAATCCATCCTTATTTGCAGATTTAGTAAAACCTAAGGATGTAGTTTTGCTTATTACACCTGTGGATAGTGAAGCTCCCGATGGACGAATGATTTTACCACAAAACATGGCAATACGGGATGTGTTGGATAACGATTGTATCACTGTAGTGATAAAAGAAACTGAGATAGAAGACTTTTTAAAACTCGGCATCAAGCCTGCATTGGCAGTAACTGACAGCCAGGCATTTGGATATGTTTCCAGCATTATTCCTGAGGACATACCTTTAACCGGATTTAGTATTGTTTTTGCCCGTATTAAAGGTGATTTTGATAAATATATTGAAGGAACACCTTCTATTTCTGAATTGAAAGATGGTGATAAAGTTTTGATTTTAGAATCGTGTACACATCAGGTTAGTTGCGACGATATTGGCAGGTTTAAAATTCCAGACTGGCTATTGAAATTTACAGAAAAAAAATTAGAATTCAAAGTTGTTGCAGGACTCTCGGAAATCAACGAAGATATTAAACATTATGCAATGGTGATTCAATGCGGGGGCTGCATGGTTACAAAAAAACAACTCCACAATAGGCTGCGATCTGCAATAGAAGCTGGTGTTCCCGTTACAAATTACGGTTTGGCTATTGCCTATATGAATGGGATTTTTGAAAGAGCTACTGCACCATTCAAACCCCAAGCCCCTAAATCGGAAAATTAAATTTCATGGCTTATTTTATTAAAACCCATTTTTCAAAATATAGATGTCAATAGCAGAACTTTTAAATAAATCAGAATTCTCAAAAGACGAAATTATTCAACTTCTGAAGGCTGAAGGAGAAGATGAGATTATTCTTTTCAAACATTCGGCTAAAATAAAAGAGGAAAGTGTTGGCAATACTGTTTATTTGCGTGGCTTAATTGAATTGTCAAATGTATGTGCTAAGGATTGTTTGTATTGTGGAATTCGCAAATCGAACACTGAAAACAAACGCTATTCGCTTGAAGAATCAGAAGTATTAACGGCCATTCAATTTGCTTATGAAAATAAATATGGCTCTGTTGCCATACAATCCGGAGAGATTTGCAGCACTACTTTTATCGAAAAAATCAATACTATAATTCTTGCTTCCAAACAAATTTCAAACAACGAAATTGGAATAACACTTTCGTGTGGCGAACAAACTCCGGAAACCTACCAGAAATGGTTCGAAAGTGGTGCACACCGGTATTTGCTTAGGATTGAATCATCAAACGAGGAATTGTATTATAAAATTCATCCTCAGGATGAAAACCATGATTTTCAAATCCGCCTCAACGCTTTAAAAACGCTCAAGAAAATTGGGTATCAGGTGGGAACCGGTGTCATGGTTGGATTGCCATTTCAAACAATAGAACATTTGGCAGATGATCTTTTGTTTATGAAAAACTTTGATATTGATATGTGCGGCATGGGACCTTACATAGAACACAGAAAAACACCTCTTTATAAATTCAAAGAAGGACTTTTACCATTGAACGAAAGGTTTAAACTCACGCTAAGAATGATTGCCATCCTTCGTATCATGATGAAAGACATCAATATTGTTGCCACCACTGCTTTGCAAACAATTGATAAAATGGGACGCGAGAAAGCGATTCAAATTGGGGCAAATATCCTGATGCCAAATATCACTCCTGGAAAATATCGGGACAGTTATGCTCTTTACGAAAACAAACCTTGCACCGACGAAAACGCTGATGATTGCAAAAATTGCATTGATGTACGGGTTCATTTAGTGAATCACAAAGTTGGGTATGCTGCATGGGGAGATTCCAAGCATTTCTCCAGCAAGAAAACAAAAACTACAAAATAACAAAAGCCCCGAATAATTAATATTCAGGGCTTTTCAATATTTAATTTTTCGATTTATATTCTAAAAGAATTATTTGTCCTTATACGCTTCTAAAATTGCTTTTACACCATCAGGCGAAACGCGGCCGTACACTTTATCGCCAACCAAAATTACAGGAGCCAACCCACAAGCACCCACGCAGCGCAGGCAACTCAACGAGAATTTGCCGTCGGCAGATGTTTCTCCAACAGCAATTCCCAATTGGCGTTTAAATTCTTCCAACACTTTTTCGGCACCCCGAACGTAGCAAGCAGTTCCAGTACAAATAGAGATTGGAAAACGTCCTTTAGGGATCATGGTGAAATAAGAATAGAATGTCACTACACCATAAACATGTGCTGTAGAGAGATTTAAACCATGAGCAATCACTTCCTGTACTTCGGCAGGCAAATACCCAAATGCATGTTGAGTTTGATGCAACACGTTAATTAATTCGCCGCCTTCGTTACCAAACAACTCGCAAATCTCCATTATTTTGTTGACTTTTTCATCCGACAACTTCACTTTCACCTTTACTTTTTCTTTTTCTTTTTCAGGTGACATGTATGAATACATTGTTGGAGTCTTATCAAATTCCTGAATTCTATGCTCAGAATCGGGTAGTGAAAACTTTCTCACTTCCTCTGATTTATTTTTATTTTCTTCTGTTAATATCTTGCTAACCATACGATTAATTTTAAAATGATTTATAGATAATCCGCTTAATTTAGAGTTGAATGATTTGTATTCATCCGATATTAATCGTGATGAATTGCAACCTCATCGCTTCTGTCAAAATACTCAGTATGCAATAGTTGGTGTGATTTGTGACCGCAAGGTTCCCCTAAATACTCTTCGTACAATTTTATAATATGTGGATTTTCATGCGATTTACGTATCGTTTTCGAAGAATCTTCTGAATAAAGTGTCAAAGCTCGTTTCTTCAAAATTTCACTATTTCCATGATGGAAAGGTTGACCCCCACCGCCAATACAACCGCCGGGGCAAGCCATGATCTCAATGGCATGATATTTTGATTTCCCGGCTCTTATGTCATTCAACAACGTGCGTGCATTTGCCAATCCATGAGCGATTCCGATATTGATTGGCAAACCATCAAAATCGATGGTAGCAGAACGAATACCTTCCATTCCTCTCAACGATTCAAATTCGACTGTCTCCAACGTTTTTCCGGTATGCAATTCGTAAGCAGTACGACATGCAGCTTCAATTACGCCACCGGTATTTCCGAAGATAACTCCAGCTCCAGTCGATTCACCCATAGGATTGTCAAAACCTTCATCGGGTAAATCCATAAAATCAATATTTGCTTGTTTGATAAATTGAGCCAATTCGCGAGTAGAAATTGAGAAATCCACATCAGGATTTCCATTCACTTTGAACTCATCGCGCTGACATTCATATTTTTTTGCCAGACAAGGCATTACAGAAACTACAACTAAGTCATTGCGATGAACGCCAATTTTCTCTGCAAAATACGATTTGGCTATAGCACCAAACATTTGTTGTGGGGATTTTGCCGTGGATGGAATATCCAACATATCTGGGAAATTATGCTCAAAGAAATTCACCCAACCCGGACAACAAGAGGTCAACATTGGTAAGTGCACGGTAGAATCGCCACTCAAATGACGGTTTAAACGGCCGAGCAATTCCGTTCCTTCTTCCATAATAGTAAGGTCAGCAGCAAAGTCGGTATCGAAAACATATTTAAATCCCAAACGGCGCAAAGCGGCAGCCATTTTTCCGGTTACCGAAGTTCCCGGCTCCAATCCAAATTCTTCGCCTAACGCTGCACGTACAGCAGGAGCAGTTTGCACAATCACCGTTTTAGTTCTATCTGATAATGCACGAAGCACATCGTTTGAGTGATCGACTTCAGTCAATGCACCTGTCGGACAAACTGAAACGCATTGTCCGCAATACGTACAAGGTGATTTTTCCAAATCCATTTCAAAAGCAGGAGCCACCACCGACTTAAATCCACGATTTACCGCCGACAATGCACCCACAGTTTGCACTTCGTTGCACATCATTTCGCAACGGCGACACATAATACATTTATCCACATCGCGAATAATAGAAGGGGAAGTATCTTTGCGATAAGTCGATTTTTCGCCCTGATAAGGAATGTCGCGTATACCGAATTTTGTAGCAATGCTTTGTAATTCGCAACTTCCAGATTTTGCACACACCAAACAATCGAATGGATGATCGGAAATCATCAACTTCACTATGGTGCGGCGAGCATTCAATACGCGGATATTATGAGTATTTACTACCATTCCTGCAGTTGCTTCTGTAGCGCAAGATGGAGCAAGATTTTTTCTTCCGTCCACTTCCACCACACACACTCGGCAACCACCGGGCTTGTTTTCAATTTTCATATCGCAAAGCTCGAAATGACAAAGAGTAGGGATTTCTATTCCTACTTTTCTGGCTGCTTTCAAAAGTGAAGTTCCTTTTTCAACTTCCACTAATTTATTATCTATTGTCAGTTTAATCATTTCCATGTTCTACGAGTATGTTTTTTTCTAATTTAATACTAATGGCATCGAATGCACATTTTTCTTCACAAGCACCACATTTAATACAAATATCAGGATTGATAACATGGAGTTGTTTCTTATCACCGGTAATTGCATTCACCGGACAGCAACGCTTACAAGCAGTACAACCTACACACAAATCAGGTTCAATATAATAATGCAACAGGGCTTTACATTGACCCGAACGACATTTTTTATCAACAATATGTTCCAGGTATTCTTCTCTGAAATTCTGAATAGTAGAAAGCACGGGATTTGGAGAGGTTTGACCCAAACCGCACAAAGAAGTATCTTTGATTACCGAACTTAAGTTTTTGAGTCGTTCCAAATCTTCCATTGTTCCTTTACCCTGAGTTATTCTTTCCAGAATCTCGTACAATCGTTTATTTCCTATGCGGCAAGGCGTACATTTTCCGCACGATTCTTCTACTATAAAATCGAGATAGAATTTTGCAACAGAAACCATACAATCGTCTTCATCCAACACAATCATTCCGCCCGAACCCATCATCGATCCCACTTCAACCAAATTATCATAATCGATGGGTGTATCCAAATGTTTTTCAGTCAAACAACCGCCCGAAGGACCACCGGTTTGAACCGCTTTGAATTTTTTACCATCTTTAATTCCACCACCAATTTCGAAAATAATTTCGCGCAATGTAATTCCCATTGGCACTTCAATCAAACCAACATTATTAATTTTTCCTGCCAATGCAAATACTTTTGTTCCTTTCGATTTTTCAGTTCCAATACTTGCAAACCATTCAGCTCCTTTGTTTATTATTTCAGGAATATTGGCAAATGTTTCCACATTATTTACGTTAGTAGGTTTTCCAAGATAACCCGAAACTGAAGGAAATGGTGGTTTAAAAGTTGGTTCACCACGTAAACCTTCCATGGAATGTATCAACGCCGTTTCTTCACCACACACAAAAGCACCAGCTCCGTAACGTAATTCAATATCGAAACTGAAACCTGTTCCTAAAATATCTTCACCCAGCAAACCAAGTTCACGCGCCTGGTTTATTGCCATTTTCAATCGGGTAATGGCCAATGGATATTCTGCACGGATATACACCAACCCTTTTGATCCGCCAATTGAATAGCCGCAAATGGCCATTGCTTCAATCACTGAATGCGGATCGCCTTCCAAAATGGCACGATCCATAAATGCACCCGGATCACCTTCGTCGGCATTACAAACCACATATTTTTGATCGGCTTCTACTTTGCTGGTAATATCCCATTTCAATCCCGTTGGAAAACCACCTCCTCCTCTACCTCTTAAACCCGATTTTTTAATTATATCAATGGTTTGTTGCGCATTCATCTGCGTCAAAACTTTCCCAAGCGCCTGATAACCATCATTTACAATTGAATCGTTTATGTTTTCGGGATTTATAGCTCCGCAATTTCGCAACGCTATACGATGTTGCTTCTTGTAGAATCCCATTTTCTCGGAATCGCTAACTTGTTCGTTGTTAGTTGGATCGGTATAAAATAAACGCTCCACCTTGTTTCCTTTCACAATATGCTCATCAATAATATCCCTTGCATCAGTGGGTGTAACCTCTGTATAAAATGTATTATCCGGAAGAACTTTAACAATAGGTCCTTTTTCGCAAAAGCCAAAACAGCCTGTCATTGTAACATGAACTTCTTCGTGCAAACCTTTATCCAAAAGGATTTCCTTTAAGTTTGCATCTAAACTTTTACTTTGAGCCGCATGGCAACCTGTTCCCCCGCAAACATGAAGATGTTTTTTATACTTGGCTTTACCAGCTTCAAGCACTTCCTTCATTTTTGTGAGTTCTGCCAAAGATTTTACTTTTGTCATAAATTACTTTTTTCTCTTGTGAGTATATTTAATTTAATATAATATTTGTATCAAATGGAAATAAGAAGTCTATTTCCGTAGTAACTATTGTTAATTAAAACTGAAAAACACTTCAGAAACAAATTCGAAAAACAAGAATTTTGAATCGAAATTCTCCAATAATACATTAAATATTGCCGGAAATATGTACAAAAACGAATTTCGAAGGAGCATTTAACCAATAATAAAATATCATTTTGTCATTATTTACAACATAAGACTATCGATTTGGACAACCAATTCCCTCAAATTCAACAAAATCAATTCACATATTGACCTTTTGAAATTTTCCACAAAAGTACTACTTTGATTTCAACAAAGCAAGATATTACGGAAATTTTTCTTTAATTAATTGTAAAAAATTTATCTATAAACTAAAATTTCTATTCCAAAAGAATGCACTAAAAAAAGGCAGCAATATTACTTTGCCACCTCTAAAGAATTTATACGTCTGAAATAAATTCTATTTATTCAATAACTTCTCCGATGAGTGCTGCAGAAGAAGCGCTAAAAACCTTCACCTGGATAGTCTCACCAATTTTTCGTCCCAACCGTGGAAAAATAACCACTTTATTTTGGGATGTACGCCCGAAAAGTTGTTCTTTCGACTTTTTTGAAAATCCTTCTACAAGAACATCAAAAGTTTTTCCAATATCGAGTTGATTACCTTGGTTAGTCAATTCTCTTTGAATCTGAATGATTTCGGCCAATCGTCGTAATTTTTCTGTTTCTGATATATTGTCAGGTAAATTTTCTGCAGCAAAAGTTCCCGGACGTTCGGAGTATTTAAACATAAATGCCAAGTCGAAATTTACTTCACGTAGCAAAGAAAGTGTTTCCTGATGATCCTCTTCTGTTTCGTCGTGGAAACCACAAAATACATCAGTGCTTATTGAAGCATCGGGTAAAATTCGGCGTATGGCCGCAATACGTTCCAGATACCATTCGCGGGTATATTTTCTATTCATCAACTTCAATATCTTATTACTCCCCGACTGTACAGGCAAATGAATGGATTTGCACAGATTTGGATGTTGTGCAATGGTTTCGAGCGTGCGATCACACATATCTTTGGGATGCGAGGTAGAAAAACGAAAACGGATTTTGGGGGCTGCCTCGGCTACAATTCTTAGCAAATCGGGAAATTCAACGATTTCTCCTTCTTTCTCCACATGAAATGAATTTACATTTTGCCCTAGTAATGTAACCTCCTTATAATTTTTGGATTGTAAATCTTTCAATTCGTTCAGAATACTCTCAACATCCCTGCTTCGTTCTCGTCCACGGGTGTAAGGAACAATGCAATATGAGCAGAAGTTATTGCAGCCTCTCATTATAGAAATAAAACCGGATATTGATTTTCCAATACGCGATGGCAAAATTTCACTATAGGTTTCGGTTGTTGAAAGTTCTACATTAATGGCTTTATTCCCGTTTTCAACCGTTCCAATTAAATTGGGAATATCCATATAAGCATCCGGACCAACGACAATATTCACCCCATAATCATTAATAAGTTCATCTTTTACACGTTCGGCCATACAACCCACTACGCCTATGATCAACTTTTTATTCTTTCGCTTCAGTGTTTCAAAATACTTCAACCTATTAATTACCTTTTGCTCGGCATTATCACGAATGGAGCAGGTATTCACAAAAATGGCATCTGCTTCCATAATTTTGTCGGTTAAGGCAAAACCATCCATTTGCATTATAGAAGCTACAACTTCGCTATCGGCTACATTCATCTGGCAACCGTATGTTTCAATAAAGAGTTTTTTGTCATTCAAAGCGGATTTAAAGTCCGTTGACTCGACAGTTAGTTCGTTTGTTTTCATTTTTTTTGAGATATAATTTTTAAAGACACAAAAGTACTGTAACTAATTCAAAATTCATTGCATAAAAAACATAATTTAGGCATACATTAATCGCTAAATTCCTTGATTGAGTCTGAAATCCTCTCTTATAAACATATCAAATTTGTATAAATAGCATAAATAAAATCATTTTTTGTTTTTTTAACGAACTTTTTCATCTACTTCACAAGCCTAATAATGTGTATATTATCAGAAATACAACAGTATATTGTAATGGCAATATATAAGAATTAGAATTTAAATTCATTTTTTATTTGCACGATTCAAAAATTATTCTCACTTTTGTAGAGTAAACAAACAGATAAATTTTTCATAGTTAAGGTTTAGGTTAAAATGTGCAATGGGTGGCTGTGAAGTTACCCATTGTTTTGTTATAGCCTGACCTAAAAATAATTGACTAATTTATAGGATTTAAAAAAAAGAATGTGTATTTTTGTCACACACAAACACAATTCATCATGGACAGTTTTGGCGATTATATATATCTGATCATTCTTGCGGTAGCAGGCTTAAGCGGATTACTTAAGAAGAAAAAGACCGATTCCAGTAGTACTGCACCTTCAACCACCAAACGCAGTTGGCAAGATGTTTTAAGAGAATTAACTCCTGTTGAAGAAGAGACTCAAGAAATATACGAAGAACCTATTACAAAGGTTGAACCCGTAAAAGTTGAACCGGTGACAATAATGAGTTATGAAACCACTGATGACAGTTCAAAACTACGGGCAAAAAGGAATGCATCCCAAATTACATCATCGAACAAATCATATTCAGATCAAAAGAAAGTGGTGTTGGCAATTCAGCCAGTCAATGAATATTCGATTAACTCACCGGAAGAAGCAAGAAGAGCATTTATCTATTCTGAAATATTCAACAGAAAGTATTAATTCACATTTTCGACACACATATATAGCCTATTTCTAGCAATTTAATGTGTTTTATACAAAAGAATGCTTTTAAACACAAATCTATTTGCTTCATATTAAAAAAAAGCTTGTATATTTGTACTTAATAAAAAAACAAACACAAGAATGAGAGTTCCGGCGTATATTGTCGGAATTCTTTTTTGTTATATACTTTTAAAACAAACCTAAAATTAGGAGATAAAACTATGGCAGTAAATTATATGACAGCCGAAGGTTACAAAAAACTGGTAGATGATTTGAACGAACTGGAAAGAGTTCAACGTCCTGCCATTTCGAAACAAATCGGAGAAGCGCGCGACAAAGGTGACTTATCTGAAAACGCAGAATACGATGCCGCTAAGGAAGCGCAAGGAATGCTGGAAATGAGAATTTCTTTATTGAAAGAAACTGTGGCTTCTGCAAGAATGATAGATCAGTCAAAAATAAGCACGAAAGTAGTGCAAATTCTAACCCGTGTAAAGATAAAAAACATCAAAACAGGACAAATTATGTCCTATATGATTGTTTCAGAGAGCGAAGCCAATTTTAAAGAAGGTAAACTTTCGGTGACAACACCAATTGCCAAAGGTTTACTCGGAAAAAAAGTAGGACAAACTGCAACTGTCTCTGTTCCTTCGGGGGTATTGGAATTTGAAGTAGTGGAGATAAGTTTGTAGTGGGTAGTTTATAGTTCACAGTCAATAGTTTATAGATATTTAAACCCAACCAATCACTATTCCTAAATCAACCATTAACAATGACAATATTCAGCAGAATAATAGCAGGTGAAATCCCGTGTTACAAAATTGCCGAAGACGAGCGATTCTTTGCTTTTTTGGACATCAACCCTTTGTCTAAAGGACATACACTTGTAGTCCCGAAAAAAGAAGTGGATTATATATTTGATTTAGACGATGCTACTCTAAGCGACATGATCCTTTTTTCAAAAAAAGTATCAAAGGCAATTGAAAATAGCATTTCATGTCTGCGAATTGGAGTTGCCATTATCGGTCTGGAAGTACCTCATGCGCACATTCATTTGATTCCTATCAATAATGAATCAGATATGAATTTTAAGAATCCAAAATTAAAACTCAGTAATGAAGAGATGAATGAGATTGCTCTTACGATTCAAAAATATATCAATTGAATTAATCTGACATTTGACATTATCTAAAAAGTAACTCCAAAAAAATTCAGATCATATAATAATATCAAAAAGCCACTTTCAACTAATTGAAAGTGGCTTTTTAATACTATTAACAATTCTTAATGTCAGAATCACAATTCTTATACCGATTGCACAAACAATATAGTCCAATTTCGACCCTGCCTGCCGCAGGCAAGTTCATCTTATGGAACATCCCGTGTAACGGGATTGTCCAATTTGTTTGTAAGCCTTCCGCAAGCGGAATTTGCAATCGGCATTAACAACAGTAGACATT
>JAAFGX010000124.1 GCA_010365115.1 Paludibacter sp.
AATGTCGACCCTGCCTGCCGCAGGCAAGTTCGTCTAATGAAACATCACGTGTAACGGGATTAAACGACATGCCTTCCGCAAGCGGAATCTCGAATTACTCGATCGGCATTAACAACAGTAGACATTTAAAATAGATTGGACTATTTTAAATGTACAGTTGGTATTACTCCCTTGCCAGCGCCCACCGGAAGCCTACATATAGTTTCCGCCCGTGCATGGGGCCCCACACCATGGAGGCATCGAAATTGTTGCTAAACGGATTTCCGACATCCACGATGGGGTTTTTCTGCACAAAACTGGTTATGTTTTCCGAACCAAGGTAAACCGACCAGGTTTTGAAATACTTTGTCACCTGGGCATTTGCGATTGTATATGGTTGAAATTCTTTTTCCCAGGCAAATGAGTTTGCCGGGTCGGGGTCGGGAAGGCGGCCGCCGCCGTTGAACTGCACGGTAGCATCCAGCTGCCATTGCTTGAGCGGAGTCTGGTACGAAGCTGTAATCAGGCTTTTCGACCTGTTTGTCAGCGGTTTTTCGCGCAATACACCGCCAATGGTTGTCTTCACATCGTTGATGCGATGAGCCAGGGTCATAGTCAGGCCTTTTGCAACTTCCATGTTTGCTTCCACTTGCCCGCTGCTCGCAAAGGATTTCCCGTTCAGGTTCGAAAAACTCACGGCGTGCGGGTCGGAATCCATATCCACCACTACCTGCTCCCTGAAATTGGTGTAATACCATTCGCCCGTAAGGCTTAACTCTTTGCCGAACAGGTGTATGTAGCTCTGTGCGCTCAGTCCGTAATTCCAGGCTTGTTCCATTTTCAGGTTTGGTTCAATATTCAGGGCGCGGTTACTTGCCAGCAGGTAATTGTTTTCGGCCAGCACATTGGGCGAGCGGAATCCTTTGCCGGCGCTCCCGCGGAAATGCAGATGCTCGTTCAGGTTGTATTTCAGATGCAGGCGGGGCGTTACGAAACTGCCGTAACGCGAATTATAATCGCCACGGATACCTGCCAATACAA
Source organism: Paludibacter sp. (assembly GCA_010365115.1). GTDB lineage: Bacteria > Bacteroidota > Bacteroidia > Bacteroidales > Paludibacteraceae > Paludibacter. The sequence goes on from JAAFGX010000124.1 coordinate 1,021, forward strand.
TCAATTTATCGTGCAGGTCCAGCGTGTATTCAGCAAAAATACCCGGCACGTATTCCCTGCGGGGGAAGACCGATGATTGTGTCAGAAACAACGTTTCGTTGTAGTCGTCGAAATTAAAGCTTGCCCCGGTCGATAGTTTATGGGCATGCCCGAAATTCCGTTGGTAAATGAAGTTGGCATAGAGGTTTCCCTGCTCGCCATCGTATTTTTTCAGGCCATAGAGCGCATTTTGCGTATGCAGCGATCCACTTACGATGAAACCAATGCTGGCGTCATTCTCATGATTGAATATATAACCGTTTTTCAGAAAAAACTCGTAGCGTTCCGTTTCAATCCCGATGTGGTAGTTGCCCGAAACCTGCCCGCCCATCCTGCTTTCGGAGAGAGCACGGAAAAAGGCCTGGGAGATATAATCGCCTTTTTTGTAATACCACCTGTTGATGAAGTTATATTGTTTCACCATGGGTATATCCATAAACCCGTCGCCATTATCATCAATGGACGTAAACTCGTCGGAGGCATGAAGCAAAATCCCGGTCGACAGAGCGGGCGACAGCACAGCCGATGCATTCACGTTTGCTTCCACTCTGCCGGCATCGCTTGCAAAAACATTTGCCGCCACAATTTCGCTGGTTTGCGGTTTTTTGTATTCCACATTAATCTGGCCTGTAATGGCTTCGTACCCATTGACGACTGATGCTGTGCCTTTCGACACTTGGATGCTTTCCATCCAGGGACCGGGGATAAATCCCAGCCCGTAAGGCGCAGATATCCCACGCAGATTGGGTATGTTTTCGGTAAGCATTTGCACATAAGCGCCCGACAGCCCGAGCATTTTTATTTGCTTGGCCCCCGTAGCTGCATCGCTGTAGGTTACATCTACCGATGGGTTGGTTTCGAAGCTTTCGGATAAATTGCAGCAAGCTGCCTTGCACAATTCCTCAGCTGTGATTTTTTCGGTCTGCACTACCGATGTACGCCCCTTTATGGTGCCAAGGTTTTTGGTCACGACCGAAACTTCGGAAAGCGCAATCACCTCGCTGAGCACTACATGCACCGGCTCCGCGGGGTTTCGCACGGTAACGGTATCGGAGTTAAAGGACACGTTGCTGAAAACCAACCGGTTGGTGGCAGTGGTTGGTTCTACCGAAAACTCGCCCGACTCGCCCGATGCTACCCCAATGGTGGTGCCCGACCAGTAAATGTTTACACCCATAACAGGCACGCCTTTCGCATCGGTAACCTTGCCCCGGATGGTGGCCTGCAATGAAGCAGAAAGAAATAATATTGTATAAAAGAATAAAGCAGTTTTTTTCATTTTTAGAATTAATATTTAGTGAATAATGCGTACGGAAATTAGCAAGCAAAAACATTTGCCTGCCAACATAGGACAATTCAATAAAATCAAATCAGAAGTACCGCATGGAGGGCTAATAATTCGCGCCCCGATGCTAGGATGTGGGAATTGGGAGGAGGAATTGTGTTCCGGAAGGATTCGGGCCCGGATGTGGCAAATAAAACCTCGGAAACGTAGAGTAAATCAATATTTTGAATGGAATTACCAGTAAGCTGCGATGTCGACTGAATGGATGGAATGTCCACCTTTACCCGTAACAAATGACATCCGTTCGCATTATGGCCGACATTAGAGCAAGCCATATCATCATCGTGGTCATGTGGGGTTGCAGTTGCGTGCTGGTGTTTGTGCAACGAATCGCATGAGATGTGTGCAACCTCTTCGATACCCGAGTGGGCGCACGAGTCGCAACAATATTGGATGATGTTATAACCGGCACCTGCTATCAGAAAATAGGCAGCCGACAGGATAACGAATATATAGGTGGGTAATTTTTTTGCCATAACGAATTGCAAATATAGCGTTTTACCGACATGGGCTTGTTGTGTTTGACGTTAAAGAATTGAAAATCAATAAATGACATTGTGATGGAATTAAGTCAAACGTTTGAAAAACAGTATGTTTATATTGAGTTTATATAAGTTTGCTTGTTTGTAAAAACGTTGATTTAACGGATCAACAAATTGAATTAGTAATCTTATTGTCAACACCTTCTTATTTTCGTTGAAACAGGTATGAATTACTTTTGCAGGGTAAAAACAAAGAATCAAACACAGATGAAAAAACTAAAATTTACCCGTCCTCTCGGATATGTCCGCTTCTTTAAATGTATAAAATTGCGCACTGCCACTGGGAACCAACGGTCTTGACCTAAAGGAAAAATTGCAATCCCAGTTTTTGTATTCTTTCCCGTTAGCTATGGGGATTGTAATCCTTTAAAATATATTCCGCTTTTCCATTTAAGAAAGAAAATCAGAAACAAGCGGATTGCAAACCTGCCTGCCGCAGGCAAGTCCTTATAATACATACAGTTGGGATTGCAAATCCCAACAACCAGCACCACCATTTGTACATCCAATAAGCATATCCGCAAGGACAGGGGTTTCGTATATTACAATGTGTTATGATTTCAATTATTCTTCATTCGATTTTATTAAAATAACAAGTTTCTCTTTGCCTTTCAAAATGATTCCTTTATGAAAAAATAAAGAAAGATTGCACTAGCATAAGAACATCTGACATGAAATTCATCTCCTTTACCTGAATTTGCTAAATCTGCAATAGATTTAATCCATAAACATTTTTTATTTAAAATATGTGATGTCAAATACAAACCAAATCCCTCCATATCAAGACTTTTTAATTTTCTTGAATCTTTTTTCAATTCTGACATTAGAGTTTCAGAAGTTACAACAAATGGGCCGCAAACTGTTGGGCCTGCAATGGCTTTTATATTATCACGAGGTTCTAATAAGTTTATTTTTTTTAGTGCTCGGTTTACTTTATCAATATTCTCACCATCTGAAATAAATGTATTTAATTTAGATATAAGCTCATAATTTGCAGGGATTTGGTGTATTTCTTTAAGTAAACTGATTGAACCTGTTTTATCTTCTTTAATCTTACCAACACCATAGTCTTGAATTGATTCAGCAATAACTATATCACCAAAAACGAGATCATCAGATTCAAAACCTGCACAGAAACCAGTCATAAATAAATTGTCAATTTTATACAAATTATATAATGTAGTAGATAATATTGATGTAGCAGACATACCCGGTTTGCCAACGCAACCTGCAATTACTCTAATTGAATTTCCAAAAACAGTAATGACCGTGCAACTAAAAAGGTCAAATGGATGGTCATTGTTTGTCACTTTTTTCCATTCAACTTTATTAAAAGCTTCCTTTACCTGAGAAAACTCCTCAGGTAAAGCACATATAATTCCAATATCAAATTTATTTTTTTCTAAAACTGATTTTAAAATCGATTCTTTATTCTTTCTTAAATGAAGTATTTTGTTTTGAAGCTTAGTTTTCCAATCATTTTTTGATTGTTCATATTTGACTAAATACCAAACCTTATCCTCAAATCTTTTCTTTAGTTCAGAATACTTTTCTTCATATTGAGTTAGACCAATAATTTGATTTGGTATGTTTATTTGCTCATTGATATATATCTCATCAATAAACTTTGGTCCTTCTTCGATGTCAGGGTCTTCATCATCATTCAAGGGCAAAACTAAGTCAAGCAATAAAAGATCATAATCATTATTACATAATAATTTACGACCTGAATTTATAGACCTGGCAACATCAATGTTCTCTACCGAAATTGAACAATTTTCGACTATGACTGAAAGTATAGAAGTTATTTTTTTTTCTGAGTCATCTACAATTAGTATTTTTATCATAATAAAGATGTTATATATTTTTTTAATTTTATTTGCCAATCTGTTTTTTGATAAGAAAAAAACACAAAACCTATGTAATTATCAGGGTAAGTATTCTTTAACTCAATGTCAAATTCTGATAATTTTTTCCCAACGAAACTTTCATACATTGTCACTACAATAACTTTTGTTGTTATATCCATTAAAAACATTGTATCTAAAATATTTGCTCCTGCTAAAGGTTCAGGAACACCTCCTGATTCATCAACACTAACATCATAAGTGGTCATTGACATATCTAAAAGGATTATATCATAATCCTGATAGTGTTCATAAATTTCTTTTGTGGCAGAAATGTAAGAACGCTTATCAACGAATTCTATTTCTGGAAACTCTTTATTAAGAAATTCTTTAATATTTTCGAGCTTTCTTTGCTCATCTTCAACTATAAGAATTTTTTTCATATCGTTAAATTTTCAATATTTATTCTAATTGTTGCAATACATTTACCTTCTACTGCTCTTATACATACATAATTATTTATATCTCCTAAATCGTATTTTACTATTTTCTGTGCTTTAATAAGTCCACTTCCCCCTTCTAATAGTAATTTATTTGGTGCTTCCATTATTGTTTCAAATTCTTTATTCAAATCATTATCATTCACAATTATAAAATTCTCAAAGGTTAAAACCAATATTTGATCCTCGATATTTGTAGAAATTTTAAAATCACTACTAGCTGGGCTATTTTTAAACATATTTGTAAGAAAAATCCTCAATATATCACTAAAATGGATACCATATGACGCATTAATTGTGATTTCTGCTCCTTGTAGTTCGAAATTACAGATACGAGGTTTTTTTGGATAAAACTTCCCTGTACTATCCCAAACAATTTTCAACAATTCATCCAGCTTAAAATTATCAAATTTAGACTCTTGAATATAAAACCATCCTTCAATTCTGGTTAATTTTTGGTTTGTATTTGTTCTAATATCACTAATTGTTTTATTAAAATCATCTTTAATATGAGCTAACTCGGGGATATTAGCATCTGTAGATAATTCATTAAGTAGTTTATGAAATGCATCAGATAGATAATTTTTGATATAAAATCTAATAGTTTGCAGATTCCGTTCTGTGATTTGCCATAAATTTTTAATTACTAACATGCTAAACTCATCTGAATCTTTAGCTTGAATTGCAATTTCTAATGCTTCTAAAGAAAGTGTTTCAGGATTAATATCGTAATTAAAGAACCCCTTTTGCGTTTCAATTATTTTTATTTGAAGGACATCGGATTTAAAATAACTTATCAAATCATCAACTTTTTCTGAAAATTTTGAAAGCATTTTATATAATTCATTATTACCTTTTTCATCTAAGCCATAAGTTCGAGTCCAATATTCATTATTTACATATTTTTCATTCGTTTTATTTAAGACTAAATTATTGGCAACAAAATCCGAACGTAATTCACCTTCTAAAACACCATGTCTAATTCTTGTACTTAAATAAGTTCCAAGACCAAACTTACTAAACAAAAATTTATCTCTAACACCATCATATAGATTATATGCCACTTGGTATATTGCATTATCGGTATATTTTACATTCGCAGAAAGAACCGTTGAATCAGCAATTTCTGAGTTTATACTTGGATGAAAGAAATTATCTAATACTAAAAGTGTTTTTTTAGATTCTAACATCTTGAATTGTGTCATAAATCTATCATATAAACCATCTATATCTTTTAATTCATATTTTATTATAGCTTGATCGTTAGCATAAATTTTACTTTCGTCAATTTTTTTATTTCCTTTGTATATTATGAGTTCTTCAAATACTTCATCAAGTATTTTCTTATAAAGTTCTACTTTAGGAGACCCTAAATTTATTAGATATATTAAAATCTTTTGTTTTTCTTCAAGTTCTTCCTGAGTGCTATTGATATGATAATAATGCCTAAGAATGTCTTCACTTACTATTACATAAAAGAACGTTTCAATTTTAGTTAAATCAATATCACTGATTTCTTCAAATAGTTCAGAAGGTTTTTTGACATCATAATAGTCACAAAATGATTTTAAAATAAAACTTTTATCTGTATCTTTAGAAGAATTTAATCCAACAAAAATTGGAAGTTCAATTGTCCTCTTGATATTTTTATACTTTTGCCTTTTTAAGAACTCTACAAATGATTCAACATTTGTCTTTTTTATGCCTATTGGATTCTTAATGTATTCATTAACAAATAATTTAATTGCGTCTTGATATTCTTCGAGTTTCAACAAACAATCAAATGCGTATTTTACAGCTATTTGAGTAACTGGATTTCGTTGTCTATTTTTTTCTAAAATTAAAATCCAAGCATCGTAAGATTCTCGGAATTCATTTCTTTCAAACAGTATTTTTGCGTAATCTTTTTCAAATATATGTTCTACAATACTTGAACTATTAATAATTGATTTGTTGATTCTTTTAATCTGATGGTCAATAGATATAGATTGACCAAAGTTTTTTAATGCATTTTCTAAATAAATAGTTGCAGTATTATCATCTGAGTATATTTTTGAATAAATTGGATCAAAATTCTTTATTGATAAGAACCTTAGTTTATCTGATTTTTCAGTATTATTTTCTTCTTTGATGAAGTAATCTAGTCCATTAGCGATAGAAAAGCTATAAAGATTTTTATTAAGTTGATAAAGATTATAAAGTGAAGAAGAATTATCATTTTCTGACAAAGAATCGAAAATTTTCCTACATATTTGATTTATTGGAGATTGAACTTGGTATATAGGGCTATATCCGTTGTTCGCAAATAAAAGACTATAACAATAAAATCTAAGGACTTCGAAATTGTCTGTCCTTAGTTTGACATATTCTTTACATTTAATTATAACTTCAGAGTATTTACCTACATAATATAGATCAATTATTTCAATGAATTCTTTGTCAAAATAATCATCACATTGGAATTTAGGATTGTCAAGATACAAGTATGGTAATAAAGAAGCATCTTCAGTTAATTTATAGAGGTGTTTACTCCTTGAAATAACAATACTCTCATTTTCCTTTTTTAAAAATGCGGCTTGGAGTACCTGAATCAATACTGTATAACGATCAACTATGGAGTTAGTAGCTTCCATAACTAATGGCATTGATGGATCCTCAATATTATGATGAATGAAAAAATTCAATCTAAATAAATAGTAATTGTAAAAATCTTTTTGAAATTCTGTCCTATTACGTTTAAAATTATCAAATAAATCTTGGTCGTATCTTAAAGCTGATACATCTCTTTGAGCTCTAAATAATAAGTAGTGTAGTAAAAGCGAAACAAATCCATTTTCATCCTTGCTCTTATTTTTTTTTTCTGTTTTTTTACTTTTATCATTTTCTATTCTTGATTCATTAATACTTGACAATAATGAAATCGCATCTTCTGGTTTCTTCATTAATTCATAAACAAGCATTTTTGATTCATAAAGCCAAATCGAAACTCCAATTTCTTTTTCCGTATTTGAGAGTAATTGCAAAGCTTTCTCAAATTCCCCGAGTAAAATTGCATGTTCAAAAGATTTTCTAAGATAAAGAAAATTTTTTATAAGATCTTTGTTATATTTAACAGATAAGATAACCCAATTTATTTCGTTTTTTAAAGATTCGGGTTTGTAAAAATATGTTTTCAGAGTACCCAATTCCATAGCTACTTTGGGAAAAGTATTACCAAAAAATCGTTTCTCAAAGGCAGGTATGTTTTTTATAACGTATGGAACTAAAGTGTTAACCACATTATAGTCTGAATTATTCTTTATACCATTAACTATTTTAGCACAATCTTTAGGATTACTAAAAGTGTTCAGTAAGTTTTGTTTTATTTGGTACTCTGGAATTTGTTTTTTCATGAGTGATTTTAAATTAACAACTTATTGTATATCTTTATGTGTATTTTTAAACCTACCTAGATAGCAGGGGGCGAAGCCCCTTGCTATTAATTAATAATCATATTTTCATATTGTTCCGTGACCTTTATTTTACATTTTTAGTAGGATTTCTTTTTTAGTTATATGATACTTAAAATGTGTCTTTTCTTTTTTTTTTACGCTTACACCTAACGGTTTGCAGCTACAAGAAGTTGGCGATTTCGAAGCACTAAACTGTCTGCCCCCACAAAACTTGATACGAAGCACAAAGCTTCATTTAAGCACTGAACCCGCCAATTTCTTGTAGGTGCTGTTAGCACCAGTTTTTCATATTTCGTCTCCGGAAACCACCATCCTTCGTGTTTGTGTTTATACTTTTTTTTTCTGTCGTCAACAATTACAATTTCACACATAAATGGACTCTCTAGATAGTCATTGTTGCCTGAATATGGTCTTGTTTGTTGTAAGTCAAATTCAATTGTCATAGTTGCTGAACTTACAAAATCCATTGTCGAACCACTGCCTTCTACCAAGGTCGGAAACCATTTATTCCAATGCTCAATTGAAGATTTAATTTGGTCAGTTAGTAATTCAGTTGGTTCTGCAATATTTTTTAAAATGTCTACTGTCAGTTTATTGCATTTTGTCTTACGAGCTTGTTTTAATAAATGCCCCAAAAAGTAGTCGTCATCTATATAGTTCATTAAACTTATAAATGAATGTCCAAAGTTGTGCGAAACACTTTTTAAAGGTTTGTGGCTTGTCATTTCGTAAATTTTTATGGCCAAATAAATTCATTTGCTTTTGGACTTTCATGGTCAAACCATTCTTCGGCAATTTCTTGATAAATGGGCTGTCCTTTTTTGTCTGTCCTTGTTTTAATTAAGTCGCCAATGGGAGCACCGTGTAAATATCTTAATCGTCCAGTTGAGTCAAACTTTATCTTTCCGTCATTAAGTAATGCTTCGAATTTTGGCCAACTCTTGATGTTGTCTTTCGTTATTCTGATTCTATCCATTGTTTGTCCGTGTGTCGTCTTTAAAATTGTTACCAACGTTTTGCAGCTACCCGAAGGGCGGGATTTTTACCACAAAACTCGATTTGAAAAACTAAACTTCCATTAACCACAAAACGGTATTTGGAACACGAAACCCCGCCTTTTGGGTAGGTGCTGTTAGCACCAGTACTTATTTGTCCTTGCACGTTTTCAAGTATTTTGTGTATTCGTCCATAAACCTGTCACGTTGTTTTTTATAGTCGCCAACACTTTCAAAATTTCTGTATTCAGGTTTCATATTGTTAAAGTAGAAATAAACTGTCACACCTTTGCCTGGAAACATTACAAAAGTCCCTAATGTACTTCCAGTTTCTATTGTTGCTCTACTAAATCCGTAAACTTTATAACCATTAAATTCAAGTTGGATTAGGTCTTTAGTTTCCATATTTTGCGAATGTGAATTTAAATACTTCAAATTGTCGATAAGATTTTTTTGGTCTTTTTCGTAGGATTTGTTTTCGGAAAGTTCAACTTTTAAATTTACGAAAGGGGCTTTCTTGTCATTGTTGTACAAAACTCTGTAACCATCAATTCTGGTCACTTCAACTTCTCCGTTGTCCGTTTTTACAGTCCTTACTTTCTCAGAAGTTTCAGGAAGTCTCTCAGGGTCAGCATCTATCAAATTTGTCGCAGTCTTAAATGAAATATAGCATTGCTCTATTTCATTTTTGCTTGTAAAACTTAATAGTAATGTAGTCAGAATGACTGTTGAAAGTAATCGTAATTTTGATTTCATATATTTTCTATTGTTTAATGTGTCGTGTGTTGTCATAGTATTGGTGTTAACACGCAAATATACGAATGTTTTTAAGAATTGACAATGTATTTATACGTAAATTGGAGAAATATATCAACTGATTGATAATAAACAATTGAATGTTGTCTATTTGTTGCGTATTAATATATTGCTAAATATAATTTCAGTGTTTAGAATCAAATTTCATTAATTTAAAATACGCAGTATGAATTTTACCGATCAAATCCCGCCCTCTCGGATATGTCCTCTTCTTTAAATGTATAAAATTGCGCACTGCCACTGGGAACCAACGGTCTAGAGCGAAGAGAAAAATTGCAATCCCAGTTTTTGTGTTCTTTCCCGAGATAGCTATCGGGATTGTAATTACGATAACACATTAAAAAAAATGCATAATATCTCATATGCCTTTTTCTTCTTTTATTGAAT
>JAAFGX010000125.1 GCA_010365115.1 Paludibacter sp.
AACCCCTTTCATTATTGATTTTTAATCATTTCCGATACGAGTATTAATGGACATGTTGAATATTGTCCTTATTTAATCGCTTGTATTCAGAAAAGGCAATGTTAATTATCATATAAATTAGATAATTTTTGGGCTGTTTATTTCACAAATTAAAGGAACAAAGTCTATGCGCTCTAAGCGCCTATACCAATAAATCAATTCAGAAGTTGATAAATTTATTAATTTTTGAGCACTGAATAATAATTATTCTGAGTCAAAGTTATTTAATTTTACTTAAATAAAAAAGATTTTTTCATTATTCTGTTTGAATGGTTATCTTTGCAAAAAATCAGCACATATGGATCCAGTCATTAACCAACCAAAAAAAGATTATTCCGAACCTATGCATACTTGCGAGCATATTTTGAATCAAACAATGATTCGAATGTTTGGTTGCGGAAGGTCAATAAATGCCCACATCGAACGCAAAAAATCTAAATGTGACTATTTATTGTCAGAATGCCCAACAGATGAGCAGATTCTCATTCTTACTAATAAAGTAAATGAGATTATTGATCTGCATTTACCCATTACCATCGATTTTTTGAATAAAGAAGTAGCTGCGGAAATGGTTGATTTATCAAAACTTCCAATTGAAGCTACTGATACTTTACGCATTGTTCGGGTTGGCGATTACGATGCTTGTGCCTGTATTGGTCAACATGTCAATAATACTTCAGAATTGGGTAAGTTTCAGATTATCAGTTCCGATTTTGACAATGGACGTTGGAGAGTTCGTTTTAAAATGGTTTAATTAGCTTGTTTATGTTTATAAAACGCATTTTAAAATTTCTAAGAAATTTATTGTTTCTTTTTTTTATCCTCAGTATTTCCTGGGTTGTTATAGCCCGTTTTGTTCCTGTCTTTTTTACCCCTTTAATGGCAATTCGAACTATTGAATCGATTTTTGCCGGCAATATTCCAAAAAACAGCAAAAAGTGGGTACCCATCGAAGGTATTTCACCAAATATGGTACAGGCTGTAGTGGCTTCGGAAGATAATTTATTTATGACACATTATGGCTTTTCAATTGTCGACATTAATAAAGCCATTAAGCATAACAACAAAAGTAAAAGGATAAGGGGAGGAAGTACAATTTCACAACAAACGGCTAAAAATGTCTTTTTATGGCCAAACAGATCCTATATTCGAAAAGGACTAGAAGCTTATTTTACAGTTTTGATTGAACTTATCTGGTCAAAGGAACGAATTATGGAAGTTTATTTGAATGTGATAGAAATGGGTGATGGCATATACGGCGTGGAAGCTGCTGCACTGGAGTATTTTGGTGTACATGCATCTCAACTTTCCAAATCTCAGGCTGCATTAATAGCTGCATGTTTGCCAAATCCCCGTCGCTTCAATGCAGGAAATCCATCTGGTTATATTCAACGTAGGAAGGATAAAATTGTTAGTTTAATGAACAAGTTAGAATGGATTAATTTTTATAAGAAAGATGAACCAAAAGCAAAAAAACGAAGAAAAAAATGAATAGAGCTATAAAATACATCGATTGGAATTTAATTGAGTATAATGAAGCTTGGACAAAACAGGAGGAATTATTCAATAATTCAATTGCTGAAAAATTAAATAACAGAATTACGGATAATTATTTGATTTTCTGCGAACATCCTCACGTTTATACGTTGGGTAAAAGTGGTGACGAACACAACTTGTTGCTCAACTACATTCAACTTCAAGCCAAGGATGCAACTTTTGTGAAAACCAATCGTGGCGGAGATATAACTTATCACGGACCAGGACAACTTGTGGGTTATCCCATCTTTGATTTAGCTAATTTCAATGTTGGATTGAAACAATATATTTTCAATATTGAGGAAGCAATTATTAAAACGCTTTCTTATTACAATATCATTTCAACCCGATTAGATGGAGCGACAGGTGTCTGGCTAGACGTAGGTTTGCCCACTTGTCGTAAAATTTGTGCAATAGGCGTTCGTAGTTCACGTTATGTTACTATGCACGGATTTGCATTGAATGTAAATACAGATTTGACTTATTTCAATCATATTAATCCCTGCGGATTTATCGACAAAGGGGTGACTTCTATGCAAAAAGAACTCCAACATGAAGTAGATATGGATGAATTGAAAATACAGCTGAGAAAAAATATTCTGGAATTATTTGGTGAATAGTTTTTTTTTGGTATAATTAAAACCTTGAATTAAAATGTTAAATGCCCGATTTGCAATCTGCAAATCGGGCATTTAGTTTATTTATACTGCAATTGATTCGCTATTCCACTTCAGTGTTTGAAATGTTCTTAGTTGCAGTTTTCCTTGCAATTTTTTCTTCCCACAGCACCCACATCAGGAATATAATCAGATAGAAAGAGTATTTAAAAGCATACAAGTGCAGAAAATGAAACCAATCGGGATGTTGTTCTACAGCACCAATAATAAAAGCGATTCTAAAAATATTGAAAAGATAGACTACAAATAGTCCTAAGGGGATGAACCAAAGTTTTTTTAACCAAGGTCCGCGATAAAAGGCGATAATACAAAAGAAGATATACATTTGTTTCAAACCGGTACAAGCCCACACTATTTGAACGGTATAACCATTGGAATGTTGAAAAATATTTCCCGGTTTTAGGATAACTTCCGAGCCTAATACATTTAGTATGAAAATAGAAAGATGCGCAACATGTTTAGCCATCCAGTTGAAAGGAGCAGAAATATTCATTCCCCACAAAGAGACTATGGAATCCAGACTAAATGCTTCGTCACCCTTGATATTGTATTTCCAAAAAAAATTGGAACCTATCAGAATCACTGCAAATAAAATCACTCCTTTAAAAGGCTCCAGCTTCTCCGGAAATTTAATTTTTGGCAAATGCATATATTTTTATTTCACTGTTCACTAAATACTAATCGTTAATTAATCATTAAAATTTATTCGTAACTCTGGAATAGGGTACTTCTTCAATTGCGCAAAAATCGTTGTTCAGGAATTTAAAATATCCGGTAATGGCAATCATGGCCGCATTGTCAGTGGTAAAGGCAAACGGAGGAATGTACACTTCCCAGTTGTATTTTGCACCATGATCGTGAAATGATTGTCGTAAAGCCGAATTGGCTGAGACTCCACCTGCAACGGCCACCTGATGAATGTTTAAATCTTTAGCTGCTTTGCGGAGTTTGTTCATTAGAATCTCCACCACTGTTTCCTGTAATGTGGCACACAAGTCGTTAAGGTTTTCCTCCACGAAATTAGGATTTTCCTTAATTTTATCGCGCAACAGATACAAAAACGAGGTTTTCAGTCCACTAAAACTGTAGTTGTAACCTGAAATTTGAGGTTTGTTGAGAACAAATGCTTTGGGATTTCCTTCTTTGGCAAGTCGGTCGATATGTGGTCCGCCGGGGTAGGGGAGTCCCATCACTTTAGCGCATTTGTCAAACGCTTCGCCGGCTGCATCGTCAATGGTCTGACCAATTACTTCCATATCGCTGTACCCTTTTACCAGTACTATTTGAGAATTACCGCCCGATACAAGCAGACATAAAAAAGGAAATTCAGGTCGGCGCTCGTCGGGTTTTCCTTCACTTATAAAATGAGCCAAAACGTGTGCTTGTAAGTGATTTACATCAACTAGCGGTATGTTCAATGCCTGAGCAAATCCTTTGGCAAAAGAAGTACCTACAAGTAACGAACCCAGCAATCCGGGACCACGTGTGAAAGCAATGGCACTGAGATCTTTTTTATCAACGCCTGCTCTTTTCAGAGCTTCGTGTACAACCGGAATAATATTGAGCTGATGAGCCCGCGATGCAAGTTCGGGAACTACGCCGCCAAAACTAGCGTGAACTGCTTGGTTGGCAATAACATTGGAAAGCATAATCCCATCGCGGATAACTGATGCCGAAGTGTCGTCGCACGAAGATTCAATGCCTAATATGATGGATGAATTCATTTTAAAAATTAAGAAACAGTGAATAAATATCGTTATTGTTCCAAATTCAGTAATATACAGAATATTGGCACAACAGTTGTAATGCAAATAAACTCAGCAGGAAAAATATAGAATTCTTTAAATTTGTAATATTATTCAGATATTCAGACTTGTAACTTATAATTATATTATTGTAATTACATATTTAATTTTTATTACCCTGTAATTGCCGTTTCCTGCTAGAAAACACAAATTTATTATTTACTTTTGCGAAACAAAGTTCAAAGGTATAAAAAAAACACTTAAAATACTAAGGATTAGTGTTGCACTCATAACTATTATATTTGCAACAATTCCTATCTTGCTGCAAAGTAGTAAGATACAGGATGTTGTTACCCATACCATTATACACGAACTCTCCAATAAACTTCATACACAGGTTTCGGTTGGCAAAATTGAATATAAACTTTTCAACGAAATTGCCATTCATAACCTGTACGTTGAAGATCAGCAACAGGATACTCTACTATTTACTAAACAGGCTTCGGCTAGGTTCAACTTCTGGAAATTCTTTCGTGGAAAAATTCTTTTTACTTCAGTTGTTTTCAACGAATTGAATGCAAATTTGGTAGTAGATTCTACCGGTCATTCCAATCTGGATTTTGTAATTCAGGCATTTAAAAAACCTCAAAAGACAGACTCAACGAATATCGAATACCATATTAAACACTTTGAACTTGTTAATTCTTCGTTTGCGTATACCAATTATAAAAATTATAAGGAAGTGCGTCAACATGTTTTGAATGCTAATAAGTTGAAATTTAAGAGTATAAATACCGATATTTCGCTAAATGTCTTTAAAAGGGACACCTTGAGTGCCGAGATAATTTCATTTAATGCTATTGAAAAGTCGGGATTGATAATTAAAAACCTGGCCACCAAAATTTATGGTTCAAACAACGGGCTTACCATCCCTGAATTTGATTTGCAACTTCCTGCCTCCAGATTGCATTTGGAAGATGTGAGTCTGAAATTGGATAGTTTAGCCGATCTTAAAAATATTGTTGAGAAAGTTCGCTGGAATGCCCCCATTTCCAATTCGTACGTTACGCTGGATGATTTAAAAGCAATTATACCAGAATTCAAAAACTCGAAAGGAATAGCTACACTAAAAGGATTGATTACCGGACGAATATCAAGTAT
This sequence comes from Paludibacter sp., assembly GCA_010365115.1. Classification (GTDB taxonomy): domain Bacteria; phylum Bacteroidota; class Bacteroidia; order Bacteroidales; family Paludibacteraceae; genus Paludibacter. The sequence continues at coordinate 5,159 of JAAFGX010000125.1, forward strand.
GAAGTTTAAGAAACTTGAAGTGAAGTATGGAAAATCGTTTCTGTTTAATGCAGATGTCGATATTAACGGATTACCGAATCTGGATGAAGCATTTATTTATGGTCAAATAAACGAATTGCATTTTGAGAAAAGTGATGTACAGGACTTTATTTCAGATTTGTCTAAAAAACCGTTTGTGCTTCCCAAAGAATTAAACCTGTTGGGATTGGTTCGCTACAAAGGAAATATAACAGGATTTTTAAGTAATTTGGTGGCGTATGGAAATTTGAATACAAATTTGGGAAGTGTATCTACCGATATTTTATTGCAGTTTGAAAACAATTTTCAAGATTTAAAATACAATGGTACGATAAAATCGGGTGGTTTTCAGATTGGAAAGCTGCTCGCTAACAAACAACTGGGAAAAGTGTCTTTCGACCTCAACACCAATGGCACCAAAAAAGAAAAAAAAGATTTTCAGGGAGTGATAAAGGCTAAAGTACCGTTGTTAGAATTCAATGATTATTCGTATAATGATATACAATTTAGTGGAAAATACGACGGAAATGGTTTTAACGGGAAAGTTGAAGTGCAAGATGAAAATATTAATGCACATTTTAACGGTATGATTGATTTGACTCAGAAATTACCGGTATTTGACTTTGATTTGAAAATACTGAATACCAACCTTTATGCTTTGCATTTGATTAAAAAATATCCGGGTGCCACTCTTTCGTTCAACGGAAAGACAAATATGGTAGGTAATTCGTTGGATAATATCAATGGTTTCCTCCGTTTCGATAGTATTATTTTTAAGAATAAAAATAAAATATTGAATATTGAGAACATTCAACTTACATCACGCATAGAGGCAAATTCCAGTTATATAGGTGTTTCATCCGATATTGTGAACGGTGCATTCAACGGAAATTTTAAGTACAGTACAATAGGAGAAACCATTAATCAGATAGTGGAAAAATACCTGCCGGCGCTGGGAGCAATTTCAAAAAACACCAAAGATCGTTTACCTAATCACATTGATGTAAATCTACAGATTGAGAATACAAAAACTATTTCGGAAGTAATGGAATTACCATACACGTTGGAGGGTATTTCCACTTTGAAAGGATATATTGATGAAAAATCAAATCGTATTGAATTGAAAGGGAACATACCCACTCTTCGATCAAACAAATTACAATTTGATAATATAACTGTAAATTGTGAAAATTTAAACAAACAGCTAAACCTTACTTCAAGGGCACAATTACAGGAAAGTGAGGGTTTGATAAATATTTTTCTGTTGGCTTCTGCCGCTAAAGATTCCGTAAAAACACATTTGGGTTGGCAGAATAATCAGAAGATAACCAATGCAGGTGATATCCAAATGGCTGCTCTATTTCGTAATGAGTCGGGAAAAATAGCGACACAAGTTTCCGTATTGCCTACACAAATTATTATTTTAGATTCAGTTTGGAATATCCACGCTAGTAAAATTGATTTGAATACAGATAGTACTATTCAGGTTCACAATTTCCTTTTCGATAATAAAAAACAATTTATACAAATTGATGGGAAGGCGTCAAAAAATCAAGACGACAGTTTGATAGTGAACATGAATGATTTGAATCTCGAATATATTTTGAATCTGGCACGATTAAAAGGTATTACTATAGGTGGTTTCGTTTCAGGAAAAGTGAATTTATTCAATTTGTTGTCGCAACCAATCTACGAAGCTAACTTAAGGGTAAAAGATGTAAAGTTGAACCATAAACTGATTGGCAATGCCAGGTTGAATTCCAGTTGGGATAAAACCAATAAACAATTACTGGCAAACGGAATTTTTACAAACGATAAAAATGAAACTATAGCTTTAGCCGATGGGGTGTTTGTTCCTAAAACCGATTCACTCGACTTTATGATTGATGCTCGCAATTTAAGTATTGAATTCCTTACTCCATATTTCGAAAGTGTGGTGCAGAATGTAAAAGGGTATGGAACGGGAAAAATAAGAATGTTCGGTCCTTCAAAATTTCTCGGTTTTGAGGGAAATGCATTTGTTGATAAAGGTCAGGCGTCGGTTAAAATGCTGAAAACAAGCTATTTTTTTAATGATACAGTCCGATTGACGAGAAAAACGATTAAATTCAAAAATGTAAAAATTTATGATCAGGAACGTAATCAGGGTACAATGAATGGATTAATGACGCATAATGGCATTTTTAAAGAAATGTTATATGATGTAAATATTAAAGCTCGTAACTTGTTGGCAATGAATACAAAGACCGAAGATAATGATTACCTCTTTGGAAAAGCCTATGCAAATGGTACAGTTCATATTTTTGGCGACGAAAAAGAAGCCAATATTATCGTGGATGCCGTTTCGCAACCGAAAACAAAATGCTATATCAATATGGGCGGTGCATCTAATGCTTCTGATAATAGTTTTATTAAATTTAAAAGTAAAACTGAAATAAAAGAAATAGTAATACCTAAATCGATTACCAGTAACTTTAACGTGAAAGTAGATTTGCGAATTGATGTAACCCCTGATGCCGAAATGGAATTAATTATCGATCCCAAAGGCGGTGATATTATTACCGGCAAAGGAAATGGTAATTTGCGTGTGGAATTTGATACTTTTTCGGATATAAAACTTTACGGAACGTATACCATCGATAACGGATACTATCTGTTCACTCTTCAGAATTTCATTCGCAAAGAATTTAAAATTGATCAGGGAAGTACCATTTCTTGGACAGGCGATCCGTTTAACGCACAGGTTAATATACGAGCCCTGTATCCGCTTACTGCTTCGCTACGCGATTTGTTGGATGAGAGCGAGTTGAGCAGTATTTCCCGAACCAGTGTGCCTGTGAATTGCGTGCTGAAGTTAAACGAAAGCTTAATGAAACCAACCATCAATTTTGACATTATTCTTCCGTCGAGCGAAGAGCGTGTTAAGCAGTTGGTGAAAAGCGTTATCAATACCGATGAAATGATGAACCGCCAGATATTGTATTTGTTGGTGTTTAATAAATTCTATCGACCTGATAATGTAGCAAGCTCTTCACCAACTAATAATCTGGGGACAAATGAAGCGTTCTCATTCGCATTCTCCACCTTTAGCGCACAAATAAACAGCTTGTTGTCACAAATGATAAAAAGCAATAATTTTTCCTTTGGAATAGATTACCGCCAGTCCGACCAGATAAGCAGGGATATTCAGGCTCAAATACTTTATCAACCTACCAATCGTTGGTTGGTAAATGGGAATTTTGGGTACAGGAATGATATTAACAGTACCAATACCAACCGCTTTATTAGCGATGTGGATATTGAGTATTTACTTTCCGAAGGTGGAAAAATACGGTTGAAAGGTTACAGCCATACAGTAGACCGTTATAGGTTGACAAATAACGGCACTACCTCTCAAGGATTTGGATTTATATATAAAGAAGATTTTTCCACTGTCGACGAATTGTTTAAATATTATTGGAGAATATTGTCCGGCAAACCAAAAACAGAAACAAATAATGAAACGACAACTAATAACTAACAAAATCCTTTTTTGCTATATATTGCTTTTCACTCAAAGTGTATTTGCCCAGACAGTTGAAAATTGGTATGTAAATATGCCCGATGAATTGAATCCTACGCTTAGCAAGCAAAATAGGCTGGAATTATTGGAATATTACAAAGCCAGACAAGGCGATAGTGTAACCAATCGATATGAAAATCAGGCTCATGTTTTAGTTTTTGATTCGATAAATAGATGTTTGAAAGTGAAAAACACTCCAAGCACTACTTTTGAAATGAAAATTTTCAACAATGAAGATAGCATTCCTTTCCTGGGAATAATAAATACGGTTTGTGCTCCTATTTGCCATTCCGTTGTTCAATTCTACGATACAGCATGGAATCGCATTCCCATTCAGTTTACAATGCCCAAAGCAATGGAGTGGCTGAACAAAGATAGTTTGGAGAATAATAATGTTGACAAGGAATGGGTAGAACACCAATTAGAAAATACTTATATCACACTGACCTTTGATGAGGTGAATATGTCGATTATGGCTAAAAATAATACTCTGGAATTTATGAGCGAAACTGACAGGAAATTGATTTCGCCTTTCATTAACGATAAGGAGTTCATTTATAAATTAAAGGATAAAATTTGGATGAGACAACACTAAAAAAAGCCCCATGCAACTTAATGCACGGGGCTTTTTTTATGTTGTTTTTACAAAGAAATTATTTTTTGCTTTCTATGCGTTTTGCATAGCGTGTCATAAATTTGTCAACACGTCCTGCTGTATCTACCATATTCGATTTACCGGTGTAGAAAGGGTGTGAAGAACTTGAGATTTCCATTTTAATCACAGGATAAGTTACACCATCAATGTCGACAGTTTCTTTTGTGTTTACGGTTGAACGTGAAATAAAGGTGTCTCCGTTTGACATATCTTTAAATGCTACCGGACGATAATTTTCTGGATGGATTCCGCTTTTCATATCTGTATGTTTTAATTATTTTTCTATGTTCTTATTTCGGCTTGCAAAAGTACTAATTTTCATCTAATTATCAAAGAAAATCAGGTGTTTTTATTTTTTCTAATGTAATTATGATAATAATATTCTGTTTTTGTTTTATAAACGATTGAAATATAGAATTTTGTGGTTGTGGTTTAAATGTTTTTATTTTGATCCAAGATATAAAAGCAGCATGCCAATAAGCACTCCAATTAAGTCAATTATTTTTAATCGGATGTTTTTGTCATGCATGATAATGGCGCCATATAGGAATGGAACGATTACCCCGGCTCTGCGAATTGTTGATACAACCGAAATAAGTGAATCGGGCAAGGTGAGTGCATAAAAATAAACAAAATCGGCCGATACAAGAAATAAGGAAATAAATGCAATGGACCATCTAAATTCAAATGGAGTAGTTTTTTTTCGGGTGGGCGCCCATAAAAACAACGTGATTATTCCCATAATAACAGCTTGATAAAAGGTGTAATAAACTTGTACAGCCATGTGGTCGTATTCTTTCATCAGATACTTATCGTACAATCCGCTGACAGCTCCGGTGAGCGTAGCCATTACGATAAACCAGAACCATTTGTTGGTTCGGAACGAAATGCCTTCTTTTTTTCCAATAACGGAAAATAGAAAAAATGAAACCAACGTGATTCCAATTCCGGCAGCTTGAAAACCATTCAGTTTTTCGCTAAATATTAATACAGCTCCCAATACTGTCCACATGGGTTGTGTGGCTTTAATGGGCGAAGCAATGGAAATGGGCAAATTTTTCATGGCGAAATAAGCGAATAACCAGGAAGTAAGCACAATCACTGCTTTTATTACAAACAATAAATGAGTATGAAAGTCAACGCGGGGAACAAAAAGAATGCTGCCTTCGAGCAAACTCGGAAAAAACTCCGAAATCAATAAAAGAGGCAGAAGTGTTGCCGAAGAGAATAAAATGGAAACGAGAATTACTGGAATTACTGCATTTTTCTGCAATGAAACTTTTTTAAATACATCGTATATTCCTAACAATAAGGCAGATACAAAAGCAAGAATTAACCACATATAATAATTAATAATTAATAATTAATAATTCAATGTCGTTTAGTTTAGACCTCTCCCCAGCCCTCTCCCGAAGAGAGGGAGGTAAAATACTACCGACTACATAATTTTTACATGAAAAATTTATCAAAAAACAGTTGTAATCCAAGTCCCTCTCCTTGGGAGAGGGATATAGGGAGAGGTC
>JAAFGX010000126.1 GCA_010365115.1 Paludibacter sp.
TGTGCTGCCCCTCGACTTGCATGTGTTAGGCCTGTCGCTAGCGTTCATCCTGAGCCAGGATCAAACTCTTCGTTGTATCTTGTATTATTTTTGCTCGGATGCTATCTCTTTTGATTTATTAGAAAATTGACGTGGTATAAAAAAAATTACCTTTCCTTATACTACATTATTTGTTGTTCATGTATTCTCAAAGATCGACGCTTTTCAATTAATAATTAATAATTTAAAATTAATAATTATTTCTTCACTTCACAGTGATTGTTTTAAAAAGACTTCTTGTGTGATCAGTTAATAGCTCCCTATTAAATGATTTATTGATTGTGCGTTTGACGTTTCTAAGTCTATAAGCCAAACGGGCTGCAAAGGTAATTTATTTTCTCAAACTACAAAACATTTTTGAAAAATAAGTTGTAAATTGTTTTCGATTCTTTTAAACCTATAAAATGTTATTCTGTGTCCTGTGCTTCTCTCTCAAAGCGGGTGCAAAAGTAGTCGCTTTATGCATACAAACCAAATGTTTTTATGTTATTTTTCTGCTATAAAACATATTTTAAACCTAAATAGCTGGATTCAAAGTACTTTTGAAAAAAAATAGTGTAATAAAAAAAAGAAATTGATGGCTTAGAGTTTAGAAAAAACAGTTTTATTGAATATTCTCGAATATGAAAGCACCAATAATACTCATTTTAGAAGTAAAACTAATAACGAAATTTAATAACGAAAGCATAAATACTCTATATATTGAATTAAGTTGATACAAGAATTGTTTGATTACCCATGAGAAAAACTTAAGAGACTGATATTTTATTGTAATCGACATGTAATATTTTAGCCAAACTGAAGTTGAGTCTCAGAAAACGAACTGGAATTTTGAATTAAGTAGCCATTACTATAAATGTAGTGAATAAAATTTTGAAGAACGGCTTTGGAGAAGAGATAACTGATGTGCAACAGTCAGGCATTGCCAAAAATCGGAGTATTAAAAAGCAAAGTAGAAATCGACAATGTATAAAGTCATATATTTTAAGTTTAGAATCCAATAATTATTGAACAAAAACCGGATTTTCGTTAAGAAGTTATTCAACCAATGACTTTATGTGAAGAGTTGAGAAATAGAGTCATACATTTATGAATATACTCATATAAAAACGTTGTTAGGATTATTAAATTCCATTTTAGAATATGAAAAACAAAGTTTATAAAAATTTTGAGTACTTTTGGCATTTAAATTAGAAAACAAACTCATTATGTCTTCAAAATTCAAACCGATTTTATACGGTCTAGGTGTTTTTGCAGTTTATGCGCTTCTCACATACATTCTACGTTTGGTAACGGATAGAATGCCTGCAAATGCTGAAATTATGGGGATATTCACTACCAATGATTTATTACTTGGTATAGTGGTTTCATTTGTTTTAACGTTTTCGCACGAAAGAAAGAAAAAATTAAAATAGATTTCTATTACAAATATCAAAAAAATGTTGTTTTAATAAAGAAATCATGTCTGAAATCATTGACTATATTATACGTTTTCTATTAGGAGATCACATATCTCCTAATATTTTGAATCAGGTTGGTTACACATCAGATCCTGATGAATTTCACAAATTTAAACTTATTATATTACCATCTTCATTTTTCAACGAAGAAATATTTAAAACTGAACAATCCCTGCCTAATTTACCATTATGCATATGGGAAGAAACTCCAATATTATTTGGCGAAGCTCGTACCGAACAAATTGGAGAAACCCGAATTCTTTATGCCGACCTGATAGCGAGTACATTTTTTTTAATTACAAGGTACGAAGAACTAGTCCGTGGAAAAGAACGTGATGTTCACGGAAGATTTCCAGGCAAAGAATCACTACCTTATCGGGCGGGTTTTATTGACCGTCCACTGGTAGAAGAATATGGAAAATTATTAAGGTCACAATTGCGGGATGTGTGTTGCGATATAGCAGAACCACCTGTACAAATTAAAAAAATCTATCTGACTCATGATTTAGATCAAATTGCACATTTTCGAAATATCAGAGGAATGATTGGCGGTTTTCTAAGGGGTATAAAACGTCCAAAAGAAGGACAAAAAGCCTTGAAAAGTTTCTTTGGAGGACTGCGCTACGATCCGTGGTATACCTTTCCATTTTTATACAAATTGAATAATGAGTTGATAAGAGAAATAGGAAATGATCGTTGTGAAGCCATCATTTTTATTCGTGCAGGAGGTGGAAAAAGAAAAGAAGATAAACCTTTCTCAAATTTATTGCATCCTGATTATAAAAACCTGATTCGCTATTCGAAACGAAAAGGCATTTTAATTGCTTTACATTCAAGTTATGATGCTGGATTGAATCCGAAATTAATTATTGATGAAAAAAAGAAACTTGAGCATCACACTCAAATTGTAACACATTATAATAGAAACCATTATTTGGACAGCAGAGAACCGGAAGATATGCAAGCTCTGATTGATGCCGGAATAACCGATGATTTCACTTTGGGGTATGCAGATATGGCGGGATTCCGCCTTGGCACTTGTCGACCAGTACAATGGATTAATCTGAAAACAATGAAAGTCACATCTCTGGTATTGCATTCACTTGCCATTATGGATGGGACTTTGAGTGATAAAAGATATATGTACATGAACGCACACGATGCATACCTTTACTGCGAACAATTGATAAAATGTGTAGAAAGTTACAATGGCGAACTGGTTTTACTTTGGCACAATACTTCTGTGGAAAAAACGACTCAATCCTATCATAGAAAATTGTATAAAGATTTGATTAAACACCTTCAATCAAAATAACATGCCAAAAACGGCCATCGTTTGTGTTACAAACGACCTCAGCACCGACCAGCGAGTTCATAAAACTTGTTTGACTTTACAAAAATGTGGTTACTGGGTAATTGAAACAGGAAGGTTATTACCAGAGAGTTTGCCATTAGAGCGCCCTTATTTTGTTATACGAAAAAAACTATGGTTCCGTAAAGGTCCTCAATTTTATGCAGAATTTAATATCCGTTTGTTTTTATATTTGATGACAGCAGAAGTTGATTTGATCTTTGCAAACGACCTGGACACACTACCAGCTGCATATCTGGCAGCAAAATTACGTAAAAAAAGACTGATTTACGATACACACGAGTATTTTACAGAAACTCCAGAACTCATAACCCGCCCACGAGTTCAGGCTGTATGGAAAAAAATAGAAAATTATTTGTTCCCAAAACTAACAGATATTTTAACTGTAAATGCATCTATAGCTAAACTTTATAGTGTGAAATTCAATAAGAAGGTATATGTTAGCCGGAATATCCCTCCAACTTTTAAACCGGAACGATTAAAAACACGTACTGAATTAGGTTTGCCTGAAGATAAGAAAATACTTATACTACAAGGCACAGGTATCAATATCCAAAGGGGAGCAGAAGAAACAGTATTATCAATGCAGTATTTAGAAAATATCGTGTTGCTTATTGTTGGAAGTGGAGATGTAATTCCTACTTTAAAAAAAATGGTGGAAGATCATAAATTACACCACAAAGTGATTTTCAAAGCCAAAATGCCTTTCACTGAACTCCGACAGTACACAATGAACAGCGATTTGGGGCTGGCAATTGACAAAGATACCAACTTGAATTATCATTTTTCATTACCAAATAAATTGTTCGATTATATTCATTCCGGAATTCCTACACTTTCATCAGGGCTAATTGAACTAAAACAAATTATTGATCGTTTCGACATAGGATATTACATTCAAAATCATGACCCTAAACATATCGCATCAGTTATTGAAAGTATATTTTCCGACAATGAGCGATACAATACTGTAAAACAGAATACATTTAAAGCAAAAGAAGAATTGTCGTGGGAAAATGAAGAAAAAGTTTTGACAGGAGTAATTAGAACTCCTTAATCATTATGATGATATTTCACTCCTTTTTTTAAAATATCTTAAACAAGATAATTGTTAATAAAACCATTTCTACTTTCATTTCGTCAAAAAATCGGCACAAAAAATTAAAAAGTGTGCAACTTCGCAAGTTAAATGTTTTATTTGGTGATAATTTTAGATAATAATTAGCTAAATTAAACACATCAATAGAAACAAAGTTCAAAAAAACATTACTTTTGCATTTCTATTCTCAATCTGGATTTTTTTACCCATTACAATTTATGATGAAACCAATTATTGCTCCAATTGATAAAGAAATTTTAAAGCAAGAACTCACGCTTGATAAATTTCTTAGACCAACAAACAAGGCGCATAACGAAATTTATGTAATTACTGCTCACAATGCCCCAAATGTGATGCTTGAAATTGGGCGCCTACGCGAACTTTCATTTCGTTCGAGTGGCGGTGGAACCGGAGAAGAATTAGACACCGATGAATATGACTATATGGAAAAACCTTACAAACAGTTAATTGTTTGGGATCCAGTAGCTCATGAAATTATTGGCGGTTATCGTTACCTTCCTGGATTTGAGGTTGATTACGATAATGACGGTCAACCAAAATTTGTAATGGCGCATTTATTTACATTCAGCGATAAATTTATAAAAGAATTCATTCCCTACACCATTGAATTAGGTAGAGCGTTTGTACAACCTGACTATCAGACTTCCAAAATGGGTACAAAAAGTCTGTTTGCTTTGGATAATTTATGGGATGGACTTGGAGCGCTTATTCATTCAGTGAAAGATGCTAAGTATTTTATAGGAAAAGTAACAATTTATGATAATTATCCACTTACAGCAAGAGAACTTATTTACGAATTCATGATCAGATACTTTCCCGATCAGGATAAAATGATTCTGCCTAAAGTGCCAATTCATGTAAGCGAAAAAAATGAAAATCTGGCAAAAAAAATCTTCGTTGGAAACAATTCAGCTATAGATTTCAAAGCTTTGCAAAAGGCCGTTCGTGCAGTGAATGAAACTATACCTTCTATGTTTAATGCATATATCGGACTTACGGATACCATGCGAATGTTTGGTTCTATTTTCGACAGGGAATTCGGTTCTGTATATGAAACAGGAATTATGATAACCATGGCAGATTTATTGGAAGTTAAACGTAAGCGCTATATTGACCCTTATGTGGAATACCTCAGAAAAATACTGGAAGAGAGAAAAGTAGCAAAACGTTTAGCCAGAGAGAAAAAAAATGAAGATAAAATAAAAAAAAACAATACTGAAAAAGGATAAAAGCAAGAAGTAAGAATCCGTTTAAAAACAGAAAGAACTCCAATAGAAATTGAAATCTATTGGAGTTTTTTTTGCATTCATAGAGTTGTGTCCTCTTATTTTTTTATCTCTAATTGAAATTTTCATCTATTCTACTTATAATTAAAACCCTTTAACTGATTCTATTATATCAAATAATTACCATTAATTATTTTTGAACAAATAATTAAAAAATACTATGAAAATCAAAAGAATCACAGAACCATGAAAAAAATCAAAATCTTATTTCTTTTATCAATCATTGCAATATCTGTAAAAGGTCAAATAACTACAAAAATTGCAAACGTCTCTACACAAGGCACTTTACAAAACTTAATTACAGAAAGTGAAGCCAGAACGATTACAACATTAACTGTAACGGGAAATATTGACGCTCGCGATTTTGCTTATATGCGGGACAAAATCAAACTGTTAAGTATACTCGATCTTAGCTCGTCAAGCATAAAAGCCTATACAGGCATTGATGGGACTTATTACGGATTATCAAAAATTTATCCTGCAAATGAATTACCTGCCTACTCTTTTTACAACCCTAACTTATTAACATACAAATCGTTGCTAACAAAAATAAAATTTCCAAATAACATAACATCATTAGGTAATATGGCTTTATACTATTGCTGGGGACTAACTGGAACATTAAATATTCCAGCATCGTTGAAATCTATAGGTGATTATGCCTTATATGGTTGCACGCAAATCTCGTCTTATTTAGTTCCAGGTCCAAATACAAGATATTCATCATCGAATGGTATTTTGTTTAGCAAAAACCAAGACACAATAATTATATGTCCCACCATCCAATCGGGGGATTATTCCATTCCACCTACTGTAAAACATATTGGATCTTCAGCTTTCGAAGGTTGTTATAATTTAACAAGCGTTATAATCCCATCGTCAGTCATATCTATTGGCAGCTATGCATTTAGTTATTGTTCGGGAATTAACGGAAACCTTACACTACCCAACTCAGTAAAAAGACTCGATGAAGGTGCATTTTATGGATGTTACAATTTAACCGGCACAGTATTTATTCCGGCATCATTAAGCGATTTAGGTGAATATTGTTTTCTTGAAAGCAATAAAATTATGTCCTTTATTGTAAATACTTCCAATCCTTCATATTCGTCAAACAACGATATTTTATATAGTAAAGATCAAGATACATTATTTATTTGTCCTCCCGGGAAAACAAGTAGTTTAACCATTCCAGTAACTGTAAAACTTATAGGAAGTTATGCATTTTATAAATGTAAAGCTTTAACTGGAATGATTTCCATTCCTAAAGATGTTGACTATATTGGATATTACTCCTTTTTTGGGTGTAATATGATTTCAGCATATCAGGTCGATCCTCAAAATATGTATTTTACGGGAGAAAATGATGTATTATATACTAAGAATAAAGATCGATTACTTATTTGTCCAACTACCAAAAGTGGAACTTTTAACATGCCGGCGACAGTAAAATTTATTGATCCTTCAGCATTTTGTAATTGCTCTTCACTTACAGGATTTATCAATATTCCTGCTACTGTAAATTCAATTGGCGAATATGCATTATATGGTTGTAATCAAATTTCAGGTTTCAATGTTGATGCATTAAATAATTTCTATTCATCATCCGAGGGTCTATTATTCAACAAAAATCAAGACACCTTACTAATTTGTCAGTTAAGTAAAAGCGGCAAATACAATATACCTTCCACCGTAAAGGCAATTGGAACTTCTGCATTCGAGGGTTGTTTGAACCTAACAGAAGTTTCTATACCAAATTCGGTTACATCTATCGGAAATTATGCTTTTGAATTCTGTACCGGATTGACAAAAATAAATATTCCCAACAACATAGTTACTATTGGAAGCGGTGCTTTTTATAGTTGTACCAATTTGCAGGAATTGACTGTTGCTAAAACTACTCCACTTATAGTCGATTATTTTACTTTTGATTTTATAAATAAAAGTATTTGTCGTCTTGTTGTTCCCATAGGAAGCTCAATTTTATACAAAGCAGCACCCTATTGGGAAGCTTTTTCGTTGATGAGCGAATCTGTGTTTGATACAAAAATATCGGAAATGACACAAAGTTCGGTTCGATTATATATTAAGGAGAAAAAGATTTTTATAGAAGGACTTTCTTCAAGTGATAAAGTTGATATTTTTACTATTCAGGGTAAGAAGCTTGGGCAATTTATTTCCACAGGATCTACCTTAAGCCTTCAAATGCGAAACTCCGGAATATATATAGTAAGAACGGTTGGAAGCGTTTGGAAAATTATTTTATGATTTCAGACGATTTATATAACCTTATATATATAATCACATATTTGTCAAATCAATCAAGTTATTTACTGATTTTAATTTAAAGCAAAGTAATGTTATTCGATTGATATATTAAGGCTAAAAGAGATAAAACAGAAAAATATCAATATAAAGGCTTTTACTTATAATAAATACATTTTGGCTGAAATTATTTTAAATGAAAGTCTAAAAGTACTATTTTTAACCTGTAATTTCAACACAAACAACAAACAATTAATTATAACTTAGAAAAACTAATAACCATGAGAGTCAGAAAAAATATTGCATCCAGCGAAGAAGGATTTGTTTTTAATCCAACCACCGGCGACTCGTTTTCAACTAATCCTATCGGTTCAGGAATCATCGCCTTGTTAAAAAAAGATGTATCATTGAAAGATGTGGCAGATGAGATTTGCGAAAAATATGATGTGGATAGAATCCTTTTTGAAAGAGATCTTGAGGATTTTACCTTGCAACTCAAAGAATTCAGTATTTTGGAATAGGTAAATAATTAATATAAATAATACAAAAAAAATATTAATGAATATAAATACAAATTATCCCAAAAAACTTGTCATTGGCATTACCGGATTGAATGCTATCGACAGTCCGGGACCGGGCGTGGCGGTTATACGTTCCATCCGCGATTGCAAGGATTTTGAAGTTCGAATTATCGGTTTATCGTATGAAGCACTAGAACCTGGTTTGTATATGCACGACTTGGTGGACAAAACTTATCAAATTCCATATCCTACAGCAGGCACCGACAGTTTGTTGGGTCGATTAAATTACATACATGAAATTGAAAAGTTAGATTTAATTATTCCGAACTTTGATGCCGAACTATTTAATTTTATTAAATTGGGAGATAAATTAAAAGCGATGGGAATTCGTACTTTCTTACCAGATTTAAATCAATTAGAAACACGCGAAAAAATAAAATTATATGATTTTGGTAAAAAACATGATTTTTTTGTCCCTAAAGATAAAATTATACACGAAGTACGAGAACTCAAAAAAATTGAAAACGATTTTGAATATCCTATTGTTGTAAAGGGCAAATTCTATGATGCTGTCATTGCAAATTCGAACGAACAGGCCGAGAAAGCATTTTATAAAATTCAAGCAAAATGGGGTCTTCCGATCATTGTTCAGGAATTTATAAAAGGTACCGAAATAAATATTGCTGCTTTGGGCGATGGTGAAGGAAATGCGATAAGCATAATACCAATGCGCAAACTCTATATTACTGATAAAGGAAAAGCTTGGGCAGGTGTAACGCTCGACGATGAAGAATTTATTGAACTTGCCCGTAAATTTATTAAAGTAACCAAATGGCGTGGCGGTTGCGAATTGGAAGTAATGCAAACAGCCGATGGTAAACCCTATATTATGGAAGTAAATCCACGTTTCCCGGCATGGATTTATCTAACAGCAGGAGCTGGACAAAACCAGCCTGGAACTTTAGTAAAAATGGCAATGGGCGAAAAAGTGGAACCCTTTACTGAATACGAAGTGGGTAAAGTTTTCATCCGATATGCTTGGGATTTGATTACTGATATTAGTGAATTTCAAATAATTTCGGGAAGAGGAGAATTATAGACCCCTAACCCCTAAAGGGGGATAATATTAAAATTGATTATCATTCACTTAAATATGAAATAATATATAAAACAAAACTAACTTAATTCCCCTTTAGGGCTAGGGGTTTGTTTTAAAAGTTTACAATTATGGAAAAAATTAGATACGAACGTCCGTTGATATTCAAAATGAATACCGGACTAATGAATAAATTTGGTACAAAGACTGAAAATGAACCTGTAACACATATCGAAAGTGTTCCAGTAAAAGGTTTGTTGAAGGAATTTGGATCACCACTTTTTGTGATTTCAGAAAAACAAATACGTCGCAATATTCAAAACGCAACTCGTATTTTCAAAACCCGTTACCCAAAAGTACAATTTGCATGGTCGTACAAAACCAATTATATGAATGCCGTTTGTCAGGTGTTTCATCAAGAAGGTTCCTGGGCTGAAGTGGTATCAGGTTTCGAATACGACAAAGCACTTGGAAATGTGGGATCGGGCAACAAAATTATTTTCAACGGACCGGACAAAACTGATGAACAACTTATAAAAGCAGCTCAAAATGGATCATTGATTCACATCGATCATTATGATGAATTATATTCACTTATAAGGTTGAGTGAAGAGCATAAACTGAAACCACGTGTTGCCATACGTGTAAATATGGACACAGGTATTTATCCAAAATGGGACCGATTTGGATTTAATTTCGAAAACGGACAAGCATGGAATGCCATAACCCGAATTATCAATTCCGAAAATCTGGAATTTGTTGGACTTCATTGCCACATCGGGACTTTTATGCTTTCACCCAATGCATATGCCATTGCAGCCCGCAACTTGTGCGAATTAGCCTGGACCGCAAAAGAACGTTTTGGTAAAATGGTTCAATATATTGACCTCGGAGGAGGTTTTCCATCTACAAATACACTAAAGGGAGCTTATTTACCTGGAACTGATACAGTACCGTCGATTGATCAGTTTGCCGATGTGATCACCGATGTGATTTTAGGATACGGATTTAAACAAGAAGAACTACCTTTGCTAATACTTGAAACTGGTCGGGCATTGATTGATGATGCCGGGTATTTGCTTGGAACAGTATTGGCGACCAAACGTTTATCGGATGGACGACGAGCTACTATTATGGATTTCGGTTTGAATTCATTGTTTACATCACTTTGGTACGATCACAAAATAAGCCCAGCACAAAAACTTGGAGACCAGATGGAGGAAATGGTGATGTTCGGACCTCTTTGTATGAATATTGATGTGGTGCGAGAAAGTATTACAATGCCTATGCTTCAAAAAGGTGATCAGGTAGTAGTACACAAAGTGGGAGCATACAATATGACTCAGTGGATGCAATTCATAACACTTCGCCCCAATATAGTAATGATTGATAATGAAAACAATACCCATATTATAAGAAAAGCAGAGACATTGAAATACATAGAAATGCAAGAAGAAGTACCAACACACTTAAAACGATCAACAGAATAGTATATAGTTGGTAGTAAATAGTTGGTAGTAAATAGTTGGTAGTAAATAGTTACTGCCAACCGTTTATTTGCTTTCAAGCAAATAATACCAACTGTACATTTAAAATAGTCCAATCTATTTTAAATGTCTACTGTTGTTAATGCCGATTGCAAATTCCGCTTGCGGAAGGCTTTCA
>JAAFGX010000020.1 GCA_010365115.1 Paludibacter sp.
CAGATGACTCCTCTGGAGTCTAATTTGAACAAAATAAATCAAATCAGTGAATAAGGAAAAATTGATTACCCACCTTATTCGTTATAGAGCCCAATTTTTTGATTAAAAATGACAAGATAAATTTCAATTTCAAGCGAGAAAAAATTCAGCAATCACTGCAATTTAACGAATTTTACTCAGCTGAAAATTTGAGTATATTTAAAAAAAACAATTCAAATAGTCTTTACTTTTATTATACAGAAATTCACTATCTTTGTGCCGTATTTTAGGTTTTATTTAGGTTATTTACGTACTAATAATTTATCTCCATCAACAAAAACTCACTATGAGAAAATCCAATTTTAGAACCTGGACATTTTATACATTGATGCTAATTTTATTCTGCATCTTTACTTACGTTTTGTTTCAAAATGCTAAAGTATTTGATGGTTTGCATATATCAAACGTCCCAGCTACAGCTTCTCAGCCAGATGCCTCACAAAGCAGTTTTGAATCATTTAAAGTTTCCATATTAAATAACATAGCCGAGCCGGCTGCCATGTTATTACTTCAAATCATCTCCATTTTAATTGTTTCCCGTATTTTTGGATTTCTATTTGCTAAAATAGGCCAGCCCACCGTTATTGGCGAGATTCTAGCCGGAATTATGTTAGGGCCTTCACTTCTCGGATATTTTTACCCTGAAGCATTTAATTTTTTATTCGCAACTGACACTTTAGGCAATTTATATATATTAAGTCAGGTGGGACTAATCCTTTTTATGTTTATAATAGGCATGGAATTGGATTTAAGTGCACTTAAAGAAAAAATAAGTGAAACCTACGTTATAAGTCATGCCAGTATTTTTATACCCTATTTTTTAGGGATGTTACTGGCTTATTTTGTATATCAGGAATTTGCTGCTTATTTGACTGATTTTCTTCCATTTGCTTTATTTATAGGCATTTCAATGAGCATAACTGCTTTTCCTGTGTTGGCTCGCATTGTACAGGAAAAAGGGCTGACAAAAACCCATTTGGGTACTATTGCTATTGCCAGTGCAGCGAATGATGATGTAACTGCATGGTGTATTTTGGCGGCGGTTATTGCAATAGCCAAAACTGGCAGCTTTATTAGTTCGCTGTACACCATTGCATTAGCTATTGTTTACGTTGCAGCGATGTTACTAATTGTCCGTCCGTTTTTAAAACGTGTGGGTGAAATTTATCACAATAGCGAAGTGCTGAATAAAAGTATCGTTGCTTTTTTATTGTTGATGTTAATATTATCGGCATTTATAACGCAAATGATTGGCATTCATGCCCTTTTCGGAGCATTTTTAGCCGGAGTGGTAATGCCTCCGCTCCCCAACTTTCGAAAAATGATTATCGAAAAAATTGAAGATGTCTCCGTTACTTTGTTACTGCCGCTTTTCTTTGTTTTCACAGGACTTCGTACCGAAATAGGACTACTCAATACTCCTCATTTATGGATGGTTTGTGCCATTTTTATTATTGTTGCAGTAAGTGGAAAATTTTTCGGTGGCGCTTTCTCTGCTAAGATTCTAGGCGAATCATGGAAAGACAGTCTTTCTATTGGTGTGCTGATGAATACACGTGGACTAATGGAACTTATAGTATTAAACATAGGCTACGAAATGGGAATACTTCCACCTCCTATTTTTGTTATGCTGGTGATTATGGCGTTGGTTACAACGTTTATGACTTCACCATTGTTGTCATTAATAAATATGATTTTTCCAGAGAAAGATGTAGAGAAGGAATATATTATACAGCAAACTCAGGGGATTTTCAAAGCACTTATAGCATTGGGAAATCCAGAAAATGGAAAAACATTGCTTACTGTTGCAAAAACACTACTTGATGGTACTAAAAACAGTTTGGCTGTAACAGTTTTGCATATTACGCCCGGAACTGATACAAATCCTATTTACGGAGAACAATTTGCGTTGGAAAGTTTCAAAGGAGTTTTGAATGAAGCAAAAATGCTTGATATCCCCATTGAAACTGAATACAAAGTGATGGATAATATTGAATTGGGAATTGTAAAATCGGTGAATCAGAATAATTATGATTTCTTGTTAGTGGGAGCAGGCGTTTCATTGTCAGGAATATCATTTTTAAAAGAAAGTAAATTGTTTGACAGGATAAAATGGCTCAATAAATTCATCAATCAGGTGTCAAAAAAACAGGTTTTTTTCTATCCCGGCTCTTTAATAAAAGACAAAACCCGTTACTTTATTGAAAACAGCAATTGCAGTGTGGGCGTATTTGTCAATCGTGGCTTTGAAGGCATTACATCAACAATAGTTTTGTTGCAAACTGAATCGGATGAGTTTTTGTTACGCTATGCTCGTAGGTTGCTTAAAAACAGTTCTCAGGTTACCATACAGATTATTGACATGAATAAATTGGCAATAACAAGCGATGTAATTCGCCAAGGAATCCATGATTTAAAACTACAATTTCCGGATGAAGTAAAAGTCAATAAAGCGACTCGTTTAAGCACAAATTTTCTTTCAAAATACAGCTTCATGCTTATTAGTTATCAGGCATGGAATATTCTTTCCGAATCTGAAAACAAGGAACTAAGCAATATTCCTTCTACACTTATTATCAATAAAAAAATCAGTCGTTTTCACACTGGAGCAAGGAACAGAATTGTGTCTAATCCAGATATTGATCCTGCTTTAAATTTTTAATAAATACATTTAAAAAGAGTCGTTTTCAAATCAATGAAAACGACTCTTTTGATATCAAAACATGCATATTATCTCTGACAAGGAACTAATTTATCTCACTCTCAATCGTTGTCCGAGTTGTATCTTTGTTCGGGTTGAGATGTGATTTAAGCGGCACAATGTTTTTACACTTGTACCATTACGTGCAGCAATTTTTCCAAGGACATCTCCTTTTCGCACCTTATAGTATTTTGCAATTTGCATTGCTTTAACTTCTCGTTGATAATAAAACGATTTCTTTTTTGTGATTAGGTAAGACTTCGCAAACACAACTCCTTTATTGAAATCGATAATGTTTGCAGGATTAATGGCATTACCAATGTATCTCGTTTCGAAATGCAAATGCGGACCGGTTGAATGTCCTGTATTTCCACCCAAAGCAATCAACTCACCACCTTTTACGGTTTGATTTAATGTCACCAATACTCCTGATAGATGTGCGTAAACGGTTTCCAAACCATTATCATGGCGAATAACTACATAATTGCCATAACCATGGGCTTCGTAATCAATAATCCGTACTTTTCCTGAAAAAGAGGCCAGAACCGAATCTCCAACATTTACTCTCAAATCAATTCCGTAATGGAACCGATAGCGGCGGGGACCGAACTCGGAAGTTACAGCACCTGAAACCGGTATAAAAAATTTGGAGCAATCAATGTGAACAGAATCGGGTAAGCTGTCAATTGGAATTTTATATGGATTCAATCTTTCGCAGGTCCATATATTATTGTAAATATCCTGAGCCGGATGATTTTCCATTAAATCGTCCGAATGGTCATTCAACATTTCCTCGTAAATATTGGCAGTATCTTTCGGAATTAAATTTATGGACGTCCCAAGCGGAGCAGTTTTCTGTTGAGAAAATACGTTACAAGAAAATAAAATAAAAATTGTAATAAATAAAAGGGTTCTTTGAAAAATAGGCATGTGAATTAAATTGTCTAAAGTCTAAAGTCAATTGTCTAAAGTCTTTGAAGGTTTAAAAAAAATGGGAGAATAAATGGGTGCTTGTTTAGATTTCATCACTGGCATATAAGAAATTTAACCCGAATTGGTCAAATTCAAAGATTTCATCATCGCTAAAAAAACGCTTCAGTTCCATTTCTGCATTTTCTACAGTGTCAGACGTATGAACAATATTTTCCTGCACACTCATGCTGAAATCGCCACGAATTGTTCCCTGAGCGGCTTCACGCCCATTGGTTTTTCCAGCCATTGCATGTACAATATTAACCGCATCAATTCCTTTCAGGCAACAAACAATTACAGGAGTAATCATCATTGAATCCTTAATGCGCTTAAAAAAAGAACGTTGCGCTAAATGTGCGTAATGTTCCATTAATATCTCATCTGACAGTTGCATCATTTTCATACCACAGATTTGTAACCCTTTTCGTTCGAAACGGTGAATGACTTTACCAATTAAACTTCGCTGAATGGCGCATGGTTTAATTATTACAAGTGTTTTTTCCATGTTTAAATTGTAAAAAATGGTTCTGATTTATTTTGCAGTCCAAAAATAAAGAAATGAACGTTGCGGTCAAAACAAATTCTATTTTCTTAACTTATTGACCCCCAATTTAATGTATTTGTTTTCATTTTCCTTAATTGTTGTGCCAATATTCTATTTTCTGGCTTTTCCAGTTGCGGATCATCGTCCAGAATTTCGCGTGCTGCATTCCGTGCAATTTCCAGCATTTTTCCATCTTGTGCTAAATTAGCAATTTTTAGTTCGAAAGGCAGTCCGCTTTGTTGCGTACCTTCCAGATCGCCGGGACCACGAAGTTGAAGGTCGGCTTCAGAAATTTCAAAACCGTCATTTGTACGCACCATTATTTCCATACGTTTACGGGTGTCAGTGGCTAATTTGTAATCGGTTAGCAGAATGCAGAACGACTGTTCCGCACCACGCCCAACTCTACCGCGAAGCTGGTGTAGCTGTGAAAGTCCGAATCGTTGAGCGCTTTCAATAACCATCACCGATGCGTTTGGAACATTTACCCCAACTTCAATCACGGTAGTTGCAACCATTATTTGCGTTTCGCCTTTCACAAATTTCTGCATTTCGTGTTCTTTTTCGGCTGACTTGAGTTTGCCGTGAACTTTGCTGATGGTGTAATCAGGAAATACTTCGCTCATATATTCGAATCCCGATTCCAGGTTTTGTAAATCAATTTTTTCCGATTCCTGAATGAGCGGATAAACGATGTAAATCTGCCGCCCCGCCTGCACTTGCTTTGCAATAAACTGGTTCAGTCCCTGCCGCTTGTTTTCGTAATAATGGTAGGTTTGAATCGGTTTTCTGCCCGGTGGAAGCTCATCAATCACCGAAACACTCAAATCGCCGTAAAGCGTCATTGCCAACGTTCGGGGAATGGGCGTGGCAGTCATCACCAGAATGTGAGGAGGATTCACGTTTTTTTTCCAAAGCCTTGATCGTTGTTCTACACCAAAACGGTGTTGTTCGTCGATAACCACCAAACCAAGATTTTTGAATTGCACTGCATCTTCTATTAAAGCATGCGTGCCAATAAGAATATTCAATTCGCCGCTCCGAAGCTTTTCGTGTAATTCCAAGCGTGCTTTTGGTCTTGTCGAACCTGTTAATAATGCTACGCTTACCCCCAAATCGCCCAATAAATCTTTCAGACTGGCAAAATGCTGAGTCGCCAAAATTTCGGTGGGAGCCATAATGCAAGCCTGAAAACCATTATCCACAGCCATCAACATTGTCATTAAAGCCACCAAGGTTTTTCCGCTTCCCACATCGCCTTGAAGCAACCGATTCATTTGCCTGCCCGAAGCCACATCAATGCGAATTTCCCGCAACACCCGTTTTTGCGCACCGGTTAATTCAAAAGGCAAATAATTGTTGAAAAAACCGTTGAAATATTGACCAATTTGTCCGAAAATAAATCCTTGAAACTGCAAATCCCGCCATTTGGAAATGCGCAAAATACTAAGTTGAATGTAAAACAACTCCTCAAATTTCAGTCGCTGACGGGCTTTATTCAGGAAATCGGCATTCTTCGGAAAATGCACATTAAAAAGCGAATCCGTGAGATTGTAAAGGGCAAATTTTTGTAGAATATATGCAGGAAGCGTTTCTGGAATGCCCGTTTTGATGCTTTGTACCAATGGAAAAATAATTTTCTGAAGCGTTTTTGAATTCAGAAAGCTGCTTTTCATTTTCTCCGAAGTGTTGTAAAACGGTTGCAAACCCATTTGTTCGGGTGGAGGCAATTGCGATGCAATTTCTATTTCGGGATGAACAATATTGAACCGCCCGTTGAACGCCGACGGTTTCCCAAAAATCACATAATCAATTTTAGTATGGAATTTATCAATCACATATTTTACGCCTTTGAACCAAACGAGTTCAATCGTTTCGTGTCCGTCAGTGAAAATGGCGGTAAGGCGTTGATTGTGACCTTCGCCCACTTTTTCGAAACGAATAATTTGTCCTTTTACCTGAATAAAAGGCATATCTTCGTTTATTTCGTGCAGATAATAAAACCGACTCCGGTCTACATATTTGTATGGGTAATGCCGCAACAAATCCTCGGCACTGCGTATGCCAAGCTCTTTGTTGAGCAATTCTGCCTTTTTTGGGCCAACCCCGGGCAGAAACTTTATGTCTTGTGACGCAAGATCCACAGTTTATTAAATTTTATAAAATTGAAGAAAAAACTCTCTTACTACTTCTATGATTAACCTGAGATATATTTTCCCATCGGAATTTTCCTCAGCAACCAAATGATACCAAAAGAAATAACCAGAACCAGTACCATTAGCAACGGTAATGAAAAAATTGGATGCGCAAAATTCCAGTAAATACCTTGACGAAATAAAATGCCAATCACAATAATATGTACCAGATAAATGCCGTAACTATAATTACTTATTTTTATTTGAGTCCAACTAACGATTTTGTTATCTATTTTCAGTTCTTTTATGCAAATAAAAAGTGCAATGGTCTGTACAATAGTATTCACCGACAGATAACTGTAAATGCTCATGTTGAGTTTGTGTGTGTCAAAACTTAATAAATAAGTGACAACCGACGAAACAGCAACTGTAAGTATAAAAATCACGATAGCCGGTAAACGCATTCTACCCCAGGGCAAACTTATCCGATTAAGGTAAAAACCCAACACCAAATAGCCGAAATACAATGAATATGACAACAATTTGCTTCCATAATCTCCCGCCCAACCATACATGTTAATTGGCATTTTTCTTAACGCAAAAGCCAGTAATACCCACGTAATTAAAACAAATAATACACTGGTGTTATTGCATTTTCGCAATACTTTTCCCACAAATGGAATTAGGAGATAAAAACACAAAATCATGTAAATATACCAGAAATGTTTTGAAATACCTTCTTTCAAAAAAAGAGTTACAGCCCAATGGAGCGTAGCATAAAACTCGTGCGGTTGCTGTTTTGGTGGAAGCATTGTCCATCTGAAAATCCAATAAATTATCATCCAAAATAAAAATGGAACCAACACTCGCATCAACCTTCTCTTGTAAAATTCGCTTAATTTATATTCTTTACCGAGCATAGTTGCACCACTCAGCAATAAAAACATGGGAACAGCAAAACGCATGGCACTTTCAACAATATTCCCAATCCACCAATATCCGATATTTCTATTCCAGGTCATATTGACAAGTGCTGAAGTAATATGAATAATGATTACACCCAACGTGGCAAATGTACGAAGTGTGTCGAGGTATTGGATTTTATTCGATTTAGTGGTCATTATTCCGATTTTATGAATGCACCATCATTTCCGCCATTTTCAAATCAATCTCAGTTGTAATTTTTATATTTTCCCTGTTTCCCTCCACTAAATGTATTTCGGTTCCAAAGGCCTCCACTACCGATGCATCGTCGGTAAAAAGTGATGAAAAGTCTTGTTTGTAAGCCTTTATCAATAATTCACTATCAAAAACCTGTGGTGTTTGAACCAACTTATAAGCGTTTCGGTCAACCGACGCACTGCCAGATGCGGTTATTTCCCGGATACTGTCTACCAAATCGATAACCGGAATGACAGCTCCGTATTTCTGAGCTTCAAGGAAACAACGCCCAATAGTTTCATTGCTTACCAACGGACGCACACCATCATGAATAGCTATTAAACCTGAGTTTTTGACTGCTTCCAATCCGTTTTTCACAGAATGGAAACGGGTTTGTCCGCCTGATATAATTTGATGCGATAGAGTAAAGGCATGCTTTTTGCATAACTCACGCCAGAAATCAATTTGAGTTGCAGGAAGTACCAAAATGACTTGCATAGTGGCATCGAACCGATGAAAAACTTCGAGCGTGTGCATTAAAATTGGTTTTCCATGTAATTCAAGAAATTGTTTGGGAATGTTGGCGTTCATACGTTCGCCTTTTCCACCTGCAACTATAATGGCACTATTTATCATACAATAACTTGTAAATTATAAAACAAGAACAAAGATAAGCATTAAGATACGAAAAATGAATATTGAATAATTATTATTGCAACATACGCAGACAATCAGTTGTTTGAAGTCATTACGAACAACAAACTTGCAAAATACGAGCGATTAACCACAACATTTATATAACTTTGCAGCTCTAAAAAGTTGAATTCAATGAAAACTATAAAAATAGCCATCGCGCTGGCAATAATTCTAATAAACGGAACTTTACACGCACAGCAAACAGCTGATGTAAAGTCGAAGAACATCTTCGAATCACTTGCTACACCCGATTCTGTGACCAAAGCAACGGTTAAAGTACATCAGGATAAACAAATTGAGCAAATGATTGTAGGCAGAAAAAATACTGGTAGTTGGCAAACCCAAACTTCTGCAAGTGGCTACAGAGTTCAGGTTTTTTCAAGTAATACGCAACGTACCGCTAAAAACGATGCTTTTAGAATTGAAAAACAGATAAACGATGCTTTTCCCATCGAAAAAGTATATGTAAATTACACTTCTCCATTCTGGAAAGTCAGAGTAGGTGATTTCGACTCTATGGCAAAGGCACAAGCTTTCAGATCTGAATTAATTGAAGCACTTCCCGAAATGAAAAGTGAAACCTATATTGTTCGGGAACAAATAAACCTTTTCGGTTCAAAATAAAATATGATGGATTTCAATCTCAATCAACCAGTTCCTTTCGATGCCGAAAAAACAGCTCAAATAGCCGAACATTATCAAAAAATCATTGAGCTTTTGGGGGAAGATGCCCATCGTGAAGGATTATTGAAAACACCCGAACGGGTTTCAAAAGCCATGCAATTTTTGATGCAAGGTTATGAACAAAACCCCGAAGAAATTATCTGTTCGGCCATGTTTACCGAGAATTACCGCCAGATGGTGATTGTGAAAGATATCGACTTCTATTCGATGTGCGAACATCACATGTTACCATTTTTTGGCAAAGCTCATATAGCTTATATACCAAATAACAAAATTACAGGGTTAAGCAAAATTGCACGAATAGTGGAAGTTTTTGCCCGACGCATGCAAGTACAGGAGCGTATGACAACTCAAATTAAGGAATGTATTCAGAACACATTAAACCCAATGGGAGTAATGGTTATCATTGAGGCACAACATCTTTGTATGCAAATGAGAGGTGTTCAGAAACAACATTCTATCACTACTACTTCTGACTTTACAGGTGTTTTCGAAAAGGCTAAAACACGTGAAGAATTTATGAATCTTATAAATAGAAAATAAATATTAGGATAAGATAGATTTAATAGTATTGTTAAATATAAATAGAAAATTCGAATACATATTTAATTGGAGTGGTTTGACAATTTATTTCGCATAAAAATATGATAATTATATTTTCTTTCTTTATAATTGTAATTATTTGCAATGTAATTTTCGATATCCTTACCTAATTTAGGTTCAATTTCAATTGAAGCGTCAGGTTTAAGGATAAATAATGGAGGATTCGCTTTTAATTCCGCATACACGATATCTCTTTCTTTATTACTACTTATAAATATTGAATTAAAGTATTTACTTGAAGAAACTCTTTCCGTATAAAATAATATCGGATTTCCTGAAGTCCCTAATATATAGACTTTATCAGTTTTCTTTGAATTCTCTCTCAACCAAATTCCAATTTCTTCATTCGTATTTTCTTGTTGTTTTGCAAACCTTTGATATGCTTCTTTTAGAGTATATTTATCTGGAAAAAAGACGATTATTATTATTAGGATTAAAATTGATACATTTTGATTAAATTTAAATTCGGATTTGACATTTTTTATATTTGTGAGTATTTCACTAAGTGTTATACCAACAATGATTGAAAGTGACGGTAATAATTGTTTTATTTGGTGTCCATAAAAATAACCGGATGAATTTACCCCAATAAAATCGAATAATAACCAAGTTAATAAGCAAATAAAATACCTCTTATTTAACAAATTGCGTTGGAATAATATCAGGAACAAGAAAGGATAAAATATTACAATTCGAGAAAATAGCCAATTACTAAAAAACCCGGAAATTCGATTGAGCATAGTGCTGCTGGATGCTGAATTTAACAAAATTAGCCATGCACCATTGAAATAATCATTTAGAGATACTTTTTGTAAAAGTAGCGGTGTAATACTGACAAATGTTGAAAGTAAAATGCCAAAACTTAAGAGAACTAAACCAATTATTTTATTTTTTTTGTTAGTATTTGAACTGGTTTCAAACCAATAATAGAATATTAAGGCTATAGTAGTTGTTAATGCTATCTGTTTGAATGCAATTGAAATTCCCATTGAAATTCCTGCCAAAGTAATTAAGTATTTCCATTTATTACTGTACTTGCTTTTTAAAATAAAACAAAATGATAATGTTGAGAAAAATACCATAAAGGTTTCTGTACATGATATAAAAGTGCCACCAAGAAAAATCCATGTAAAGGTTAAACCAAAAATATACATCCCGAATATCCCAGCTAATTTACTGTGTAATTTTTTTCCCAAATAATAAATTGTAAGCGTTGTCAGTAAAATAGAAAGTAGTCCAAGAGTTCTCATAAAAAATACATTAACCCCAAATAAAGAGTATGAAATTGCATTCAACTCGAAAATCCCTGGCGTTTTGTTTTCAATAGTACCAATGTAAGGTAATATGTTATTTTCGTTCCAGACTCTCCCAATATAACTCCACATTGCTTCATCATTATTCAATGGTAAATCATAAGTGATAACCATAAATATTAAAAACAAAAAAATGAGGATGAAAATAGGGTTGTTTAAAAAAGATGAAATTCTATTTTTGTTCATGATACACTTCTTCTGTATTTATATCCCAAATATTTTGTTTAGTTTTATTTTCTGAAATAATATTATTTACAGCAGTTATTGCCGTAAGCATTGAGTGATCTTGATTATTGTATTTATGCATACCATTTCTACCAATTAAGAATAAATTTTCAATTTTATCAGTAAAATTCCTTACCACATCAAATTGAGAATAGGTGCCAAAGTATGCGGGGTAGGTTTTAGGCATTCGAATAATTGTACTGTCGATTACTTCATTTTTATCTATAATATCAATGCTATGCAATTCATCTATTGCAAATTGAATAAATGCAGCATCTTTCATTTCCCACAGTTCATCATCTTCGTTGCAAAAGTATTCCAGCCCAATCCATACTTTATCAACATCAGCTACCATAAAAGGAGACCAATTATTAAATATCTGCAGTCGCCCAACTTTCACTTCACGTTCTTGAATATAAATCCAGTTGTCTGGAACCAATTTATTCAATGTGTTAATATTTGTTTCGTTTTTAATTTTCAACTTGTTAAGGAGTAAGCCAACCGTTATAAAATCTCGATATTGCAATCCGTCACTTATTTTCGTTACGAAAGAAGGCACTTTCGGGCCCATGGTTTTTATCAGGTCTTTTACGGGCATTGTCGAAAAGATATAATCACCTTTTAAAACAGTTGACAGATTTGTATTGTGATCATGGTACGTTAACTCTATTATTTTATTTCCGTTCAAATTAAGAGCTGTAACTTCTGCATTTTTTATAATAATTGCACCTCTTTCTTTCACAATTTGGGCTACAGTTTCCCACATTTGACCAGGTCCCAATTTGGGATACATAAACTGTTCAATTAAACTGGTTTCTGTATTTTTCTGTTCTAAAGTATTTTCTTTTTTAAATATTGTTTTTAAAGCGTGGAGCAATGCTTTTTTAATCGATAATTCCTTAATTCGTTGTGCTCCCCAATCTGCAGCAATTTCCGTACATGGAACACCCCACACTTTCTCAGTATAGTCTTTGAAAAAAGTTATGTAAAGCTCTTTACCAAATCTACTAATAAAAAAATCTTCGAGTGTATATATATTCTTAACAGGGAATACCTGAACCCAAATGTAAGTACAACCTATTTTTAAAGTTCTGAATAATCCAAGGTTAACTACTGTTTTGATATTTAATGTAATAGGATAATCAAAAAACTTTCGAAGAAAAAAGATACGTGAGAGCCGATTTCTAATAAGCATTACTTTATCAGTTTTTTCAGGGTCAGGACCATTAATCGTAAGTTTAACAGGAGTTCTTTTATCTTTATTAGGAATAGGTTTAAGCAATTCAGTTTTGGATAAAGATCCTTGAATTGGTAAGATATTTTGCCACCATTTCATTACAATGTCCGATTTTGAAAAGAATCGGTGACCTCCAATGTCCATTCGGTTTCCATTGTGAACCACTGTTTTTGAAATACCACCAATATCATTTGTCATCTCAATAATAATTGGGACGATATCCGTTTTGGTTACAAGTTCGTATGCAGCTGTTAACCCTGCAGGTCCAGCTCCAATTATTATGGCTATTTTACTCATTAATGTTTCTTTTGGATGTAAAAAGCAGAAATTTGCGTACAAAAAAATTCCAGAAATAAACTATGAAACTTGTGAAAAATTTTGAAATTAAATAATATAACAACAAAATGTCGGTAAACACCCACAATAAGAATTCATTTAATCCTAACCCTATTAATCCAATTAAAGAAAAAAACAATAACTCAATCCATTTCTTTTCAAATGTTCTAATAGTAAAAACCCATTTTATACTTAAATAATAATTTAGCAATAGCCCGATTAAAAATGATATCCCCGCAGATATCAGATAATGAACGTTAAAATATTCGGTTAAAAGCAATAATAATCCAAAGTCCACAATAAAAGCAATACCACCAACTTGGGTATACCTGAATAACTGTACAAAGGTATTATTTGTATCTTCGTAAAAAAAAGTTAGAATTTTTTTTTTGTAATCTATAATTTTAAACATTACTTAATTTCAATTTTTCAACTCACATTAGATCAGAATTGTTAACTATTTGCAAATCGACTTGTAATAACTTTTCGTAAATCGAAAATTTGATTTTGTGTATTTACAATTCTTTTTATAATAAATACTAAGGTGTTAATCGTTGTTGTTAAATATATTCATTTGAACCAGTTCATCTGCCATACGAACATATTCGGCGCAGGTGAACTGTTTTTCTTTTATATCGGAACAAAGGATTCCACCTGCATTTTTTCGAAATTCTTCAATCACCGACTGCTTCCCAATTCTACTCAGCAACTGTTCGGCTGCAAATAAAGCGCCGCAAACTCCATCTTTTGCACGTCCCCCTCCCCAAGCCCGAAATTTTTCAATTTCTTGATCAGAAATAGAGAATTCCTTTTGAAATCCTTTCAAAATAGCTTGCGCACAGTTTAGGTTTTCAACAGTAGCATGAAAGTACAAGTCAGATTTCATTCTTTTGTTTTGATTATCCATCTTTATGTTTTTTTACTTTTATTCAACAATAGAATTGTTTTTAAAAGTATAATACTTGTTTAAAATAAAATTAATACCAGTGTAAACAACAATTGAGATTAACTGGCACAAATAGGAATCAATTTGAGTGTAATGGATTAACAAATATAGATTTCCCAATTGAAATAGATAGGAAATTGCAAAAGTAATTATAAACTTAAAAAGAGTGTCCTTTACTCTCGTGTTGCTGGCAAATGTCCATTTCCGGTTCCAGATAAAACTATTTACCAAGCCTACAATATACCCAATTATATTGGATGTATAATCATTGAAATGCAATACTTTGAGAAAAACCCAAATAGTTGCGGCAGTAAGCAAGGTATTTGAGATACCTACAATTCCAAATTTTATTAGTTGGGTGAGTGATTTATTCTGAAACATGCTATTTTTAAAAGGTTTAAAGTTCAATTATTGTAGAATTTCAGAATCAGTGAAAACAAAGTTTTTATTCAATAGAAAAGCAAAAAAACCAATTGGAATTACTAAAATGGCACCACTTAAATAGATATTTACAGCAAAGTATTGAAGGATTGCTAAACAGCCCAGATTTAAGAAATAGGTGATTACATAAACTCCTAAAAATTTCAATAATAAATAGTTATTGTGGTTTTTAAAAACAAAACTTCCAATTGTTTTAAAATTAAAAAGTATGCCTGAGATGGTGCATATAAGTAATGCTAATGGATACGTTAATCCAGAATAAATTAGCAGAGCAAAAAGCCCATAACCGAAAGCTGTATTTAATCCACCAACTAAAAAGAAACGTATGAGTTTGTGCTTTAGCAGGTTATTTGTTATTTTTTTTATTTTCTTTTTCATCAAAGTTAATTCTTTCTTTTTCAACAACAAGTGGACGTTTTTTTACCTGAGTAAAAATTGCTCCAATGTATTCGCCGATAATCCCTAAGAAAAATAATTGCACACCACCAAAAAAGAATAATCCGATAACAAGTGGAGCAACTCCAATTGAAAAAGTACTCCAGAACATAAGTTTAGCTAACAGATAACCCATTGCAATTAAAAAACTTAGAAGCGAAACTGCAAAACCAATAAAACTAGCCAAACGCAAAGGTAATTTTGAATAATTGATAAAACCAAGCATGGCAATATCGTAAAGAGTATAGAAATTGTTATTCGTTTTGCCTTTTTCTCTTTTTGGTTGCACATAAGGAATTTCAGTTCTATTGAAACCCAATTCAGTGATTAACCCTCTGAAATAGGGATAAGGTTCGTCTATAGTTCTGAGAATATCAACAAAAGATTTGTCGTAAAGTCCAAAACCGGTAAAATTCTTCACTTGTTCTGTTTCAGAAATACGGGAAATAGTTCGGTAAAAAAGTTTTCGCAACAAAAACATCAACCTGTTTTCTTTGCTTTTATTTTTTGTGCCAATCACAATTTTGAAACCTTCTTCCCATTTTTCCAGAAACTTTGCAATCATACTTGGTGGATCTTGCAAATCGGCAACAACCAGTATAACAGCATCGCCCGTGGCTTGCAAAATGCCGTAATAGGGAGAACGAATATGTCCAAAATTTCGAATATTGACTATTATTTTAATGTTCTTGTCATCTTGTGCCAACTTCTTTAGAATCGTAACCGTTTTGTCAGTTGAAGCATTATCTATAAAAATATGCTCGTATTTATATTGCGGCAACGAATCGAAAACAGCTTTTACTTGATGGTAAAGATTTTCGACATTCATTTCTTCATTGTAACAAGGGGTGACAATACTTATCATGTTCATAATTTATTCAATAATTAATCCTTAAAACCTATATTTCAAACATATTTCTGCTTAATTCAAGTCCGGCCAGTTTTCTTAAATAATCCTGAGAACCTGCTACGGAATAAAATTTATCTGGAATAGCAATTCGCTTTACTAATGGCAAATGAGATAATTTACGCTCTTCCAATAAATCATTCATCACTTCGAGAATGGCTGATCCAAAACCTCCCTGAGCCTGATGTTCTTCAATAGTAATTATTTTTTTATGTGAATCGAAAATCTCAGCTAAAAGATCTTTATTTAGCGGTTTTACGAAGGGAAAGCTATAAATAGATGCTTTAATTTCATTTTGTTCTACAAAATCGACAACATATTTCAACATCGCACCTGTTGTAAAAATAGCGACTTCTCCTTCGTTTCTGATTTCTAAAATATCTCCCAATGACAAATCGAATAATGAGTTTTCTTTATGCACCAATGGCTCTCCAGCTTTTCCAATTCGAATGTAACAGGGACCTGTGTGTCGAACTGAGAAAGTTGTAATTGCTTTGGTTTCTATCGGGTCGCCGGGTGCACAAACAACTAAGTTTGGGATAGTTCGGAGCATCCCAATTTCTTCGGTTGCATGATGTGAAACACCCAAAGGGCCGTATGCAAAACCACCACCCACTGCAACGATTTTTACATTCAAATTGTGGTAGCAAATGTCGTATCTTATTTGTTCCATACAGCGCAATGTAGGGAAATTGCCAATGGAATAAATATAAACACAATATCCTTCCATGGCCAGACCGGCAGCGATTCCGGCCATATTTTGCTCAGCAATTCCAACATTAAGATACCTTTCGGGAAATAATTCTGCAAAAGCTTCCACAACACTAAATCCCAAATCACCAACCAATAAAAATATTTTTTTATTGGCCTTAGCTTCTTCTATTAATTGATTGATAAATGCTGTTCTCATTTGAATTGTTGAAAATTATAAAATTATCCAGGAAATCCAAGGATCGATTGTTGATCTATTCAGTTTATAGTTTTTCAAGTCAAAAGATTCCAGCAAAGCTACTGTTTCTCCCGGATAATTTGGACAATTCGATTGATCAAAACAAACTACCGCACCTTTACACATACGAGGTAGAAAAAGATCTAAGGCTTTTTTTGTTGGTTCGTATAAATCAAAATCTAAATACAACAACGAAACCAATAAGTGATTATTATTCTTTAAATACTCTTCTCCTGTTATTAAAAAGTCTCCTTTTATAAGTTCAATATTTTGAATATGAGATAAATGTCTCTCTTTGTTGTATTTCTCAATTGATAAGGAAAACTCATCTATGTTTGCTCCTTTCAAATCGCCAACAATTGGATTTTTGTCGTCATTGGCATCGTTGAGCGAAACAGCCGGAAAACCGTCGAAAGTATCGAACCCAATTATTTTTCGGGTGTAATTTGTTGGTTCATATATATTTGACAATTGGGCCCATGAAAAAAGGCCAGCCCCATTGAAAACTCCACACTCTACAATTACGCCATTTGTAAATAAGATGTTTTGGAAAATTTCATGTTTACATAAAAATCTTGCAATACTGCGTTTAGAAGAAAATCGAGTAAACGCTTCAAGTTTTCCAAATGTATCTATTTGGCTCGATTCAAAAGCTTCCTCAACTAAATTATAAGACTTGAGATCATTTTCTGAATGTCGTTTGGGATTCCCCCCGTTTTTTTCAATATCCATTTTTTGCTATATAAATTAGTGTATTTGATTAATTGCTTCTTCAAGTTGTTTGCCATTAGGAGACCTATAATGCCACAGTAACTTATTTTCCATAAAATCTACTCCCTTTCCCTTAACAGTGTGAGCAATAATAACTTTTGGTTTTTCATTTGGATGTTGCACTTTTTCAAAAACACTCCTTAATGCATTGTGGTCATGCCCATTCACTTCAAAAGTTTCCCAACGAAATGCTTCAAATTTGTCATTCAGAGGATGTAAATCAATTACATCTTTCACCGAACCCAAACTTTGGATTTTATTATAATCGACAATTAAAATGAGATTATCTAACTTTAATTGAGGTG
This sequence comes from Paludibacter sp., assembly GCA_010365115.1. Classification (GTDB taxonomy): domain Bacteria; phylum Bacteroidota; class Bacteroidia; order Bacteroidales; family Paludibacteraceae; genus Paludibacter. Next base: position 17,401 of record JAAFGX010000020.1, read on the forward strand.
CCAAAAGTATTGATTCCCAATTGGAACCTTCATCCAATTCTCCATCGCTTACTAGACAATAAGTTTTCCAGTTTTGTCCTTTGCGTTTTCCAGCTAATGCCAAACCACAACTTACTGGTAAGGCATGTCCCAAACTTCCTGCTGAAATTTCAACTCCGGGGATTTGATGGCTGGTATGTGATAAAAAAATGCTACCATCTTTTGCGTAGCTATCTAAATCTTCGACCCCGAAAAATCCCTTTAACGCCAATGTAGCATATAAACTTGTACATGCATGGCCTTTGGATAACAAAAATCTGTCGCGGTTCGAATTTGAAGGGTTTGAAGGGTCGATATTCAAAATGTCATTATACAAAACAGCTAATATATCAGCCATTGATAAAGCACCACCAATATGTGAGGCATTGGCAGCATATACCATTTTCAAAGCCAGTTTCCGAATGTCCTTAGATAATTCTTCCGATGTTATATTGTTGATAATCATTATATTTTATATGAATTAATATGCTAATGTGCACAAAAATAAAGATTTAAGATTCACCACTGTGGCACTAAGCACACAGAGCTTCACTAAGAAAGTATTGAATACAGACCACTAAGAAAAACACAAGTATTTTTTTTACATATATTCGGTTCTAAATCTGAGAATGACCAGTTTTATGCTTAGTGTTCTAAAATTTAAACTTAATGAGTCTTTGTGTGCTTATTGACTTAGTGATAAATGTTTTATTTCGAGTCTTATAATGTTTTAATCTGAATAAAGTCTATTTTGTTTTTCTTTTGTCTAAATAATAATCAATCGTTTCGTCAAGTCCATCATAAATGCTGTATGTTGGTTGGAAATTGAATTTTTCGTAAAAACGATTTGAATTTCCTTGCATATGCATAACCTGATTGGGTCGGTATGGTAATTCTCCAAAAAGCAATAATTTTTTGTAGGGAGATAATCTTTTTTCTAAAGTAATTAATACTTCTTTTAATTTTTGGCTGTTGTTGCTTGAAAAATTATAGATTCCTGAAAAATTGTTTTCACATTCAACTACTTTCAAAATTCCTAAAGCAAAATCTTGCGTAAATAAATAATCGTATTTTTGATCGCAAGCAGTTAATGGTATTTCTTTTTGTTCTATTAAATGACTTATTACTGTTGGAAATAACCACCCCGAATCTTCTTTTGGTCCGAATATAGAAAAAAGCCGAAGCCAATACCATTCAATTTTGTTCTGTTCTGCAAAAACTTTCAGAAGAACTGACGTCTTTACTTTTGCAACTCCGTAGGCCGTGTTCGGATTAAGATTATAATTTTCATCTACAGTACTATCAAAGTTTCCATATTCAGCCTGCGAACCCAATGCAATGATTTTCGATATATTGGTTTTTTTTACAATTTCAAAAAGAGAAGCTAAAAATGAGATATTTTTTTCTTGTTCTATCCAGTTATCTCTGTCTGTTGATTTAACTCCATTCCAGGCGGCATGAATCAAAATCTCCGGTTTTGAATGAATAATTTGCGACTCCATTTCATTCAGATAATCACAATCAATCCATTGAATTTGATTTTTAAAACCATTGCAACGATTGAGATTGCTGCTCGCTCTTTTTAATGCCATCACTTTAAAGCCTTGTTTCACAAGTTTTTCTGCAATGTGCGAGCCGAGAAATCCTGTTGCTCCTGTTAAAAGTACTGTTTTCATTTTAGTTCCATGATTTTCATATACTATTCCCAGCCATCTATGAATATTTGGTTTTCTGAAACTTTTTGATTGAGCAAAAATAGTTTGAAATTTTTGATCATTTCTGGTGGTCCTGAAATGAAAAATGAAGACTCTTTATGGCTTTGCAAATATATTTTTTCAATATCCAACTTTCCATCCCTGTCTTGATATATAAATCGGACATCAAAACCATCATTTACTTTTTTAGCAGTTTCAAGTTCAATTTTATAAATGTTCGTTTTTTTATTTTTAAAACCTGCATATAAAATTGGCTCAGTATAGTCAGCAAATGAAGTATTTGTAAAAAGCGATAAAAAAGGAGTTATACCTGTTCCACCTGCTATAAAAATTGTTTTCGTTTTGTTGTGATCTTGTAAAAATAGTTCTCCATAAGGTAATTTTATAGTTATTTGTTTGCCAATAATAAGCTCATTCTGTATACGTTTGGTAAATTGCCCGTTAACTACATACGTTATTCTAATATTTTCTTCACATGGGGCAGACTGCATGCTGAAACAGCGTGATTCAGGCCACGGTTCAGTTGGGTCATATTCATCTATTGCCAAATGCAAGAATTGCCCGGATTCATACTTGAATGGTTTGCCTAATGATTTCAACTCCAATGTATATACGTCAACAATTGGATGTTGAATGTCCACAATTTCTACCGGATATTTTTTGACAATAGCCATTCTATTTTAATTTCGAAATAAATTCTTCCAATACACTTTCCACATAATCAAACATTTCAGTGGTTAACCCCGGATATGTTCCCAAAAAGAAAGTGTTATTCATTATAAAATCTGTATTTTCCAGATGATCGGCCATTCGCCAGTTTTTATTTACAAAAGCCGGTTGTTTCGCCATATTTCCTGCAAAAAGGTTTCGCGTTTCTATTAACTTAGAGTTTAAAAATCGGGTAATTTCATCCCGTCTAAACGGACAATCTTTTTGTAAAGTAACAATAAATGCAAACCATGCAGGATCAGCATTTTCCGTTGCTACAGGTAGTATAAAATATGGTGTATATTTTGAGAAAATACGAATCCATTCCTTGAAATTTGCTTTTCTTTTATCGCAAAATTCAGGTAATTTTTCCATTTGCGCAACTCCAATAGCGGCTTGAATATCGGTCATTTTTAAGTTGTATCCAACTTCGGAATAAACATATTTATGATCATATCCAAATGGCAAATTGCCAAACTGCTGTGAGAAACGCTTTCCGCAAGTATTATTTTCACCCCCTGCACAATAACAATCGCGACCCCAATCGCGAAAAGCACGGACTAAATTAGCCAATTGTGCGTCGTTGGTACAAATTGCTCCACCTTCGCCGGTTGTAATATGATGAGCCGGATAAAAAGAGATGGTGGAAATATGACCGAAAGTTCCCGTTTTCTTATCTTTATAATTACTCCCAAATGCATCGCAATTGTCTTCTATGACCCATAAATTTTGTTCATTGGCTAATTCCATGACAGCATCAATGTTGAATGGATTGCCAAGCGTATGGGCAATAAAAATACATTTGGTTCTAGGTGAAATGGCTTTGCGCATCATTTCAATATTGATGTTGTACGTTGGCAAATCCACATCTACAAAAACAGGAACTAATCCATATTGAATAATTGGCGTTACTGTGGCGGGAAAGCCAGCGGCAACCGATATGACTTCATCGCCGGGTTTTAATCTTCTATCACCCAGCTTTTCAGAAGTGAGTGCGGCGAAAGCCAATAAATTGGCTGAAGAACCTGAGTTGGTCAATAAAACATGTTCAATATTCAGGAATTCAGCAATTTTTTCAGCAAATTCTTCTGAGAATCTGCCTTCTGTCAACCAAAAATCGAGTGAAGCTTCTACTGCATTCACTAATTCCTGTTGATCGAATACTCTGCCCGCATAATTTACCTTCGATTTGCCTACAACAAAATCAGTTTTTACAAACCTTGCTTGGTGATATTCTATCGTTTTTGAAATTATTTCTTGACGAAGTGCTTTATAATCTGTCATTATTAAATATGAATTATCAACTTTTTATAAATAAAATTTATCAATTTGTTGGAAGCAAACCTGCCTCATATCACTTTTAACCTGATATGCTTTGTTCCAATCAACAATCAACTGAAGAGATGTTTCAAGATTCCAACGGGGATGCCAACCAAGTTTGGCTTTTGCTTTGGAACAATCCAATTTTAAATACGTTGCTTCATAGGGTTGAGTAGATTTATCCACCACATATTGCACGTTTTTACTCCAAAGTTCACAAATTTTCAAGGTAATCCATTCTACATTTTGAGCATCATTGTCTTCTGGTCCAAAATTCCAACCTTCGGCAAAAACAGATCCTTCAGTATAAAGTTTTTCGCACAAAGCAAGATAACCTGTTAACGGTTCGAGTACGTGCTGCCAAGGACGGACGGCATATGGATTTCTGATTCTGACTTTTTCTCCTTTGACGATTGCCCTAAAAATATCGGGAATGAGTCTGTCAGATGCCCAATCGCCTCCACCAATTACATTTCCAGCCCGAGCAGATGCAAGCGCAACACCATGGCTTTGATAATTATTAGAGTTAAAATACGAGTTTTTGAATGATGAAGTCACTAACTCAGAACAGCCTTTACTATTTGAATATGGATCATAACCACCCATTGGATCGCTTTCGCGGTAACCAGAATGCCTTTCGTCATTTTCGTAACATTTATCGGTGGTAACGTTAAGTATTGCTTTAAGACTGTTTACCTGACGAGCTGCATCAAGCAAATTAACAGTTCCCATTACGTTTATTTCGTATGTTTCGCGTGGATTTTTGTATGATTCTCTAACCAACGGCTGAGCAGCCAAATGAATAATTATTTCGGGTTGAAATGCTTGAAGTGTTTTTAATAAAAAATCATAGTCACGTACATCTCCAATTGTGGAAGTTATCAATTCATCAATTCCTGCTTCAATAAACAAACTGGGATTAGTAGGTGGTTCAAGCGCATAACCATATACATCGGCACCTAATTTGTGAAGCAGAAGACAGAGCCATGAACCTTTGAAGCCGGTATGGCCGGTTATGAAAACTTTTTTTCCTGTGTAAAAATTATGAAATAAATCTTTCATTTTCAATTTATATTAATGCTTTGTTTGGCATTCTACCATTTAATCCATGGTGCATTATTTTTTTCAATCAATTCTTCCAACAAGGTTTTGTCTCTTTGTGTGTCCATTGGTTTCCAAAAGCCTTCATGTTTGTAAGTAAAAAGTTGATTTGCAACAGCTAATCCTTCAAGTGGTTCGCGTTCGAAAATTATTTTTTCTCCATCAGGAATATAGTCAAACACTTCGGGTTGGCAAACAAAGAAACCGGCATTAATCCATGCGCCGTCCCCTTTTGGTTTTTCCATAAACGAAAGCACTTTTTGCTCGTTGTCCACCACCAAAGATCCGTAACGTCCTTCGGGTTGTACCGATGTCATTGTCATAGCTTTGCCATGATTTTTGTGGAAAGCAATTAATTCGTCGATATTTACATCAGAAACGCCATCTCCATAAGTCAATAAAAATGGTTCATTGCCAATATAATCTTTTACTTTTTTTATACGCCCACCGGTCATCGTGTCAATTCCTGTATCAACTAATGTGACTTTCCATGGTTCGGCATGATTGACATGATGTGTTATCACATTCGTTTTCATGTCAATCGTCAAATCGGAATTGTGACTATAATAATTGGTAAAATATTCCTTTATCATATATCCTTTGTACCCACAAAGAATAATAAATTCATTAAACCCGTAACCGGAGTAAATTTTCATAATATGCCACAAAATTGGCTTTCCTCCAATCTCCACCATTGGTTTGGGTTTAAGGCTTGTTTCTTCTGATAATCTGGAGCCAAGTCCACCGGCAAGAATTAATACTTTCATGGTAAGTGATTAAATTTTCTACAAATTTATAACTTTAATTTAATATAATTCTATTCAATCAAAACTAATTTATTCCTAACGGAAAGACTTATACTTTATAAATTCAATAATTTCAGCGGTTTTTTATCTTTGAAACTCTGAATGATTGAGGTTGTTTTGATGAGTTTTCATTTAGTTTTTTCTCGTAAATTGAAATAAATACGAAACCCTTTCTGAATTCTTTAATTTGAAGCCATAAATTTTCATTTTTCAAATTCTCCGCTAAACCATCTTCAATATTGGAAATATTTGAATATATAAAATACTTACGATCAGGCTCATCTCCAACAATTTTGTCAGCGTTATTTAGTTCTACGAATTTTCGATTACCATATAAACAAAATCCCGATGAAATTTCATTGTAATTAATATGTTGTTGGTCAACATAGTCAAAACAATCTTTTCTAAGCTCATAAAAGGGCAAATGAGCAAGTGTACAATCCCACGATTTGGCAATTTTATCGGGATAAATCCACAAACTACCAGTTAATTCAAAGCATATTACCAACAAAAAAAGCAATTTTACATTTCGTGTTTTTATCATTTGAGTTAAACCATACATTGATAAAATAGTCAGTATGAAAAATTGAGGCATAAAATATCTTGCAGAGAATGGCATTTGAGTAATGACAACGAATAGCAAATACAATGCGGAAAGTAGAATAAAAACTGAGAGTAGAAATTTATTTTCAGTAGAAATAACCGATCTTCTTTTCCAAGTGAAAAAGCCAACAACAAAGCCGATTGCCCAAATAATGATTCTTCCATTTTCTATTGAGCGCAATGTGAATTCAGCTAGATGCTTAATAATCCGTTCCAGCCCGTTTGGCATTGAATAATGTCCGTTAGTTGAACTGTTTGAGAAAAACCATCCATTTTGACAAAAATAATATGTAAAATATGAGATCAAAATAATTGCGGTCGGCAAATACGGAAGTATAGTTTTAAATATCTGATTAACACTTTTCTTGTTAGATGATTGCAAATGAATATAATAACTATGGCAAACGAATAAAATGGCACCAACAAAAACTCCACGCATATTTATCATGCAAAGAAAGAAAATACCGAATGCAAGAAGTACTTTTTTTCGTTCTAAAATTGCTCTAAGAGAAATTATAAAAGCTGTAAAAAGAATAAAATCGGGTGAAGCTATAGCGAATTGGGTTAATAGGGTAGATTCTAATAAAACGATAGGCAGAATCCAACCTGCATAATTTTTATCAAAAAACCGATTGATAATTTTGATAAGATTGTAGATTAATATTGCGAACCATAAAAAAATAAATACATGCGAAACCCAAAGTTCATAGCCAAATATCTTCCATAACGCAGCAGTCATAATTCCCATTAAAGGTGGGTGATAGCCTGTTGCAACAATTTCGGAACCGGAATTTGGTGCAGGCATTAATAGCGATGAAAAATCTGTAAGATAAAACCAGTGCGCTTCTTTTGATATTTGCTGAATATTATCCCAAAAATAACCATGATTCAGACACATCAAAGTAAACAGTGAATAAACGATTATTACAATCAGCAATGATATATTTGATTTATTCAACAGTTTCATTGGCTGGTGTTTTTAAGGATTTTACGAAATCAGCACACACAAAGATGATAACCAATAAATAAATAATCAGGGCTGGCTCCATTGGTAAAATATCGTTATAACGTGAACATCTGATATATGAATAAAAAGAAACAAGGATAATTCCCAATGCTAAATGGATGTTTTTTCTACAAGTCAAAAAATACAAAACGCCTAAAATATCACCCATATACATATACCTTTCATGCATTCCGGGCAATATAAAGGGGATAAAAATAGCACTTAGAAATGCCAATTTCACCCACATTTCAAAATCAAAAACATATTTTTTGTTACGCAACCAAAAGCCTGTAAACAAAGTAATTGTTGTCGTTAATATTAGCCCGGCTATTTTTACAGGTTCGTAGAAATCATTACTAATCCACATATAAGGGTTGGGAAAATTCATTGTCAGATATTTGAAATAGTTGGATTGAAACACGTAAATGTTTATTAACTCCGCAAAAGGTCTTCCATAAAGCCATGCAGGCAAAATACTAACAACAAAAACAACTGGTACCAATGAGAAATAGTACCATTTTATATCGTTTCTGAGCATCAGTACAAAATAAAATGGTAAAATAATAGCAGTTTGTATTTTAAATGAGAAAGCAATTCCTAAGAATAAAACAGAGAGTAACTGTTTCTTTGTCAAGGCAAAATAAATACTCCCAAAAACAAAAGCTGCATAAATAGAATCGCATTGCGATAAATAGGAACTGTTAAGTATTACAGTTGGAAGTAGAGGAATGATAGCTAAGCAGACCCAAATAACCAGATTCGTTCTGTATTTTAAGAACGCAATTTTTCCAATAAAAAATGCCGCCACATATTCAAAAAACACAGAAATAATTTTGAGAGAGAAAAGCGGGTTTAAACCAACTTTAGCAATGCCGATAAGGAAATAAATGTAGGCCGGTGTATAGTCGTAAAAGTCAAATTTCAACGATGATGCAAAACCATGCGACTGTATAAAATTAATCCATCTTAAGAAAAAAACAGAATCACCGGTTTGAATTGGCAGCAAAGCTAGTTTACATATCAAACCAAAAACTATTAAAATAAACAATGTTTTTTTTTGCTTCAACAAATCAAAAATCTTTAGTCTTAATGTCATGGTTCTTTAAATAAATTTATAAGTAAAAAGATGTGTGAAATGAGATAGTGTCAAAAATCAATTTTTCAGGTCAAAATTGTCAGTTAAGTTTGCCAGGCAATATGGTAAAGCTAAAGTTAGATATGAAATATCAGAGATTGCGTCACTAAATAAATTGCCATGACCAGCAGTTGTTATGCTTACAAATTGTGAACCGAGCATAAAAACGAACATAAATATTGATATATAAGCAAATAATTGAGATGTGTTTTTCCAGCGAATAGCCAAAAATACTCCAAAAACTATCATTATCGTTAAAAAGTAAATGTTCCCATTACCAGTTTGAGCCATAAATGGGTTATGTATAAAAAATATCCACGTGTTTGTATCCCAAAATATAAACGGTGCTAGGAATAAAAATGCAATACCAATGATTGACACCGGAAAAATGATTTTCTGTTTTAACGAAAGATGTAGGTAAGGTTGAAGTAAAAACAATGTAATTGGAATAATTGCCGAAAATCGTGTGGATGCAACTGCACTACAGAGCAAAATTGACAGTAGAAAACTGTTTGCCAAAGTTCGGTTTGTTTTTATAAACCACAATATTATCATAAATGCGAATAAACCATTACTCAGCGAGTCACTCCTGACGCCTACTTCGTACCAATAGGCTGGTGAAATAAGAAGTAAGAACAAAAAGAAAAAAGCCTTTCGGTAAGAACCAAAATAATAGCGAATGGCAATGGCTGTGATTACCAGAAAGAAAAGCAGTTCATACCCAACATCTCCCATGAGATAAAATGGAAAATTAATGCAAAGCCAAACTGGAAATGAAGAAGTAAAGCTGTTAATCCTGAGGTGGGTATGAGCCGCATATGGATATTGACCTTCAAGAAAGCTGTCCCAAAAGAAAGACAACGCTGACCAACGATCGATTCGTAATGTGTAAGGGTCAACAATATACAGTATGGCAAAAATTCCTATGAGTGCCAATCCTAAAACGGACCAATATAAGACTTTGATTTTTTTTTCAGGTGCTATAGCTAAGTATTTGTAAAACAAAACAAAAATTGCAAGAATAAGTATAAAATATAATGCCAAAATGGATAAGGAATTAATTTCTAAACGAGGGACGTATTTAAGAATAAAAAGCGAATTTATTAGCAAAAACACGATTAACTGTGTCGACTTATTTGTTCTAAATAAATCCCATACTTTTTTCATAAATAACAAACATTTAAATTTTAAGCATTAATTTATTACCATTATTTTTGTAATTGTGCTTTGAGTTCCATCTGGACTTACACAGATTGCCAAATAAATTCCTGTACTTACTTTTCTTCCGTGAATATCTTTCCCGTCCCATGTGGCTAAACTTCCATTGGAAACAGTTTGGCACACAAGATTACCAGTTAAATCGGTAATTTTAACCTGGGTGTCTGCAACTAATCCTGTTATTGTAATCACACCATTATAACCTTCACGTACAGGATTAGGATAAGCATATACTTCTCCAAAAGTATCATTTGCAGCAGCTGCATCGCTTTGATAAGATACTATTCCTTGTCCCGTTCCAAAAAAAACTTCACCGGATACGGGATTTATTGCAATGGATAAAATATCATTTGACAGTAGTGGACTATTTGAAACAGTAAAATGTTGAATAGTTACTTGTCCATTTTCGGACATTAAATATACGCCAGAAGATTCAGTACCTATCCATTTTCGGTTAGCCCCATCAATTGCAATGGCTTTTATCCGCTCATCCTTTAATAGATAATCCGCATTACCTGATCCATCATCTCTGGGGATTTTTACACGTGAACAAGTATAATCAGCTTCATAAATTTTCGAAAGATTCTGAAATAAAAATGGTCCTTGATCAGTTCCAGCCCAAATAACGCCATTTTTATCCTGAGCTAATGTATATACTGCGCCTGGTGATGTGGATACAGGTATGGTTTGCCCATTATTGTCTGTTTCAGGATATACGAAAGGGTAATAAAAAGTTGATTTATCATCAGACTGATCAGCTATGGAGCCATTGTCATCAAAAATACAAATTCCAGGGGTTGAGCGTACACTAGAAACCCATTTTTGATTAGGATTTTGATTAGATATTAAAATTTTACCAAGTGTTGGCTTATTCGAAACGCCGGGATAATTCAATTCTCTCCACTCTCCATTTGAGAGTAAAACCTTTATTCCAGCAGCAACGCTTGTGTTTGTAAGGAATAAATTGTTCTGCTTATCATAAACTGCACCATCTAGACGCATATATAAAGGATCGCCGGGAAAGATTGATTTAATGCTACTATTCGATTCATTATGCAAACTATCAAACTTGTTTTCTCTGAATTCGTATAATCCTGTACCATAAGATGTAACAAAGAAATGTTTATCATCTGTTGGATCAACAGCAACATTCATAAAATCGAGAACCCGCTTACCTGTTTTTTCTTGTATGGTTCTTCCCAATATATTGGTCCATGATCCATCTTTATACATCATTACAACTCCTTCTCTGTTGTCTTGTGCCCCCCAGCGGCCTCCGGGAACAACAAATAGTTTTTTCCCAGCAAAAATCATATCAAAAGGGTTGTTCATAGCAGGTCCCTCAGGTTTAAAGTAATTTATTTCGTGTGTTTCATCACTTATTTGCTTGTACGAAATAATGCCCAATGCATTGGCAGCTAACCAATATGTACTGTTTGTTGCATCGAATTCAGTATCTGAAACCTTTCCTATTACTTTTATAGTTTTAATATTTAGTAAATCATCAGCAATTAAAATTGAACTACCTCCATCATTTATTAGCATTTTATTATTAGAAATATTAAAATAGCCTACTGATATGTCAGGTATAAATGGTGTCCAGCCATTTGAATCACGCATGTATAATTTTGCACCTCGAAGTAGGAATAACTTTCCAGCAAAAGATCCAATAGCTTGAAATGTTCCACTGCCAGGCAATTCATTACTTGTTGACCAAAATTCGTAATTGATTAAGAATTTTTCATTTATCGAAGCCTTAAATAGAGTGTTTGGTGTTAATGCATAAATTGAATCGTTATGTATTGTTGTGCTTAATACCTGAACTTCAGAAGCATTTGGACCTATGTAGTAAGTGTCAGCTATTTCCTTTTTCTGCATATTTAAAACTATAATGCCAAAATCGCAAGCTAAATAAGCTTTATTTTGATAAAACATAATCTGATTTATCTCCTTACTGGCACTCATTTGTTTTTTGTAAAGATCAGGTACGTTAATTATGCCTCCACTACCTAAAATGTCTATATTTCCATTTGTGTAAACAATAAGAAGCTGTTGGTTCTGCGAATCAAATTCAATTCGGGAAATATTAGCACCATTGAGTCCACTAATTTTACTGTAAAACTCTAAACCGCCATCTGATTTGTCTACGGAATATAAAGCTCCTTCACTTACTGCATATATTTTGGTCTCCGATTGGGCTATCTGCGAAACATTATTGTAAGCAAAATGTGTACGCCATTTTCCCATTGCCACCTGAGCACAAAGCGAAGAGCTAAAAACAAAAACCAACAATACTATGGAAACTATATTTTTTTTCATACTTGGTATTAAAATCTTTTTTAGGAAAAAGTTATTACAAAAAAGATGTATTAATTGAATAAAACTCAAATACATTCAATTTATTTTGTTTGGAAAAAATACATTTTTATTTTTACTCTAATTGGTATGGAATTTCATTATAAAGCCAATGATTTTTTCTTCTCAATTTGTAAATAGTTTACGAGTTCTTTTACAGCTAAAGCTCTGTGGCTAATCTGATTTTTCTCTTCGGCACTAAGTTGAGCAAAACTAACGAAATAATTTTCGGGAACAAAAATAGGGTCATATCCAAATCCACTGTTCCCGCGAGGTTGAGTGGCAATATTACCATCAATTTTTCCTTCGAAATAAGTGATTTCTTCCCCTTGAATAAGTGCAATAACGGTTCGGAAGCATGCTTTGCGATTGGTGTTATCACCAAGTTTCTCCAATACTTTACACATATTTTCGTGCGCGCAGTTTGCATCGCCGGCATAACGTGCCGAATACACACCCGGTTCACCATTTAGTGCATCAACTTCAAGTCCGGTATCATCCGCAAAACAATCAAATCCAAATTTATCGTGAATATACTTTGCTTTAATTAAAGCATTGCCTTCTAATGTGGTGGCAGTTTCAGGGATGTCATCGAAGCAGTTTAACTCCGCTAAACTGATGATGTTGAAATCGGGCTCTAAAATTGCTCTGACTTCCGATAATTTATACTCGTTATTGGTGGCAAAAACTAATTTTTTCATACTAAAAACAGGATATTTATGAACTAGTGTGTGCAAAGATAATTATTTTCGGGTATAAAAAACCCAACAAACTGATTATTTGGTTGTAGTAACTGAAAGCTGAATGGAATTAGTTTTTTTACAAATAGGGAACAATCAGATGAATCGGTCGCAATCCGAATCTTTTTTGTTATTTTTGCATGCACTATTCCTTTTTGAAAGTTGAAAGAATGATAAAAAAAATATTTATTATTGGAATTTGTTTTTTTACATTGAATGTATTCTCACAAATTACGAATGAAAAAAAATATTTACTTACTAATAATGTGAATACAATTGGTATTTCTACCTTAAGTATTAACGATCCCTATCTTTCGCCATTGACTTACAGTGGGGTTGGAATTAGATACAATTTTGAAAATCGTCGGTTTTTCACAACAGAAAACACACATCTTTCGAAGCAAAATAAGTTGGGTTTGTTGGGAGGGTTGACATTAAATCCGGCTTTTACAAGTTCAATGACTTATCTTGGGTTGAATTATTCTTGGGGTATGCATTATCATTTCAGGCCTATGAAAAGATTACTGCTGCTGGCAGGTGGAAGTTCTGAATTGGATTTAGCAGTAAAAAATGTTCCTCGCAATGTAAATAATCCTGCAAATGTAGATTTGGCAGTTGATCTCAATTTGTCGGGTGTGGCAATTTACGATATTAAAACCCGAAAAAGAATAATGCAACTTCAACTGGCTATTCAAAGTCCGTTATTTGGTTGTATGTTTGTGCCCCGAGCTGGAGCATCGTATTACGAGATGTTTGATTTGTGGAATTTGAATGATGCCGTTCATTTTAGTTCTTTACACAATAAACGAGGAATTCAGGGGGATTTGATGCTTCAAATTCCATTTAACCGAACCATCTGGCGTTTTGGTATTGGATATCATGGATTGAAATACTCAGCCAATGAGTTGGTTTTTAAACGAAATGAAATCAGCTTATTGATTGGTACTTCTTTTGATATGACCACTTTTGCCGGAAAAAAAAATCCAGCTCCAAAAAACTTTATTGGAACGAATGAATAAAAAAGATCAAAACAAATTATGAAAAAACATATTATATTTCTACTTTTTGCTCCAATTTCTTTGCTTTCGTGTATGGATGAGCCAATAAAGCCAATAAATACAAACAAAGGAAATTTTGAGGCGTTGTGGAATATAATTGACACCAGGTATTGTTATCTGGATTATAAAAATATCAACTGGGATTCGATTCACAGTGTTTATGGTCAACAAGTAACCGATACTACCAAAATCTTTGATTTTTTCGATCAAATGGCTAGCATGTTAGGTGAATTAAAAGATGGGCATGTTAATTTGTATTCCAATTTTGACCGGAGTAGATATTGGAAATGGTTTACCGATTATCGACCAAATTTTAATTCAGAACTCATTTATTCTCCAAAATATCTGGGTGAAAATTATCGTATTGCTTCGGGACTTCGCTATGCAAAAATAGCAGACGATAGTATCGGTTATATTTATTTTGGAAGTTTTTCCAATGGCTTTAGCGATACCAATATGCGCTATGTTTTAAATTATTTTTCGAAATGCAAAGGGCTTATTATTGATGTCAGGGATAATGGCGGAGGATCAATCGACTACTCAAAACAACTGGCATCCTATTTTTTTACAGAAGAAACCGCAACAGGATATATCAAACATAAAACAGGAAATGGTCATTCCGATTTCTCCGAACCGCTGGCAATTAAAACTCCTGCACACAAAACTATTCAATGGAAACGACCTATAGCGATACTTACCAACCGTATGTCATACAGTGCCACTAACGATTTTGTAAATCGCATGAAACAAGCCCCAAACGCCATTGTTATTGGTGATAGAACAGGAGGCGGCGGCGGACTTCCATTGTCGAGCGAATTGCCCAATGGTTGGATGGTGCGTTTTTCAGCATCTCCAATGTTCGATTCCAATTTGCAACATACCGAATGGGGAATTGAACCGGATGTGAAAGACAGCCTGAAAGTGACCGATGAAGCAAAGGGAATAGATACGATTATAGAAAAAGCAATAACAATATTGAAATAGAAAATATCTCCCGTTGATTACGCTGATACTCGCTGAAATTAAATCTGCGGATTTCTGTGCTATCTGCCGGAAAAAATTCTGATGACAAAATGATAAATAGAAAATATCTCCCGCTGATTACGCTGATTCTCACTGAAATTAAATCTGCGGTTTTCTTCGAAATCTGCCGGAAAAAATTCTGATGACAAAATGATAAATAGAAAATATCTCCCGCTGATTACGCTGATTCTCGCTGAAATTAAATCTGCGGTTTTCTGCGAAATCTGCGGGAACAAATTCTTATGAAGAAACTAAAAATAACCGAAATGAATCGCCTCACTATTGAGGAATTCAAAGAAGAGAAGAAAACACCGCTCGTGGTGATATTGGACAATGTACGCAGTTTGCACAATGTGGGTTCGGTGTTTCGTACTGCCGATGCATTTTTGGTGGAAGCTGTATATTTATGTGGAATAACAAGCACGCCGCCCCATGCCGAAATACATAAAACAGCACTTGGAGCAGAAAATACCGTGGCGTGGAAACATTTTGAAGACACGCATAATGCTGTTGAAGAACTGAAATCAAAAGGTTACACGTTAATTGCCATAGAGCAAGCAACAGGAAGCACTATATTACCGGATTTGCAATTAGACAAATCAAAAAAATATGCGGTAATTCTTGGAAACGAAGTAAAAGGAGTGCAACAATCGGTGGTAGATGCATGTGACTTTTGCATAGAAATCCCGCAATTTGGCACCAAGCATTCACTCAATGTCAGTGTTACAGGTGGAATTATTATTTGGGAGATGTTTAAAAAATTAGCCCCCTAACCCCCTGAAGGGGGAATTGTTCAGTCTTAAGTTAATGAATAAATGGTAAATAATCAAAATGGATTGGAGAGATAAATTAAATGAAGTAAAAGGCGCAGTGCCGCAAGCGGAAGAAACTCATGCTCCTGCTGAGTCCAAACCGTTAAAAAAACGCCAAAGCGAACCTTTACGTGTAGAGCTGGATAAACGAAATGGAAAACCAGCAACGCTCGTAACAGATTTTCAGGGGAAAGATGATGAACTGAAAGAACTTGCCAAACTGTTGAAAGTAAAATGCGGAGCAGGAGGCTCATCTCGCGACGGTGAAATACTGGTGCAGGGCGATTTTCGGGTGAAAATTGTTGATATTTTATTGGAAATGGGGTATAAAGTGAAGAAGATTAATTTCAAGTGAGTGATTTTGCAATAAAACATCTTCCTTTCCATTTCGGGCAGATAGATTATTGATTGGGGCAGATGACTTTTGTCTGGGGGAATAAAGATCATGCTTTCGGGCAAATGACTTTTGTCTGGGGGAATAAAGATCATGCTTTCGGGCAAATGACTTTTGCCTTAGGGAAGAAAGATAATGCTCTCGGGCAGATGACTTTTGCCTTAGGGAAGAAAGATAATGCTCTCGAGCAGATGACTTTTGCTTTGTAGAATATGATCTATATATAAGAACATTATAAATTATGAATTAATTCCCATGCTCAACATTTATCGCGCCTCTGCCGGCTCGGGCAAAACATACCGGCTTACGCAAGACTATATCCACTTGTTATTCGATCCAAAAAAGGAACGGGCGCATCGGCGCATATTGGCGGTAACGTTTACCAACAAAGCCACCGACGAGATGAAAACCCGCATTCTAAAAGAACTTCATGCATTATCGCAGGGCGACAAATCGGATTATCGCGTTGGATTGATGGCAAAATTCCGTATGGACGAGCAAGGAGTTAATGTTCGGGCAAAGCAGATTCTTACCACGATTCTTCACGATTATTCTTCATTTTCGATCAGTACTATCGATCGTTTTTTTCAACAAGTCATTCGCTCGTTTGCACGTGATATTGGTGTACATGGCGGCTATAATCTAGAACTGGACACAACCAGTACTTTAGAACAATCAGTCGATAATTTATTTCTTGATTTGTCGAAAGATGAAAATAAGCAATTGCTTCAATGGCTCACTGCCTTTGCTGAGGAGCGCATTGAACAATCGGAAAACTGGAATATGCGAGCCAATATTATGGAACTTGGGCAGGAAATTTTCAAGGAAAGTTACCAACACAAAGCCGAAGATACCAATATAAAACTTCATGAACGGGAGTTTCTGAGCAATTATCGCAAGAGTCTGCGTGAAATAAAAAACACTTTTGAAAACAAGGTGAAAGAAACCGCATCAGAAGGAATGAGAATTATGGCACGAAACGGATTGACTCACGAAGATTTTGCCTATAAAACCACCAACACGCTCGAGAAACTGGTAAAAGGGAAACTGGAAATCAGCAATCGCTTTATTAGATTTGCCGACGATGTGACAAACTGTTACACCAAAACGAAACCACAAGACATTAAATCGTCCATTGAATCGGCTTATGGCAATGGTTTACAGGAATGCTTCCTTCATCTGGTAAAATTGTTTCAGGTAGAAATTATTAATTACAATTCGGCAGTTATGGTGTTGAAACATATCAACACACTCGGTATTTTATCCGATTTGGCAATGCAGATAAAAAAACTTACCGATGAGCAAAATACCATGTTGATTTCCGATTCGAACATGCTGCTCAACAAAATTATCGACAACAGCGATGCGCCTTTTGTGTATGAAAAAACCGGCATCCAGATTGATCATTTCATGATTGACGAATTTCAAGATACATCAACATTACAATGGAAAAACTTTTATCCACTGTTGACAAATAGCTTGTCGGCAGGTAAATTTAATTTGGTGGTGGGCGATGTAAAACAAAGCATTTATCGCTGGAGAAATTCCGATTGGAAGCTGCTCGACGAAAAAATTATGACTGAGTTTCGTCCCGAACAACTGCACACGGAAGATCTGGATACCAATTGGCGAAGTGATAAAAACATAGTCGATTTCAATAACTCATTTTTTCTTCGGGCTGCAAAATTACTCCAGAGTAAATTGAATGAGAACCTGAATGGTATTTTGCCCGTTTATCCTCATTTAGAAGCATTAACCCGAAAAATTGAACATGCGTACGCCAATATCCAACAAAAAACATCGAATAAAGCAGGAATTGGAAGCGTGCAAATCAATTTTATTGCACAAGATGAAAATGAAGATGGATGGAAAGCGGAAAGTTTAAATCGGCTTCCAGAGATTCTGGAAAAATTGCAATCACAAGGTTATCGACCCAATGATATTGCCATTTTGGTACGCACCAACAAAGAAGAAGTGGATGTGATTCATAAATTGCTGAACTTTAAAACCACACCCGCAGCGAAACCGGAATTCTGTTATGACATAATGGGAAATGAAGGATTGTTGATTGGCGCAGCAGCATCCGTACGATTTATATTGGGAATTTTGCAGCTTTTTGTCAATCCCGATGATAGCATTCAGCAAACAATTGTCAATTACGAATATGCACGCGGACGACAAGGTAAATCGGAAAACGAAGCATTGAACGCTTGCTTTTCTAAAACTGAAAAAACTGAAAATAATCTTTCGCCATTGTTTTCCGACAATGAGAATATTTTGCTCAAACAACTTCAAAACAGCTCGCTGTTTGATATGGTGGAACGCATAATTTCACTCTTCGGAGTGGGAGATTGGCACAGCGAAGCAGTTTTTGTTCAGGCATTTCAGGATGTGGTATTTCGCTACAGCACCAACAAAACCGCCGATCTGAACAGTTTCCTGAACTGGTGGAAAAAGAACGGCACGAAACAGTGTATATCGACTCCCGACAACCAAAGTGCCATGCGCATTATGACTGTTCATAAGTCAAAAGGATTGGATTTTAAAGTAGTGATTATGCCATTTTGCGATTGGAAACTGGACAGCAGCATGCGCAACATTTTGTGGTGCGAACCAACGCAAGCGCCTTTCAACGAATTGCCTTTATTACCCATTGAATATGGTCCAAAACTGGGGCAATCGATATTTGCAGAGAACTATTTCGACGAACAAATGCATCTGTTTATCGACAGTTTGAATGTAGCTTATGTGGCATTTACCCGTGCTAAAAACGAATTGATTTGTTTCGCTCCAGCTCCAAAAAAAGAAGTGGAGAGTCTCGATAAAATGAATACTTTATCTGCTTTGCTTACCACCTGTTTTAGTGTGGAAACTCCAGGATTGGCTAAAGAAATTATTCCGCTTACGCAATCGTTCGACACACTTACAAAAGTTTTCTCACTTGGAGAACCTACAAAAGCAATGTATAAAGACTCAGAAAATACCGATGTGAATGAAAAAACAATTTATTATCCTTCGGTAAGTAGCGCCGATCGCTTGAGCATTCGCCATCAAAGCTTGGATTATTTTTTAGAAAATCAACATTTGACGGATAGCCGTCTGAATTACGGGATTATTATGCACGATATTTTGCAAAATATTACCCGAAAATCCGATCAGCAAAACGCAATACAAGTAATGGTTCGCGAAGGTCGAATTAGCGAAAACGAAGCGGAAACGGTGATTGAAGAAATGGAAAAATTCTGGCAGCTGCCCGAAACAGAATACTGGTTTGCCGACAATATTCGCGTGTTGAATGAAACAACAATTCTAACTCCCGGCGGTGAACAATATCGCCCCGACAGAGTGATTATTCGTAATAATTTAGCAACCATTGTGGATTATAAATTCGGTGATAAAGAAAGTGAAACGTACTTGAAACAAGTGCAACAATACATGAATCTGATTGCCGGAATGGGCTACGAAACTGAAGGCTTTGTGTGTTATGTGAGTTTAGGGAAAGTTGAGAAAATTGCTTAGTCAAAAACGTTAAAACACAGGTTGAATTTCAACAAGTTCGTATATATTTTTTAAATTCTGTTGTTTGTCTAATAATTATCTCTAATCATCACACTTTAAAACAAAAACTTCCCATTACCCATGAATCGGATTCGGATTCCTTGTCTTTTATAAAACCTGAAAGTTTTAGTAATTCTTGTGCATATTTTCTGTGTTTTGTTGCAGGAGTACCTCTGGATGGTATAGGCTCACTATAGCGTAAATCAGCATGCATTGGAAGACCTAAAGTATCGGTAGTAACTTGAGATATGTCTTCAATATAGTTATTCTTTTCGTCTATTGGAGAACAAATTACAATGGCATTAATTTCTAAATTTATAGCATTGAGGATTGATGTATGACAGTTTTTAAAAGCTCCTAATCCCCAATATTCACACGCTCCAATTCTTAACGCTTTTGTATGCCTTTTGCAAAAGTTTAAATCTGTGTAGTTTAGGCGTAATATTGATACATCGCATTTTTCTGCAGGCGGTAATAGTGCGTTTCTATCCATTTTGTTTCCTCTCGCAAATAATGGGTGAACTAAGCCTCGAATTAAAACTTCATCCTCAGATATTGTTTGTTCAACACTAATTCCCATCGCATAGATTTATTAAAACCTCTTTTAGCAACCCCGAAATTTTATTTTTTGGGAAATCAATATTGTCAGCAGATATGTTTTCTCCTGATAGTAAATCTGTAAAGAATCCAATCTGAGTTTCACCAATTTCAATAGAAACCAAATTGTTATTTTTCTCAAAATCTAATGTTATTGTTCCGTATGGAGTTGGAAGTATAGATTGTTCATTGAGAAAATCCAATATTTTTGAGTCAATTTTTGATAAAAAATCATTAGTATTTGAATAAACTAATAAGTCAACTTCACAAGCGTTTTTACCATCCCAATTGTTTCTTAAACAATAAATTTTTGCAAGCTGTTGTTGAAATTTCTTGTAGCTTAGTGGTTGAGAAAATTGAATTGCACTCGGTTTGAAAGTTTGATTAGAGTTGAAGTTTGAATTGGCAGGGTACATAGGCGTTGCCATAGCAAAAATAAGTGGAGTGCTAGTTGTAATGATTTTATTTATTGTATTTACAGCCATAATCAAATATTAATTAAATTGCAAACATCTATAGTTAGTATATTTTTGAGTAACTTCTTATTTTGTTTATGTGCTGACTCCAAATTCGTCTCTAATTCATGGCTCACAAGCAAATCGTCAAGTTTTATTGTGTCTGACAATGCAAACGTCTGGTTATGAACTACAATTATGTTTTTATAAATTAGTTTATCCGAGATGTTTATACTTAATAAGTCTGAATAGCTCTTGCCGTCATTATTTTTCTCAAGATTAATATTATATACGATGTTACTTGAATTAAAGAAATCTTTTGGTAAAAATTCGGAATCTTTATTAAAAACTATTGAAGAATTATATTCATTTTTATTATCCCAGTTAAACTCATCCATATATAATAAACTGTATGCTTGTACATATGAACCTGGTTGAAATGTTGAAAGTGTTTTTAGATATTTAATAAATTTATCTTTAAATTCCTGCCAAGTGTTATATTTAAATATATGACTTGAAAAGAAGTACTGATTTTCATTATTCATTCCTTGAAGAACTTCGGCAATATTTCCATCTTGATATTTGACAAATTTAAAACCAGCATCGTCAACTTGATTGACACTTAGGTTTTGTTGCTCAAACTTGAATTGCATTTGAGTTAGTGGTTCAAATTGCTGAAAATCAGATACAAAATCAGTAATTAAAAGCTGTTTAAACTCTTTTGGTTTCATTATTTTTGATGCCAGAAAAACAGAAAAAACAGCTTCTTTTATCGAATGTTTATCTGAAATAGGAAGTAGATTCTGAAGCATAAAGTATTTTTTGGTATTTAAACACAAATTTATTGATATTTATTGGTATAACAATGAATTCAGATGTTTGTTTTATATTTTTAAGTAGTATGATACATTTAAAACAAATTCGGTCTCCGTTTTTTGGCTTCATCCAAACTCAATAAATCTGGTTTTTTGACTTGTTTATGACGCAGAGTTTGATATTCAGCAGCAATTCCGGCTTCATAAGCTACATGATTCGTTTTACTCATCAATTGTGCCACCACATGTGTATTAACCGAAGCATCTTTTACGTGAACTACAGGTCCGGCGTAATTTGGCGCAATTTTTACAGCCGTATGAATTTTAGAAGTGGTTGCACCGCCAATCAATAACGGAATAGTCAAACCCGCTTTTTGCATGGCTGCAGCAACAATGGTCATCTCTTCCAACGAAGGCGTAATCAAACCACTAAGTCCAACTAAATCTACCTTTTCGTCAATTGCTGTTTGCACTATTTTATCGGTTGGAGTCATAACTCCTAAGTCGATAACTTCAAAATTATTACAAGCCAACACTACGGCTACAATGTTTTTTCCAATATCATGCACATCGCCTTTTACAGTTGCAATCAGGAACTTACCGGCAGATGAACTTTGACCGGGAACTTTTTGTGCTTCAATTTGCGGTTGAAGAATGGCCACGGCTTTTTTCATGGTTCGGGCTGTTTTTACAACTTGTGGCAAAAACATTTTTCCTTCGCCAAATAATTCGCCTACGATATTCATACCGCTCATCAATGGTTTTTCGATAATCTCAATAGCAGTTGCATATTCCAACGAAGCTTCTGCCAAGTCATCTTCCAAAAAGTCGCTAATCCCTTTGATAAGTGCATATTCCAAACGACCTTGCAAATCACGCAAACGCCATTCGTCCACTTTTTCTACTTTTTCTCCTGTTGCTTGTTGTTTCACCTTTTCCGCCAGTTCAATCATTCGCTCTGTAGCATCCGGACGACGATTGAGCACAATATCTTCTACATGTTCCAACATCTCAGGTTCAATATCCTGATAAATCTGGAGCATACCGGCATTCACAATGCCCATGTCCATGCCTTCTTTGATGGCATAATACAAAAATACCGAGTGAATGGCTTCGCGAACTACATTATTACCACGGAATGAGAACGAAAGATTGCTAATACCGCCACTGATTTTTGCATACGGTAAATTTGCTTTAATCCAGCGGGTGGCATTGATAAAATCAACACCGTAATTATTGTGCTCCTCAATTCCAGTGGCAATTGCCAACACATTGGGATCGAAAATAATATCCTGTGGCGGAAAGCCAACCTTATCAACCAATAAATGATAAGCACGACTACAAATTTGTGTTTTACGTTCAAAACTATCGGCTTGTCCTTTTTCATCGAATGCCATAACTACGGCAGCCGCACCGTATGCACGAATTTTACGAGCTTTATTCAAAAAATCCTCTTCGCCTTCCTTTAAACTAATGGAATTGACAATGCATTTTCCCTGAACACATTTAAGTCCGGCTTCAATCACTTCCCATTTCGAAGAATCAATCATAATTGGAACTCGAGAAATATCTGGCTCTGAAGCCACATAATTAAGGAAAGTGGTCATTTCTTCCTTTGCTTCTAACATCGCATCGTCCATATTGATATCGATGATTTGTGCGCCTTCTTCCACTTGCTTACGCGCAATGACCAATGCTTCTTCGTATTTTTTCTCGTTGATTAAACGTAAAAACATACGCGAACCGGCCACGTTACAACGCTCACCGATATTGGTGAATAATGACCTCACCTCACCCCCTGAAACTTGAATACTATCTTCGTCTGAGTTTGAAGTTTCGACCTCTCCCCCTGCCCCCTCTCCCAAGGAGAGGGGAACTAAAGATACAGACTTTCTTGCTGGAGTGGTTTTGTTATCTAGAAAATGTTTAATTTTTTGTGAAACAAGTAATGCATTCTCCAAAACTTCTTTATTCGTAAACCTGATTACATCGAAACCCTGTGTATTAAGAATTCTTGTTCTTTCATCATCTCGTTTTATGTTATCATTAGATAAATGAATTCCTCCATCTACTTCAATAATTACGCGTTTTTCAACGCAGATAAAATCAGCAATATAACCATCTACAACTTGTTGACGCTTAATTTTATAACCTGTGGTTTTCCTTCTCACCTCTTGCCAAAGTGCGTCTTCTGCTTCTGTTTGATTGTGTCGGAGTTCTTTGGCAATTGGTTGTAGAAATTTCCAATTATCTACATCAGTTGTGTAATATTCAGGTCTTGTTCCCCTCTCCTTGGGAGAGGGGTTAGGGGAGAGGTCGGATGGTATAATGAGGGATGTGATCTCTAGCAATTCAAGTCCTGATAATTCCAGACTTGTGCTTGCAATTCTGCATTTACGTACTTCTGCACCTTCAATTAATTTCTGGTAAGTAGCAATATGGTCGGGAGAAGTACCACAGCAACCGCCAATGATATTCACCAGTTTCTCGTCGAAATATTCTTTAACCTGAACCGCCATCATTTCCGGTAATTCATCGTATTCTCCAAATTGGTTTGGTAAACCTGCATTTGGATAAGCACTTACAAACCAAGGTGAGTGAGCGCTAATTTCTTCAAGGTATGGTTTTAAATCTTTTGCTCCAAACGAGCAGTTTAAGCCCACCGATAATAAATTTGCATGAGAGATGGATGCCAGAAATGCCCGAATTGTTTGTCCTGACAATGTACGCCCGCTTGTGTCGGCAACAGTGGCCGAAAGCATCATTTCAACTCGTTTGCCTAGAATTTTCATCGCTTCTTCTGCAGCATAAATAGCCGCTTTGGCATTTAGAGTATCAAAAATGGTTTCTATCAACAAAGCATCAACTCCACCTTCAATCAATGCCAGAATTTGCTCTTTGTAAGCGGAAACCAAATCGTCAAAACTCACTGCACGAAATGCAGGGTTGTTTACGTCTGGTGACATAGATGCCGTTTTATTGGTGGGACCAACAGCACCGGCAACAAAACGAGGCTTTGCAGGATTTTTCGCAGTAAACTCATCAGCTGCTTTACGTGCTAAACGTGCACCTTCGAGGTTTATTTCACGAACTAATGATGCCATTCCGTAATCGTCCATCGAAATGTATTGTGCATTAAAAGTGTTCGATTCAATAATGTCAGCACCAGCTTCAAGGTATTGAGAGTGAATGGAATAAATGATGTCCGGCTGAGTAAGAACTAACAAGTCGTTATTCCCCTTTAACAGGTTTTCCCATTGTGCAAAACGCTCACCGCGATAATCAGCTTCGGTAAGTTTATGGCGTTGTATCATTGTTCCCATCGCACCATCCAAAACAAGGATGCGATTTTCAAGTGCTGTTCTAAGTGTCATGTTTTAGCCCTTATATCCCGACCTCACCCCTAACCCCTCTCCTTGAGGAGAGGGGAATTGTGAGTGGGATTTTTGATTAGTTATTTTTATGATTCAGTTATTTGCAAATATAATGCAAATGACTGATTTGTGTTCGTCTTTATATAAAATAACGCCGAAAGTAGTAGCTCCCAGCGTATTAATGTCTTTTCCCCTCTCCTTAAGGAAAGGGGTTAGGGGTGAGGTTTTATTTAATTAACCCTTTTCCTGTCATTTCTTTTGGTTGTTCGATACCCAAAATCTGGCAAATAGAAGGAGCTACATCAGCCAATTTACCATTATCTACCTTTGCATTTTTGTTTTCGGTTACATAAATAAATGGAACCGGATTCAAGGAGTGAGCAGTATTTGGTGAACCGTCGGCATTTTCCGCAAAATCGGCATTTCCATGATCAGCAATGATAATCACTTCATATCCATTTGTTTTGGCGGCTTCCACCACTTGTTTAACGCAAGTATCAACTGTTTGAACAGCTTTTACAATGGCTTCGTAAACACCAGTGTGCCCAACCATATCGCCATTGGCAAAATTCAATGCAACGAAATCAAATTTCTGTGTATTCAACGCTTCCACCAATTTGTCGGCTACTTCAGGAGCACTCATTTCAGGTTGAAGATCATAAGTTGCAACTTTTGGAGACGAAACCAAAATGCGCCCTTCACCTTCAAATTCACTTTCGCGACCACCCGAGAAAAAGAATGTTACGTGTGCAAATTTTTCAGTTTCAGCAATTCTCAATTGTTTCAACCCAAGGCTCGAAATATATTCTCCTAATGTGTTTTGAACATTATCTTTGTCGAAAATTACGTGCAGTCCGGTGTACGAAGAATCGTATGGTGTCATACAATAATATTCCAATGGAACAGTATGCATTCCTTCTTCTGGCATATCTTTTTGTGTCAATACTACAGTTAGTTCTTTTGCCCGGTCGTTGCGGTAGTTGAAGAAAATCACCACATCGCCAGCCTCAATTGTAGCCAATGGTTTTCCATTTGCATCCACAGCAACTATTGGATTGATAAATTCGTCGGTAACTCCAGCATTGTAAGAAGCTTGCATTGCAGCTACTACATCAGTAGTTGCTTCACCTACTCCATTTACTAATAAATCATACGATTTTTTCACACGGTCCCAACGTTTATCGCGATCCATAGAGTAATAACGACCAATAATTGAAGCTATTTTAGTATTGGTTTTTGCATTGTGTGCCACAAGTTGCTCAATAAAACCTTTTCCGCTGCGTGGGTCAGTATCACGTCCGTCCATAAAGCAATGAACGAATGCATCTTGAATACCGTATTCATTTGCAATATCACAAAGTTTGAAAAGGTGATCCAACGAGCTGTGAACGCCGCCATCAGAAACCAATCCAAGTAAATGAATTTTCTTTTTATTATCGCGGGCATAAGAATATGCGCTGATAATTTCTGGGTTGGTCAAAATGCTATTATCGCGGCAAGCAATGTTTATTTTTACTAAATCCTGATAAACTACACGTCCTGCGCCAATGTTTAGGTGACCCACTTCTGAGTTGCCCATTTGACCTTCAGGAAGACCAACATCTTCGCCGGCTGCCAATAGTTGTGAGTTAGGATAATTTGCAACCAACGAATCGATGTAAGGTGTTGGTGTACTGTAAATGACATTTGAATGGTTTTTTTTACCAATTCCCCAGCCATCCAAAATCATAAGTAATGCTTTTTTGCTCATATTATTTGGTTGATTATTATATTTTTACGGTTTACTTCCTGCATTATCATCAGTATCTTTTTTGAAGGTGCAAAATTACTCATTTTTCTGCATATTTTTCACACCAAAGGCTCAATATTTAGAGAAATCCAACTAAAACAAACAAATACTCTTTTTTTATTAATCGAAAGATTATCTTTGCATTTTAAATAATATTCATTATTTATATCCACTTTTTAAATTTATAAGATGTATATCGTCATAGTTTGTATGATTGCAGGACTAGCTTTCGGCTACATTTTACGCCGCTGGAAAATACGATTTATACATCGATTAATTCTAACACTTATTTGGTTGCTATTGTTTTTGCTTGGGCTGGAGGTAGGTGCTAACGAAGTAATTGTCAGTCAATTTCATAAACTTGGATTCGAAGCATTTTTACTAGCTGTAGGCGGAACTTTAGGAAGTGTATTGGCAGCATGGGCATTGTGGTTGACAATTAGAAATAAACCTGTAAGCAAATGAAAGGAAGTCTGATAATATTGTCTTTTTTTGCCGCTGGATTATTGATGGGCATTTTTCGTTATCTTCCAACCGGCTTTCTGGAATATAATTTTAGTTTTTATGTTCTTTGCGCACTTATGTTTTCGGTTGGAATCAGCATTGGAAACGATCCAAATTCATTCAGGCAGTTTCGAAATTTAAATCCACGACTTATTTTTCTTCCACTGATGACCATTCTTGGAACTTGGTTAGGAGTTATGGCTGTTAGTCTTTTTCTGAAAGATAGAAGTATCACCGATTGCCTTGCAGTTGGCTCCGGCTTTGGATACTATTCCTTATCGAGCATTCTTATTACCCAATACAAAGGCGTAGAGTTAGGCACAATTGCATTGCTGTCCAATATAATACGAGAAGTTATCACCTTGCTTTTTGCACCTTGGATGGTCAAGTATTTCGGAAAATTAGCTCCGATATGTGCGGGTGGAGCTACAACCATGGATACCACTTTTCCTGTTATTATTAAAAATTCGGGAAAAGAATTTGCCATTGTATCTATTTATCAAGGCTTTATTATGGACTTTTTGGTCCCGTTTCTGGTTGTGTTTTTTTGTAGTTTGTAATTCTAATCACAAAAAAAAGGACATCATTTCTGATATCCTTTTTTTATGCGATTGTTTTACAGTAATTAACTGACCTTTCTGTTAATAACAATATGTGTTATGCAGCCTATTATCATTATAATTCCAGCAGAAGCCAAAACTGTATTTGACTGCAAATTGCCAAAATAATATAAAGCCAATAAAGCTACTCCAACTAAGATTAGAATGGAACCCAGGTATTTTAAAAAATCTTTCATTGCAACGTATATTTATTTGTTCAAATTTTCAGACCGCAAATTAAGTGATTTTTCGCCGATTAATAAAATTATTTGTACAAAAAATAGATAATTCCCTAAAAAAAAGCATTTATCTACTTTGTTCTAGCCTTTTTGTTTACAAATAAAGAATATTAGTACTTAGATAATGTCATCAAGAATTGAATTATTTAGTACTTTTGCCAAAAAAGGAGTAGAGAATTTATTCCAATTTTATTATATAAGTAATTGAAAATTATTATTGATAGTTTATTTTGGAATAACTTTCAGAGAATAAGACTTGTAACTGGTGTTATGTTAAGTATAAATTGTCAGTTATAATCCTACAATCCCGTCTAAACGGATTAGTCGCATTACGAGAATTAAGCGTCAAAATAGTTTTAACATAACACTAGTAACTAAATACTTGTAACTACTTATATTTAGCAACTCAATTGTTTAACAAATAATTGATCACCAAACGAAAATCTCCTAATCTATTTTTTAATATGAAAATAATCATTATTGGTACTGCATTTCCATACCGGGGTGGTTTAGCCACTTATAATGAACGATTGGCACATGAATATGCCCGTCAGGGAAATGAAGTAGAAATTATTACGTTCACACTTCAGTACCCCGGATTCTTATTCCCCGGAAAAACCCAATATTCTGCAGAATTAGCTCCTGCAAATTTAAAAATTACCAGAAAAATTAATGCAATCAATCCGTTAAACTGGATAAAAGTTGGTCGTGAAATTAAGAAAAAATCACCCGATCTGGTCATTTTTTGCTATTGGATGGCATTTATGGCTCCCTGTTTTGGAACTATTGCCTGTTACGCCAAATCTTCAAAAACCAAAATGCTTGGACTCATACACAACATGATTCCGCACGAACCGACCGTTTTGGATAAATTATTTCCAAAATATTTTGTAAAATCGATGGATGGTTTTGTGGCAATGGCCGAATCGGTGGTGGCTGATATCAATCATTTTGATACTGAAAATAAACCAAAAACAGTTTCGCCTCATCCTATTTACGATCATTATGGTGATCTACTTACTAAAAAGCAAGCGGCTATAAAACTGGGATTAAACGATCAGAATCACTATATTTTGTTTTTTGGATTTATCCGTCATTACAAAGGATTGGATTTGCTGTTGGATGCATTTGCCGATAAGCGTTTGCGCAAATTTCCGATAAAATTGATAATTGCAGGCGAATTTTATGAAGACCCAGCACCCTATTTGCATCAAATTGAACGGCTTGGATTAGGGGATGTTGTAATTTTACGCACCAATTTTATCCCCGACAAAGAAGTACAAAATTATTTTAGCATTGCCGATTTGGTGGCTCAACCTTACCGTTCAGCTACTCAAAGTGGTGTAAGCCAAATTGCATATCATTTTGAAACGCCCATGCTGGTAACCAATGTGGGAGGATTGGCCGAAACCATTCCAAATGGAAAAGTGGGTTATGTGGTGGAGGTAAAACCTACAATTATTGCAGATGCAATAGTAGATTTTTACACCAACAACAGAGCTGAAAAATTTATAGAAAACATAAAAGTAGAAAAACAAAAATTTTTATGGTCGCGAATGACAGAAGCGATGAATGGATTATTTATGACCAATAAAGGGGAATAAATATAAAATAAATACAACTAAAAACTAACCCGTTCTCCTTTAGAGTCAGGGATAAATATTAATAGAAAATGAGCTCTGAAATAGTAGAAACCCCGATGATGAAACAATTCAACGAGATTAAAGCAAAGCATCCCGATGCAATTTTGCTTTTCCGTTGCGGCGATTTCTACGAAACTTTTTCTACCGATGCAATTCGGGCTTCTCAAGTATTGGGAATCACTCTTACAAAAAGGGCAAATGGTTCTGGAAAAACCATCGAACTAGCTGGATTTCCACATCATGCACTGGATACTTATTTGCCAAAACTCGTTCGTGCAGGGATGCGTGTGGCCATTTGCGACCAGCTGGAAGATCCGAAACTTACCAAAAAAATTGTAAAACGCGGTGTCACCGAATTGGTTACTCCTGGTGTTTCTTACAGCGATACAACGCTAAATCACAAGGAAAATACTTTTTTGGCAAGCGTTTACATCAATAAAAATAAAATTGGTATATCCTTTCTTGATATTTCTACCGGCGAATTTTTAGTGGCAGAAGGAAGTGCGGAATATGTAGATAAACTCTTGAATAGTTTTGGACCAAAAGAAGTACTTTTCGACCGAAGCAAGCGCAAAGATTTTGAAGCTATGTTCGGCACAAAGTTTTTTACATATGCGCTCGAAGACTGGGCTTTTACTCCCGACACTGCCAACGAGCGACTGCTCAAACATTTCGAAACCAAGAATCTAAAAGGATTTGGCGTTGATAATTTACCGAATGGTGTGGTGGCCGCAGGAGCAATTATGCATTATCTGGATCAGACACACCATCAGCAAACCGGACATATAACACAACTTTCGCGCATTGAAGAGGACAGATACGTGTGGCTCGATCGCTTTACGGTTCGAAACCTGGAATTGTACGGTTCCATTAATGAAGGCGCAAAAACCTTGTTGGATGTGATTGATAGAACCATCAGTCCGATGGGAGCCCGCATGCTGAAACGTTGGGTAGCTTTTCCGTTGAAAGATGTAAAACCGATTAATGAACGCCTCAGTGTGGTGGAATTTTTCTTCAAAAATCCAGAATTAAAAGAACTTCTGGAACAAAATATTTCGTTGATTGGCGATTTGGAACGAATTATTTCAAAAGTAGCGGTTGGACGCATTAACCCACGGGAAGTAGTGCAATTGAAAGTAGCTTTGAAAGCCATTGAACCGATTAAAAAAGCCTGCGCGGATACTGACAATGTGACTTTGCGCAAAATTGCCGATCAACTGAATGTATGTGCTGTTATTTCCGATAAAATTGAAAAGGAAATTTCCAACGATCCGCCAGCCCTAGTTAATCGGGGCAATATTATTCGTTCGGGAATTGATCCAGATTTGGATGAATTGCGCCAACTTGCATTTTCAGGAAAAGATTTTCTGCAACAAATTCAGGAAAGAGAAAGTGCCGAAACAAATATTCCGAGTCTGAAAATCAATTTCAACAATGTGTTTGGTTACTACATAGAAGTGCGAAATATGCACAAGGACAAAGTGCCTGAGACTTGGATTCGCAAGCAAACGTTGGTCAATGCCGAACGCTATATTACTCAGGAACTGAAGGTATACGAAGAAAAGATTTTGGGTGCGGAAGAAAAAATTCTTGCTATTGAAACCAGACTTTTCAATGAATTGGTATTGAGTTTAATCGATTATATTACGGCTATTCAGTTGGATGCCAACCTCATTGCGCAACTCGATTGTTTACTCTCGTTTACAAAAGTTTCTGCTGAAAATAAATACGTTCGCCCCGAAATAACCGACACTGATGTGTTGGAAATCATACAAGGACGCCATCCGGTGATTGAAAAACAATTGCCAATTGGAGAATCGTATATTGCCAATGATGTGTATCTGGATAGTGAAACGCAGCAAATTATCATTATTACCGGACCAAACATGTCGGGGAAATCAGCTTTGCTTCGCCAAACGGCTATTATTACGCTTATGGCTCAAATAGGATGTTTTGTACCCGTGCAAAGTGCAAAAATTGGTGTGGTTGATAAAATCTTCACGAGGGTAGGAGCGAGCGATAATATTTCGCTGGGCGAATCCACTTTTATGGTGGAGATGAACGAAGCTGCCAGCATTTTGAACAATCTGTCCAACCGAAGCCTGATTCTTTTCGACGAACTGGGACGTGGAACGAGTACTTATGATGGAATTTCCATTGCCTGGGCTATTGTGGAATATATTCACGAGCACGGAAGTTGTAAAGCTAAAACGCTTTTTGCCACTCACTATCACGAATTGAACGAAATGGAAAAATCGTTTCACCGCATTAAAAACTACAACGTGGCGGTGAAAGAAGTGGAGAAAAAAGTGATTTTTCTTCGCAAACTCGTTCGTGGCGGAAGCGAGCACAGTTTTGGTATTCATGTGGCTAAAATGGCAGGAATGCCCCAAAGCATTGTCAAACGTTCGGAGCAAATTCTGAAACAATTGGAAACCGATAACCGGCAGTCCGGCGTTGCTAAACCTATTGGCGAAATTGCAGAACAACGCGAAGGTTTCCAACTTAGCTTTTTTCAGTTGGATGATCCGGTATTGGAACAAATCCGCGACGAAATTAAAAATCTGGATATCAACAACCTTACTCCGGTGCAAGCATTGAATAAATTGAACGAGGTGAAGCGGATTATTACGGGTAAATAAAAAAGTCCAACTAGTGTTATGTTAAGTATAAATTGTCAGTTATAATCCAACAATCCGGTTTAAACGGGTTAGTCGCATTACGAGAATTAAGCGTCATAACAGTCTTAAAATAACACTAGTTGGTAGCTGACCCCTAATTATCTCCTTTTTTCGCTGACCGTTGGTTCCCCTAATAATTACTTGAACCTTAACTCTTCAATAACTACATGCCAAACACTTAATTTGTAACAGAAAATACTCGATCGACATCATACCAAAGTTGACTTTGGGCTGAAATAAAAATTCATTTGGTATAACTTCACTTTCGAGTTGTACTTTACAATATTTTATTCAAAAGGTAAAAAGCCAATCATTCGTGATTGGCTTTTTACATTGATGCAAATCAGTAAAGTATGTAACTTTTCCCAACAATAATGTAATATTTTTTGTTTTTAGATTTATAATCTTTGTTGTTCAATGATAAACGTAAAAAATCAAAAACAAACCAAGATAAAAGTATCAGAGATTTTATCATTAATGTTGACATATAGAAAACAATGAATAAAACAAATAAAATTACGTGTCTGTTTCTGGATATCGGTGGAGTTTTGCTTTCTGACGGATGGGATCATAATGCCCGAAAACGGTCGGCAGTGAAATTCAATTTGGACGTGCCCGAAATGGAGGGTCGACATCATCTGATATTCGAGACTTATGAGGAAGGGAAAGTTACGATGGATGAATATTTAAACATGGTGGTCTTTTACAAAGAACGAAGTTTTACCAAGGCTCAGTTTAGGAGTTTCATATTTGCTCAAACAGAACCTCATCCTGATATGATTGAGCTAGTAACTAAACTCAAAATTGAATATGGGCTCAAAATAGCCGTAGTCAGCAACGAAGCACGCGAGTTGAATGATTTTCGCATTCGAACTTTTAAGTTGGATGATTTCGTTGACTTCTATATTTCTTCTTGTTTTATTCATTTGCGCAAACCTGATGCGGATATCTTTCGAATGTCACTTGAAATAGCTCACGTTTTGCCAGAACAGGTTGTTTTTATCGACGACCAACCCTTGTTTGTTCAAATTGCTGAGGGGTTAGGCATTCGGGGCATTCATCACACAGATTACAAGTCAACGCTCGCACAATTGGCAGCGTTCGGTTTACAGCATAATGAAAGGGTCATCACATGACAAACTCATATATTCTCACCATCAACGGCGGTTCGTCGAGCATTAAATTCGCAGTATATCAGGTGCTTGAATCGCTAGAAAAAACACTTTACGGAAAAATTGACCGTATTGGTTTGTCAGGTACTGTGCTGACTTTCAATAATCAAACTAAAAACAAACAAGAAAGCATAAGTTTCAATGCTTCCGATCATTTGACGGTGGTAAACTTACTGATTGAATGGCTAGAAGGACAACTCGATTTTGCTTCGATCATTGCCATTGGACATAGAGTGGTTTATGGCATGAAACACCAAGAACCGGAGATTATCACCAATAAATTGCTGGACGAACTACAACGCATTGAACTTTACGATCCAGACCATTTGCCTGGTGAGATTGAACTGATTAAGGGATTTCTTCAACGTTATCCTCAACTGCCCCAGATGGCTTGTTTCGATACTGCCTTTCACAGTACTATGCCCCGTATTGCAAAGATATTACCAATCCCCCGACGTTATGAACAAAAAGGAGTTCAACGATATGGTTTCCACGGCTTATCCTATGCATATTTAATGGAAGAACTAGCTCGTTTGGATGGCAAAAAAGCTGCAAGTGGGCGAGTAATTCTTGCTCATCTAGGAAACGGAGCAAGTATGGCTGCCGTGCTTGATGGTCGATGTATAGATACAACCATGGCATTTACTCCCGCTTCAGGCCTAATGATGAGCACCCGTTCCGGTGATGTTGATCCCGGATTAATTACATTTTTAGCCCGAACCGAAAATATGACCGCCTTACAATTTGACAAAATGGTGAACCATGAGTCAGGATTAATTGGTGTATCAGAAAGTAGCTCTGACATGCTCGATTTGCTGGAATTGGAAAAAGAAGATATCAGAGCTACTGAAGCCGTGACCTTATTTTGCTATCAGGCAAAAAAACAGATTGGCGCTTATGCTGCTGCACTTGGTGGATTGGACACCCTGGTTTTTTCGGGTGGTATTGGCGAAAACAGTCATGCAGTTCGATCCCGCATTTGTGACGGATTGGGATTTCTTGGAATTGAAATCAATCATAAACTAAATATTGCCAATAAATCTGTCATATCTACAGATAATAGTACAGTAACTGTCAGGGTCATTCATACCGATGAGGAATGGATGATTGCTAAAACAGTATATAAAATAATGAATATTAATTAATTTAATGAAAGGAAAAACAATTATGTTAATCAAAGCAAAAACCCTAAAAGGGTACAAATTAGATGCTAACGATGGTGAAGTTGGTAAAGTTAAGGATTTCTATTTCGATGATCAGCATTGGGCAATTCGCTATTTGATTGCCGATACAGGAAACTGGCTCACAGGCAAACAAGTGTTGATTTCACCGTATGCATTGATTTCTGTAAATAAGGAAGAAGAAAACATCGGCATCAATTTGAACAAAAAACAGATTGAGGAAAGTCCAACTTTGGATAGTGACAAACCCGTATCACAACAATTTGAGGAGGCATATTATGGATATTATGGATTTCCGACATATTGGAGTGGCACGTACATGTGGGGGGCTTATCCTAATATAATGCGTGACAGTAAAGAATTAAAAATAACAAAAGAACGGGAAAAATCCTGGAATCCCAATTTGAGGAGTACCAATGCAGTGAGTGGCCTCTATATTCAAGCCAGCGACGGCGAAATAGGTCATGTAGAGGATTTTATAATTGATGATGAAACCTGGGCAATTCGTTATCTAATCATCGACACAACAAACTGGTGGGGAGGTAAGAAAATCTTAGTTTCGCCACAATGGATTGACAAAGTTAGTTGGGATGAATATAAAGTCTTCGTGAATCTTTCCAAAGAAAACATTAAGGAATCACCTGAATATTCAGATGAGCTTCTGCTAACGAGGGAGTATGAGACCAATTTATATCAACATTACGATAAGAAGGATTATTGGACTGGTGAAGTTGGTGGTACCCAACAACTTTTACCTTAAAGTTTATTTTAAACAAAAAGGTTAATGTGTTTAACACTAAACGCTAAACACTAAACACTAAACAATTATTAATTGTCTTGTGGGTAAATGCCATTATTTCAACGCTATATCAATTTAATTCAAATAAAATCTCTTGAAGTAAATATGCAAACGAATATAAAAAATCCTGATAGAATGGAAGATACAGATTTTCTAACTTTAGAAGAATTAAAGTCAAAAGCTGTTTTTGTGCCTAAACGTATAGGAGTTGCAGCCGACCATGGAGGTTTTGAATTAAAAGAGTATTTGAAAAAACTTTTGCATGAAACTGGTTACGAAGTGATCGATTTTGGCAATATCCTAATGAAGCAGGACGATGATTACCCTGATTATGTAATTCCATTAGCTATTGCTATTGCTCGTGGTGAAGTAGATTGTGGTGTGGCTATTTGTGGTAGCGGTGTTGGTGCTTGTGTTGCAATGAATAAGGTGAAAGATGTAAGAGCATGTTTAGTTAACGATACTTTTTCTGCCCGTCAAGGAGTTGAAGACGACAACCTGAATGCAGTTTGTCTCGGAGGTCGAGTAATTGGTCATTCGCTTGCCTGGGAATTAGTAAAAACATTCCTAAACGCACAATTTAGCGGAGAAGAACGACATCGTCGCAGGCTGGCAAAGGTGACAGAACTTGAGAATGATAAAAACCCATTATAAAAATTAAATCAAAAAGGAATAGATTATGAACACTACAGCATTGTCATCAGAAGAATTGAGAAAAACGCATGCTTATTGGCGCGCTACCAATTATCTATCAGTCGGCCAGTTATATCTTTGTGAAAATCCATTGCTCCACGAACCGCTAAAACAGTCACATGTGAAATCGATGCTGCTTGGGCATTGGGGTACTACCCCCGGGCAGAACTTTATCTACGTGCATTTAAATCGGGTCATTAAGAAGTACGACCTGAATATGTTTTACATTTCCGGTCCGGGTCATGGTGGTCCTGCAATAGTTGGTAATGTTTATCTCGAAGGTACATGGAGTGAAGTTTACCCTGACATTACTCTGGATAAAGCTGGATTGAAAAAGTTGTTTAAACAATTTTCATTTCCCGGTGGAATTTCCAGTCATGTTGCGCCAACAACACCCGGGTCGATTCACGAAGGTGGAGAATTGGGATATTCACTCAGCCATGCATTCGGAGCTGTATTTGACAATCCAGAACTGATTGCCGCTTGCGTTATTGGCGATGGCGAAGCCGAAACCGGTCCACTGGCAACTGCCTGGCATTCCAACAAATTTCTCAATCCGATTACTGACGGTGCAGTATTACCGATTCTTCATCTGAACGGTTATAAAATAGCCAACCCAACCATACTGGCACGTATTGAGCCTGAAGAACTGGATCAATTTCTTCGTGGTTGTGGTTGGACTCCTTATTACGTAGAAGGTGATGAACCTGAGAAAATGCATCAGCTTATGGCTTCTATGATGGAAAAAACCATTGAGGAAATTAAAAGCATACAGGAGAATGCGAGAAAAAACGATGACACCACCCGACCACGTTGGCCAATGATTGTACTGAAGTCACCCAAAGGTTGGACGGGACCAAAAGAAGTCGATGGACTTCAAATTGAAGGAACTTTCCGGGCTCATCAAATTCCGTTACAGGTAAATGCAGAGCATCCACATCATTTGCAACTGCTTGAAAACTGGATGAAAAGCTATAAACCAGAAGAACTTTTTGATAAAGATGGTCACCTTTTACCTGAATTGGCCGAACTGGCACCAAAAGGCGAGCGAAGGATGGGCGCTAATCCGCATACGAATGGTGGGTTACTGCTGCAAGATTTAAAAATGCCTGATTTTCGGGAGTTTGCCGTAAAAGTTCCTTCGCCAGGGTCGATTGAAGCCGCTGATACACATGAACTTGGAGTTTTCCTTCGTGAAGTGATTAACCTGAATAAAAAGCAGCGGAATTTCCGGATTTTCGGTCCTGATGAAACGCTTTCGAACAGGCTAACTGCTGTTTTTGAAACCACCAATCGGCAATGGGAAGTTCGTACGAAAGAAAACGATGAGTTTCTTGCTACCGATGGCAGGGTTTTGGAAATGCTGAGCGAACATCAATGCGAGGGCTGGCTCGAAGGATATCTACTCACTGGAAGGCACGGCTTATTTAACTGCTACGAAGCTTTTATTCATATCATTGATTCAATGTTTAATCAGCATGCCAAATGGCTGAAAGTGACTGCTGAGTTGCCATGGCGGAAAAAAATCGCATCGCTCAATTACCTTCTTGCCTCCCACGTTTGGCAACAAGCACATAACGGTTTTACCCATCAAGACCCTGGTTTCATCGATCATGTGGTTAATAAGAAAGCCTCGATCGTTCGCGTATATCTTCCGCCCGATGCCAATTGTTTGTTGTCGGTTTGGGATCATTGTTTGAGAAGCCGTCATTACGTAAACGTAGTGATTGCAGGCAAATATCAGGCACCTCAATGGCTAACTATGGACGAAGCAATTGAACATTGTAAAGAAGGAATTGGCGTATGGAAATGGGCCGGCAACGACAAGGGAAAGGAACCGGATGTTGTGATGGCTTGCTGTGGCGACGTACCAACGCTTGAAACCCTGGCAGCTGTATCCATTCTTCGAGAACATCTTCCTGATTTGAAAATTCGTGTGGTGAATGTGGTAGATTTAATGAAACTGGAATCGAATACGAAACATCCCCATGGATTAGATGAACATGATTTTGATAAATTATTTACAAAACACAAGCCTGTCATATTCGCATTCCACGGATATCCGTCACTGGTTCATCAATTGACCTACCGTCGTAGCAATCATGCAAATATGCATGTTCACGGCTATAAGGAAGAAGGTACAATAACTACATATTTCGATATGACTGTTCTAAACGGCCTTGACAGGTTCCATCTGGTACTTGATGCAATACAACAGCTTCCACAGCTAGGCGATAGAGGTGCCCAACTGAAACAGATGATAGATAAAAAACTCATTGAGCACACAAAATACATTCATAAAAACGGTTTAGACATGCCTGAAATTCTTAATTGGAAATGGAGTATTCCTAAATAATACAAAATATTATGAAAACTAAAACTACTAAAAAAGACTTTCCAGTAGTTTGCGTGGGAGGTTCTGCGGGAGGTCTTGATGCATATACCCGCTTACTGCAAAATTTGCCATCAGATATGGGTGTAGCAATCGTCATAGTTAATCATTTGAGAACTGTAGCCACCATGCTCCATCAAATTCTGCCAAACTATACGGATATGCCAGTTGAATTGATCACTGAAAAATTAGACATAAAACCCAATCATGTATTCATCATTCCAGAAAAAAAGGATTTGCATGTTCTAAATGGAGAGTTCCGCTTAAAGCCGATATCAAAGCCCTGGGGATGGCCCGACGTAATAACTGTTTTTATGAAATCCATGACAGAAAACTGGGACGGCAAACTGATCGCCGTCATTGTTTCGGGTTATGATGGTGATGGTGCAGCAGCGCTTTGTGGCATAAAAGAAGTTGGTGGAAGTACCATTGCACAGAAGCCTGAAACAGCAGGGCAACCGGATATGCCTGATAGTGCTATTGCAAGCGGGTGTATAGATTTTATTCTTTCACCTGAAAATATCGCTAAGAAAATTAAAAAAATTGCAAATGAGGAATCTGAAGACAAGTAAAAAAATGAATCAAATAAGTAAACTCATCGAATATAAAAAATATATTATGAGTATCCGTTTGAGTTCCTTAAAAAATAATTAATCAATAACAGGGGCTTTGCCCCTAAAACCCCACTCACTTTTTTTCCTTGATGAAAA
>JAAFGX010000127.1 GCA_010365115.1 Paludibacter sp.
GCGACCTTACGTTCTTTTATGAACTGGGATGCCATTAAAACTAATCCACAGACTAAAAAGACTCTTACACATTGGAGAAAACTGGGGACATTTCGTAAAAACCACCCTGCAATAGGTGCTGGTATACACAAGGAAATTTCAGCGCAACCCTATACTTTTTCAAGAACGTATTCTAAAGGAGCCTATAAAGACCAGGTCATTGTTGGATTAGATTTGCCTATCGGTAGAAAAGTACTAGAAGTATCCGCTGTATTCGCAGATGGAACCCGAGTTAGAGATGCCTATTCCAATCAAGTTGTTGAAGTCAAAAAAGGCCAAATTAAAATCAAAACTGATTATGATATTGTACTATTAGAAAAAAGATAAATCACTAAAGTTAGGTAAAAAGCACGAATCGATTCTGGTTCGTGCTTTTTTATTTATGTTACCTTTGTAAAAAATCAATCCAATGTTAAAAATAGGTCATCGTGGCGCTAGAGGTCATGAACCGGAGAATACCCTTATTGGTTTCCAAAAAGCAATTGACCTACATGTCGATCGAATTGAATTGGATGTACATTTAAGTGCAGATGGTGAAATAATGGTCATACATGACGAGACCATTGACCGAACTACCAATGGAAAAGGGGCAGTAAATCAATTCTCACTTCCAGAACTGAAACGATTCCAGATTGAAAAGAACCAATGCATCCCGACTTTAACCGAAGTATTAAACCTCATCGATCAACGCTGTGATGTTAATATTGAATTGAAAAGTTATGATACTGCAGATAAAGTAGTTGATTTAATCGAAAAATTCATCGCAGAAAAACATTGGAATTACGGCCAATTTGTAGTTTCCAGTTTTGATTGGACGGCCTTACAACAAGTTGCTCTCTTGAATTGGGAGATACGCATTGGTGTGTTAACTGAAACGGATTTAGATCTAGCTTTGGCTTTCGCCAAATTTATTCAGGCAAAATCAATTCATCCTTATCATCATTTGTTGACCGCCGAAAATACGGCACAATTCCAGGAAAAAGGATTCGAAGTATTCCCTTGGACGGTTAACGAGCCAGAAGACATAAAAAAAATGAAATCATTTAACGTAAACGGAATCATCAGCGATTTTCCAGATAGAATATGAACCAAAATTTTGACATAATAATAGTAGGTGGTGGAGCAGCAGGTTTTTTTACGGCAATCAATATTGTAGAGAAAAACCCCAAACTAAAAGTAGCCATTCTAGAACGTGGTGCCGAAGTACTTCAAAAAGTCCGTATTTCTGGCGGAGGACGCTGTAATGTGACCCATGCCTGTTTTGAGCCCAATGAATTGGTCAAATATTACCCGCGTGGAGAGAAAGAACTTCGTGGTCCTTTCCATCAGTTTTGTTCTGGAGATACCATAGAATGGTTTGAAAAACATGGCGTTGAGCTTAAAATTGAAGACGACGGACGTATGTTTCCCGTTTCTCCAATTCATCCCAGACTATTATCGAATGTTTTCTTACAGCAACACAAAAACTGGGAATCCAAGTTTTGACAGGACAAAGCGTGCAATCTATTTTCAAGAAAGAGGCTCTTTGGAAAATAGAAACCCAAAACGAGAACTATATTGCCGAAAAATTAATCTTAGCAACAGGAAGCAACCCGAAAATATGGGAAATGCTACAAACTTATGGCCACGCAATTGTAAGCCCTGTCCCTTCTCTATTTACCTTCAACATAAAAGACTCTCGCATAAAGGAATTACCTGGTGTGGCAGCGCAAGTTACCGTGAAAGTAAAAGACACTAAACTGACTTCTACAGGCCCTCTATTGATTACACATTGGGGAATGAGCGGTCCTGCAGTTTTGAAATTATCAGCTTGGGGAGCAAGAATCTTGCATGACAAAAATTATCATTTTACCATATTTGTAAATTGGCTGAACGATGTTGAAACCAGCGAAGCCGAAAAAATACTGAAAGACTTAAAACAGGAACACGCTAAAAAAGCAGTTTCCAAAAAATCTCATTTTGATTTCCCAAACCGTTTGTGGGAAAGTCTAGTACTTGCCTCCGGAATTGAAGCCGAAACCAAATGGGCCGATTTATCCAAAGTGCAATTGCAAAACTTATCCAATCAGTTGACAAACGGAACTTTTCAAGTGAATGGAAAAAGCACCTTTAAAGAGGAGTTTGTAACTGCTGGCGGAATCGATTTAAAAGAAGTCAATTTTAAAACCATGGAAAGCAAATTGCATGAAAACCTTTATTTTGCTGGAGAAATTGTCAATATCGATGCGATTACCGGTGGTTTTAACTTCCAGAATGCTTGGACAAGTGGGTTTATTTTGGCCAATAGTATATAGACAAGCCTACCTTTTAAAAATATCCCTAAACTGATACAATAATCGTTCAATCAAGCGTAAATCCTCCGTGACTATATCAGCAGTACCTGACATTTCCTGTTGAAAAACGATTTGTTTTTTATAGGATGTTTCTAGTCCTTTTGGCAATGAAACGTTAATCAATAAATTGCCCTCTCTGTCAGGAGTTAAAGAAATCTCTTTTATAACTCCTTTAATAATTCCAAATTCACGATCGGGATAATTAGCCAATCTTATATTAACCGTTTGTCCTATATTTATTTTACCCGAATTTTGAGCGGGGGCTTTTACTTTTCCAATATAACCCTTTTCATCTGTAGGGATAATGGCGAACACATTATCTCCAGCGCTTACAGTTTGGTTTGCTGCCCAAAGTTGTAGAAAACTAACTTGCCCATCAATCGATGATCGTAAAACATAATTTAACTCCCAATCTTTTATCGCTTTTTTAAGTTGATAAAAAGCTTGAATTACATTGCGCTCTAAGTTTACATCTTCTTTTCTCTCGTTAATTTGAGTGGTTTTACTATTCCGGTTTAATTCATTAAGCGATGATTTTAATTGTGAAATAGTGCTTAATAAACTTTTGTAACTTCGTTCCACTTGAAGATATGTCAATTTATGTTTTTCAAGTTCCTGTGCTGCAATAATTCCTTTTTTAAATAATCCTTCGTGACGATCTACGTCACTTTTTTCTAATATCAATTCGTTTTGATTAATGCTTTTTTGAGATTCTAATAAACTCAATCGTTCTTTTAGTTGGATGGCTTCATAGTTTTGAGCATTGCCTTCCACTTGATACGGTTGTAACTTAGCATTCAAATCATCGGCTATACTTTCTTTTTGAAACACCGCAAAGAAACTTTCTATTTCTCCCAATTGAGCTGATTTTAATTTCTCAAATGGAAACTTGTTTTTATCAATATCAATGCTATCAACGATGCTTTTTAATAAAAACACATTTTCATAATTGGCAGAGTTTTCAATAACTGCCAGTGGTATGTTATTTTTAATTATGCTTCTATTCTCGACTAAAATAGCTTGAATTTTACCCGATACTTTGGCAACCAGTTTTTCAGGGGGAATATTGGAGGTCATAACAATTTGAGTCGTTATAATATCTGGATATTTTATAACCCACGAAAGCAAAAATAAAATCGATACAAATCCTAATAATATGGTATTTCCCCATCTTAATATAGCTTTCGGGGGAGCAGAAAGAACATCTCTAACTTCCTCACTATAAATTTTCAAACCATCATTTAGCTCTTCCATACTACTTTCCTAACTCTAATTGATTTCTTACCAACTCATAATACTTCCCTTTAAGAGT
This sequence comes from Paludibacter sp., assembly GCA_010365115.1. Classification (GTDB taxonomy): domain Bacteria; phylum Bacteroidota; class Bacteroidia; order Bacteroidales; family Paludibacteraceae; genus Paludibacter. The sequence goes on from JAAFGX010000127.1 coordinate 3,685, forward strand.
TGTTAAATTCTCATGGGTTCCTTGCTCCACAATTTCCCCATTTTCAAGTACTATTATGTTATCCGCATTTTTTACAGTACTTAATCTATGCGCTACAATTATGGCCGTTTTTCCGCTGATAAAATTATTCAAATTCTCCATGATTACTTTCTCGTTGTTGGCATCTAACGCACTTGTTGCTTCGTCAAAAAACAGATAAAAAGGGTTTTTATAAACCGCTCTTGCAATCATAATTCTTTGCTCTTGACCACCACTTAATCTAATCCCAGATGTTCCTAACTCGGTATTATATTTATTGGGTAATTTTTGAATAAAATCTTCAATATTGGAAACAAAGGCAGCGTTATTTAATTTATCCCTGTCAATCATTTCATTTTGTTCCGATTCTGAAATGTTTCCTCCGATGGTATCATTAAACATAAAAGTATCTTGCATTACTGCTCCACAATTTAAACGCCAAAAATCATTGTTAATATTTATTAAATCAACAGCACCAATATTGATGCTTCCTTTTGTTGGCTCATAAAATTTTAATAATAATTTCATTAATGTAGTTTTACCACTACCACTAGCACCTACAATAGCAGTGGTCTTGCCTGAGGGAATAACACAATTTACGTTTTTTAAAACATAAGGTGTCGATTTTCCGCCATATCTATATGATAAATCTTTTATCTCAATTGTTTTAATATTGGGTAATTCTCTAGTTTTATTGGCAGTATCAATATCCTCATCATCTCTTGTGTGCACTTGGGATAATCGCTCCAAACTTATTTTTGCATCTTGCCAAGTTTGGATAAATAAGATAAAATTACTCAAAGGCAAATTTAATTGACCAACAATATATTGGGTAGAAATCATCATCCCTAAAGTCAAATTACCTTCTACGACAGCTGTGGCTGCCAGAAAAATAATGATAATATTTTTCAGTTCATTAATAAAAGTAGCTCCAATAGTTTGATATTGCGCTAATTTTAATGTGCTTAACGATGTTTTAAAAAGACTAATTTGATTATATTCCCATTTCCAGCGATTTTTCCTTTGTGAATTATTGATTTTTATTTCCTTAACTCCATTAATTATTTGAATTAGAGAACTCTGACTTTGTGATGTTTCATCAAATCTTTTATAGTCTAATTCCGCACGTTTTTTTAAGAAGAAAAAGGTCCATCCGACGTACAGTGTGGCTCCAATTATGAAAACAAAGAATATCTGTAAATTATAATAAGCTAGAATACAATTGAAAAGGATAAAGGTTGTCATCGAAAAAATCATATTCAAAGTCGATGAAGAGACAAAGTTTTGAATACGTGTATGGTCTGTAATACGTTGTAAATGCTCTCCTGTGTTTCTGGTGTCAAAATAGGAAACAGGTAGTTTAAGCATTTTAAATAAAAAATCAGAGATCATTTTAATGTTAAAACGACTTGTTATATGTATTAAAAGCCATTCTCGAAAAATACTGACCAAAGTTTGAGAAAATATTAAAACCAGTTGCGAGATAAGAATTAAATAAATAAAAGGAATATCCCTATTATTGACTCCAACATCTACAACCGATTGCATCAAAAACGGCAGTATAAACTGAATAGTAGTTGCAACCAATAATCCGATAAATAACTGACGGATTAGTTTTTTATAAGGTCTGAAGTAAGGAATTAGAAAAGAAAAACCCTTTGTTTTTGCTCTATCTTCTTCTTGCGTATAAAACTGCGCATTAGGCTCTAATAATAAAACAAAACCCGTTTCATCAACAGTATTTGTCCATGCTTTAGTAAAATCTTCACGATTATACGATAATAATCCTTGTGCTGGGTCAGCTACATAAATTTTAGTTTTTGAAGTTTTATAAACCACAACAAAATGCTTTTGCCTCCAAGGCACTATAAACGGAGTAGGCGCTTCAGTAACCAAACTTTCTATTGAAATTCGCATCCCGAGAGTTCGCATTTCAATAGCTTCAGCAGCTTCAGCAATACCCGCCATAGTAACCCCAGTTCTTGTAATACCCGCTTTGTCTCTAAGAAACTCTCTAGAAAATGTTTTGCCATAGTGTTTGGCAATCATCCTTAAACAAGTTGGACCACAGTCTCTGTAGTCCAATTGTCTAAAATGTGGAAAATCGTTTTTTAACATCTATTTTCTTCTTTGATTTATCAATTTCCAAACGTTATCATTGAAGTTTTTTTTGGTGATGCCTGTTAATTTATCTAAAGTTATAAAATATTTTTCATTTGTTTTTTCATATCTTCCACAGCTCAACAACTCCATAACAGCTGGAAAACCTTTTTCTTTTTCTATTTTTTGAACGATTAAGGCATTGATTACGTAGCTAACAAGCAAGTGTTTTTCCTTGCTTTCTCCAAAATTATAAAACTGTTCGTATAAAGAGAGCCAATCCGATTTAGGGTTTAAACTCACTTTTTCTTTAAATGTTCTTAGAATTTGCTCCCAACTAATTCCCCAACTACCACCATAAAGATAAGCACAACCCTCATCTACAGGTTTATTAATGATAGTTGTAGAAAGTACATTGTGCAATCGATCATGCCATAAATCGTGTGGGTCAAATGTGCTAAAGTCAGTATTATCAGTACCACTAACCAATAAAACAATATTATTTTCATTGGCATTAAAAATACTAGAGTTACGCCCATTATAATCTAATTTATATCTTACCCCTATCGTTTGCAGCATTTCAGGGAAATCATTACATCCATACCATTCTATTTTCCCATTTGATAATTTTAGTTTAGCATCAAAAAAAGCAACTTTTTTCACATATTCAGATGCTGTTTTGCGGTTTAAAGAGTTTTTAAAATGAAAAGTACAATTACCTATTTTTTTAATTTTCCAAGTAGTTGTAGTACGCTTTAGAGGTGAACAAAAATAAAATTGATTTTCTTTTAGTTTGCCTATTATCTCAAAACTACCCATTAGAATTGGTATATTTTCATTTACTCCTATATAAGAAAATTGGAGTAAAAAATCTGTTTTATTCAACGAAACAACATTTGTTAAATAGCCTTTGTAAAAGTTATTATCTTTGAATTTACTACTCTTCTCTATTCCTTTTATCTCATCAAGCAAAATAGAAGTTTCTATTAAATCCTCGTTCAAAATAAATGTGTTTTCTTTATTTGGATTTTCTTTTTGAGAAAGAAAGCCATTTAGTGAGTTTATCAATTTGTTAGAAACAATAGTGTCTTTTGGTAAATTGACATTTGCTGCTATAATTAACGAACTTGTTTGTCCAAAAGTAACAACTGTAACTCCGACTAAAATTGTTAATAAAATTGTTTTTAGTTTCATATGTCGATATTAATAGTTCTTGAAATGTAATTTTTCATTAATGATGCCATTATTTTTAATTTTTCCATCTTTTTTGATATGGGTATGTCTCATAAATTACATTGTCTTCGTTAATAGTGTATCCTTTTTTAGCATCTTCTTTTGCTTCGTTATATAATTTCGACACCTCTTTTCTTTCATCTAATCGAGCCAAACATATAGCTTTGTAATATTTTACATCTGAAAAATTAGAATATATTTTTAACGCTTTATCAAATTCAATAATTGCTTCTTCCCATTTTTTTTGTTCATATTTTGCAATTCCGCAATAAAAAAAAGCTGTTGGATGTTCAAGTCCATCTCTGTTTATAAAAATATCATCAATATATTCCTTAAAAATTTTCTCAGCTTTTTGATATTCATTAAGTTGGAGGAAGCATAAGCCGATATAGAAATCATAAGTGTGATCCATTACGTAGTGATTACCAAAACGTTTTTTACAATCCTCAAAATCAATAATAGATTCTTTATAAGTTTTGGCAAAAATACATTTTATAAAAGCCCTATAAGGTTGCCATTCTTCTCGATTATATTTCACTGCCTTATCAAGATATTGCATTCCTACTTCATATTTTCTTGCCTTAAAATAAGGCATTGCTTTTTGTTGCCAAAAATAAGCTATAGTACTATCCTTTTTAATACCTTCGTCAAGACACAACTGCCATTCTGCCATTTCATAGTCAAAGTTATATCTTTTAGCTCCATTTGTAATATACTCTTCTACTAATGAGTCTTGCTTTTTTTTATTTACATCAGCTGAATCTTGATTTTGTCCAAAACAATTTGATTTAATAATTATTATAAATACTAGAATATATATTTTCATAAATTAATTTTATTAATTTTTACAAAGTTACTAAATGAAAAATTGTACAGTTGATTATCATAGCTATATTCTGATATTTTAATGTTCCATTTATTAAAAATTTCAGTATGTTTTTCCTTTATTTTTATATATATCTCAATGCCAGTATCAGTAAGTACATTTTCAATACCATCAAAATAAGAATTTATTTTTTCAAAATTATTTAAATCTATAGTACACTTATTTATATAAAAACCAACTCGTCCAATAGCTTCTATTTCTTGTTTCTTGTTAAAAGATTTATTTTTTAAACAATCATCTAAACAGGTAAATGTAGTATAGTAAGTATAGAGTGCGTGTAAGAGAATATATATGCTCCTATGATCTTTTTGTTTGGTTATAGTTTCAACATCCTGATTTTCATCAATTTTAAAAATTAATTTTCTTTCATAAAATAAAGTTGTTAATATAATATGCCCCGTCTGATGCGCAATATCATCTACAAAAAACACTTCGTCATATTCATCTTGATAAACATTAAAAAAGGCAATGCCGTGAGCGTTTATTGTTGCAAAAGAATTGGTATTACCGGGATTTGTTTTGAACATTACACATTTTTTACAACATAGTTCGATCAATTTAAAATGATTATTAGAACTTCCTTTGATAAATCGAAAAGCATTAGTTAAAAAATCTATATTATTTTCGAAAAGAAGATCGTTTATAATAATTTCGTTTAAATCAATAATATTTTCCCTAGTGTTTTTAAAGATGTTATCCAATAAATTCAAGGGGTGTTTTATAACTTCTATTCTGGTGTCTTGAATTAGCTTTGTCTTTTCAAAAGGTACTTTTTCATTTCTCTTAAAATAACCTATTTTTGGAATATAAGCAATATTATTTTTATTGAAGGATTCATCAATTACAAAGTTGGATTCCTTTTCAATAAAATATCCCTGCATTAATTCAGAAAGCATATTTGAAGAAAATAACTCTAACTTTTTATAATTAAAATAGGTAAATAAAAAAGGTTCCAAAAAAACATCATCATCATCAAAATTTACCTTTTCTAAAATTGACGGAATCTCTTTATAAACTAAAAGCTTTATAGTATTAGTTATTTTAATTTGGGAATTATTTATTTTCTCAATCATTTTATTTAATTTAATTTGAAAATGTCATCTTGCTGAAGAAAGAGAAACTAATCATTTTGCTGCTGATAAATTTAAAATGGTTTTAGATAATATCCAAAACCATTTTTTTTAATAAAATTATTTAATGACAATAAAATCTTCCAATTCTTTTCTGTCACAATGGCAACTATTTTCGATACCCCCAGTAATTGAGTTTAATAATTCTTCTGAAGCTATAGCTTCTGCTCTTTCAATTAGAGCATCTACACTTAATTTATTCATCTTTTTTATATTTAAAGTGTTAACTATAAAGTATTGTACAATTAATATTTCATCCCCTTTCGGTATTATTAATGTACCCAGGGAACATCTGAGTCTCCAGGAGGACCTTGTGTGGGGCCTGGATTATAAAAATCATCAATATGACACGAGGCTTCCATTCCTCCTGAAATAGTTCGTAACAATTCTTCTGAAGCTATAGCTTCTGCTCTTTCAATTAGAGCATCTAAACTTAATTTATTCATCTTTTTTATATTTAATTTGAAACAATTAATTATGTATGTCAGGTCTATCAAACGATTATATATTTCTAATGAAGAATTATTGTCCCAGATACCGGTCCGTAGATTGTTATGGTATCTCCATCTGTCACAATATGACACGACGCTTCCATTCCTCCTGAAATAGTTCCTAACAATTCTTCTGAAGCTATAGCTTCTGCTCTTTCAATTAGAGCATCTAAATTTAACTTTTGCATTTTTTATTGATTTAATGATATTTGTAAAAATTATAAAGAATAGTAATGTCTAATATGTAGACCTTACAAAACAAGAACAATCAAGAATAAATGTGTATATCAACTGTCCCAACGGATTTTTGTTCCACTGTAACGTGACAACCATTTTCTAATCCCCCATTTATTGTACTCAAAAGTTCTTCTGACACCATTGATTCAGCTCTTTCTTTTAAAGCTTCTAAATTTAATTTTTGCATCCTAATATATTTAATTTATAATAATTCGTCTTTAGCTATCCGACTTAATTACTATGGGTTAATAATATTTTTTTTTGCTAAAATTGTCAAAGACCCATTTTCAGTTTTGTTATGAATATGACAAGCAGCTTCTGTACCTCCTAAAGTTTTTATCAATAATTCTACTGAAGCTATTGCTTCTGATCTTACTTTAAAAGCGTCTAAATTTAATTTTTTATTTTATAAACCATAGAAAAAATCTCCAAGTCTTTTGTAAGTAGATTTTTCAGGTATTACATGACAAGCCTCTTCTAAACCGCCTGAAATTGTTTCTAATAATTCTTCTGAAGCTATTGCTTCTGCTCTTTCTTTGAGAGCGTCTAAACTTAATTTCATAATTTTAATTTTTGTGATTAATAAACGTTTTTTTTAACCGTTAAAATCTCAAAACAATCATCTTTTAAATCCACCACGTGCACTTGGTTTATCATAAAACGAATGTAAGAATATTTAGGCAAATATAAATAAAAAACACACAACTATTATGCGGTTTTATGCGAATGAATGAGACACATAAATTCATTTTGATAAATGATATTTTATCATTTAAAAAACGCTCAAAAAAAAATACCACTAAAAACAGGTATTTCAAATGTTACAATAATACCTTACATTTGCCAGAAAAAGGAGTGGTTAAATCAAAATTACTAACTGCAAGATTGCAAAAAGGCGTTTCGCAAGAACAATTAGCAGACTTAATTGGTATGGGGCAATCCAGTTATAGTAGAAGGGAAAAAGGGCTTGTTCCAATTATGGAACACGAGTGGATAAGGATAGCCAAAGAATTAAATATCAAGAGAGATACTATTTTTGAAGAAAGCAAGAGCCCTTCTAATCTTAACAAAGAAAATCATTTTGATGAATTTACCGACTACATAATGGAAACAATGCGAAAATATATAGAAATACTGGAAACTGAAAATCAGTTACTAAAAGATAAATTAAATAACAAGAGCAATTAGCTAATTTAATTGTTAAAATTATATTAGCTAATTTAGATAAGTAAAGCACGCACTACGACTTGCTAACTTTATCCGCGAAAAAATTAAGAATAAAAAACTTAATTTTAATTTATGAAAAAGCATCGAAAAAATTACGACTGTATTTTCAAAGAGAAAGCCGTTCAATTAAATATGAGAGAACAAATGTATCAGAACTAGCAACAGTAGGTATTTCCGCTCCACAATTGTATAAATGGAGAAAAGAGTATGAAGAGTAGTATGTAGTCTATCACCTCTTTTTAGCTTAATTAACAAGAATTTACATATTTACTAAGTTTTCTTTAAGACGAATCTAATAATTTTACTACCAAGTAATTAGATTCAAAACCTATGAAAGTAAAACTACTCAGCGCACTAATATTATTCATTTCTCAAGTTGGCTTTTCACAAACAATCAAAGGGAAGGTTGTATGTAATAATTATGCAATTCCTAAAGTCGAAGTCATCAATGCTACCACAAAAAACATTACAGTTACCGATGCCAATGGGGAGTTTTCAATTATTGCAAAAACGAACGACGCACTTGTATTTGTATCTAAAGAACACCAAGTAAAAAAACTTATAATAAATCCTAAGCTATTCACTAATGATGAATTAGACGTTGAACTAATTCTAAAAGCAGAAGAATTAAACGAAGTTCTTATCACCAATATGCCATCTATTAAAATAAGTAAAGATCTTAATTATGAAAATGCGAAAATAAGCCAATATACAGTCGAGAAAGCAGCAAATAGACCAATAGTTAAGGGTGTAAATATGGGAACTATTGAGAATGGAATTACAAAAACAATAAGATTATATGGCAGGGCGAAAGAAAAACCACAAATTGAATTCATAGCTATTGTAAAAGCAAGTTGCAATCAAAACTATTTTGTGGAAAACTTACAATTAAAACCGGACGAAATCGAATTATTCCTTCAATATTGTGAAATCGATCCCAGGTCCAAAATAATTCCCAAAAAAAATAATGCGCTGAGCACAATGGATTTTTTGTTAGAAAAAAGCATCAACTTCAAAAAGTTATAACTATCTATTAAGCCACCAAATACTTCCATTTAAAACAGCCGCAAAACTTACCCAAGCCAAATACGGTATGAATAAATAACCGGCGATTTTATTAATTTTAGAAAACTGAAGGTAGGTTTCATAAATCAT
>JAAFGX010000128.1 GCA_010365115.1 Paludibacter sp.
CAGATGACTCCTCTGGAGTCTAATTTGAACAAAATAAATCAAATCAGTGAATAAGGAAAAATTGATTACCCACCTTATTCGTTATAGAGCCCAAAGAAATGACAAATGACAATTAATGATATTTATAGACCGCTTGATATAATTTTAGCAGTTAATTAGAATTCATGAAGAGCAATTTATTTGTCTTGTATGAAAACAATTGGTATTCTTTTTAAATGATTATCCACAAAGTGACCTTAATAAAACCAATAGATGTTAGAAATGAGATATAATTAACATAATTATTGGATATATAGTACGTTTTAGCAACTAATAATACTACTATAATATTGATTTTGAAGCACACAATAGGAAATCAAAAAAAAATGAAAAATCAAGAACACAACGGAGAAATTCCTAACCTGGACAAGTTATAACCAATGGAGTACTCGACATCCCGCCTTAGCGGGAAAACAAAGATGTTAAACAAAAGAACTGTAAACAAAGATGTACAATTAAAGAAAATTAATAAAGATATTTTCCTGTTACAAAACTTTATATCAACTTGATTATCTATTATTTGCGACTTTTAAAGTACGTCAAAATAATTTATATTGTGCCAAAATATACATCAATTTGAGAGTTTAGGCACTTACGGTATTCTTTTAAAAAAGGTCAATTGTTTTCGCAAAGTTGTTGTTCCATTTTTGTCAAATGTAGTTTGTTTTTTATTTTTGTATAGTAGAAAAAATCTAATTCACACAACTTTTTTATTCAATTAATGTTTAAGTTTTAGTATGAGTTTTGAGTATTTTTGATTTTAATCGGAAAACAAAGAGTACAAAACCATTTAAATGTATAAACATCACTAAGATTAAAAATTATAACCTAACCAGAAATAATTTCAAACATTTATGAAAAAAGTAAATACAACAGAAAAAAACTCGGAGAATCTTCGTAAAAGAGCCGAAAAGCAATTGAAAAAACTTGATTCAAAGGATATTCCACTAATTGATGAATCGGATCCGATAAAACTAATACACGAATTACAGGTTCATCAAATTGAACTTGAAATACAAAATGAAGAACTTTTGGCAGCGAAAGAAGTGGCCGTAAATGAGATGGAAAAATACTCAGATTTATACAATTTTGCACCCGCGGGTTATCTTACACTTTCCAAAGAAGGAGATATTATCGAATTGAATTTTTCTACAGCTAACCTGCTGGGAGATGATCTTGAAAAGATAAAGAATACACGGTTCGGATTATATATTACCGAAGATACCTTGGTAATCTACAATGCTTTTTTGGATGAAGTTTTTTCAAGTAATTCAAAAGAAACATGTGAGATACTACTCACTATCAAGGGCGAAATCGATAAATTTGTCCATATAGAAGCTATTGTGTTAAGGGATAGAAGCCATTGCTTACTTGCCATGACAGATATTACCGATCATAAAATGATAGAAGATGAATTATTACAAAAATCCAAAGAATTAAAAGAGTTTAATAAATTTTTTATCGGTAGAGAATTTAAAATGATTGAACTTAAAAAGGAAATAAATGATTTATTAAACAAATCGGGACTTGAGAAAAAATATATGCATTAATGCAGTTCACTTCGCCCTCAAATATTGCTCCGGCCATTCCACATTTTCAATTTTATTAAATGCAAAATACGGATTTCTTAACAGTTCCCGTGCAAGAAAAACCATGTCAGCTTTTTCTTCTTCTAAAATCTCAGTAATTTGTTCTTTAGTAGTTATCATTCCAACTGCTGATGTTAGAATCCCTATTTTTTTTATAGCAACCGAAAATGGAACCTGAAAACCTGGCCCAACCGGAATTTTAGCGGTAGCTATATTCCCACCTGAGGAACAATCAATTAAATCAATTCCATTTTCGTGTAAAATACGACTGAGTTCTACGGATTCTTCTAAATTCCAGCCGCCGTGAGTCCAATCGGTAGCAGAAAGCCGAACAAACAAAGGATATTCTACAGGCCAGATCAACTTTACAGCTTCAATAATTTCAAGTAACAATCGGGTGCGATTTTGAAAACATCCACCATATTCGTCTGTACGTTTATTGGATAATGGAGAAAGGAATTCGTGAATAAGATAACCATGAGCTGCATGAATTTCCAAGACTTTGAAACCAGCTTTTTTGGCCCTTACAGCACAATTTTTAAACTTTTCAACAATGGCATTCAAGTCTGTCTTATTTATTTCATTTGGAGCAATTTCCAACGGATCGAAAGGAATGGCTGAAGGAGCAATCGTTTCCCAGCCACCATTTGATATTGATAATTGTTTGCCTCCGTTTGATGGAGCATCGTGTGATGCTTTACGTCCGGCGTGAGCTATTTGAATGCCTGACACAGCACCTTGATTGTGAATGAAAGCAGTTATCCTTTTAAATTCTGCAATTTGTTCATCATTCCACAATCCTAAATCGTAAGGTGTAATTCTGCCTTCGGGCGAAACAGCAGTTGCTTCCACCATAATTAAACCAGCTCCACCAACAGCTCTGGTTCCATAATGTACAAAATGCCAATCATTTGCAAATCCATCCGTTGAGGAGTATTGGCACATGGGTGACATCCCAATTCTATTCTTAATTGTTATCGATTTTAGGGTAAGAGGATCATGAATTTTTGCCATGGTTTTATATTTTTAGTTGAAAATTAAATTTACTGGTATTAAAACGTGAAACGAATAAATTTGTTTCAATACTGACTTTGTTAAAACAAGTACTGAAGCTAAATTAGAATAATAAAGCATAGTTCATTTGTGTATAGTATTTTTGACTTTTTGTAAAGCAAAATTAATCAATTAAACATTTATAGCATTAAATTCCGAAAAATAAATATTTTTAGCTCGTTCATAATCATCATTAAAGATAAAAATCGTATTTTTGTGCCTATGCCAAAAATAAATTCACAATTTATACTTCGCAATATATAATCAAATAAATTACGAAACACATAATTAACTATAAATTAATGAAAATCAAGATTGTAAACCGCTCAAAACACTCACTTCCCGAATATGCAACGCCACTGTCAGCAGGTATGGATTTACGTGCAAATATTGCCGAACCGATTGTTCTAAATCCGCTGGAACGAAAATTGATACCAACAGGTTTGTTTATCGAATTACCAGCAGGTTTCGAAGCACAAATCCGTCCACGAAGCGGATTGGCAATCAAAAAAGGAGTAACAGTACTTAATTCGCCAGGCACTATTGATGCAGATTACAGAGGTGAAGTTTGCATTATTCTGGTAAATTTATCGAATGAAGTTTTCGTAATTAATGATGGAGAACGTATTTGTCAGATGATAATAGCTGCTCACGGCCAGGCAGAATGGATGGAAGTTGAAGAATTGGGCGAAACAGACAGAGGTGCAGGTGGATTTGGTCATACCGGAAAAAAATAGATAAGGGACCTCACCCCAACACTCTCCAAAAGGAGAGGGAGAAAGATGGAGACTTTAAGATCAAGTCTGCCATTAGTTGCTAAAAATCAAACAAGCACATGCAAATTAAATATTATTTGTTCTTTTTAATTATACTTATTTTCAGTTCGTGTAAAACTTCTAAAGCATTAGTTGTTGAAAAACAGACTGAAAGTAGACTTTCGGACACAGACCAAAGGCAATTTGATTACTATTTTTATGAAGGATTGCGCCTGAAAGACAATCAGAAATTCGATCAGGCGTTGGAAACTTTCCGATTTTGCATTGCTCTGGATTCGTTGGATGCCGGAGCCCAATCCGAAACAGGAATGTTGTATGCTTCCATTGGATTAAACAATGATGCAATAAAATATCTGGAGACTGCAGTTCGGCTTCAACCGGCAAACTGGTGGTATAACCTGCAATTAATTTCAATGCTTTCAAATTCTAAAAACTGGACAAGAGCCATCGAAATTGCAAACCAAATTAAACATTACTATCCTAACAAAGAAGACGTATATAGCATTTTAACATCGCTATATAAAGAAACCAAGGAATACGAAAAAGCTATTGCGGCTTACGATAAACTTGAAAGCCTCAATGGAATTGATCAATCTATTTCGTTCGAAAAATTTAGACTATATGTCCTTTTGAAAAAACAAAAAAAGGGAGTTGCCGAGATTGACAAATTAGTAAATAAATATCCTTCCGAAACCCGATATCAGGTTTTAAGGGGTGATATTTTTCTGCAACAAAAAATGCCTGAGAAAGCATTTGAAATATATCAACAGGTTTTGAAAACTGACCCGCAAAATGCTTACGTATATATGTCGCTTTCGGAGTATTACAACTCGGTGAATCAGCCCGAAAAAGCAATGGAATCTATTGTAAGTGCTTTAAAAAACGAACAATTGGACGTTGAAACCAAAATGGAAGTATTGGGACAATATGTAGAAAAAATGGCTCAGGATTCCACTAAGTTGGATGAAACAGAAACGCTTTTCAAATTATTAGTAGATCGATATCCACTCGAAGAACAGGTTCATGGGTATTATGCTATTTTCCTGCAGTTTCGGAATCGGAACACAGAAGCAATTTCTGAATTAGAAACAATGATTAATATTAATCCAAAAAATGCTCAAACCTGGATGCGATTGAGCCAGCTATATTTGGCAGAAAGAAATTTTATTGAATTAAAAACGCTTACCAATAGGGCAATTGATAATTTACCAAAAATCCCCACATGGTATTTCTACCGCGGCATAGCTCTTTTTCAATTGGCAGATTACGAAGGCGCTTTGACGACTTACAAAACTGGATTGCCATTAATTGAAGGAAATCAAGCCATTTTAAAAAGTGATTTTTATGCACAAATAGCGGATATTTATTTCAAAATAGAGAAAAAAGATTCTGCCTTTACCTATTATGAATATTCCTTGGAAGCCAATCCAAAGAATCTAATGGTGATGAATAATTATGCATATTATCTATCGTTAGAAAAAGCAGAATTAAAAAAGGCGGAAAAAATGAGTGCAAAAACTGTAGAACTAGATCCAAAAAACAGTACATATCTTGATACGTATGCCTGGATTTTATATCAACAAGCAAATTATTCACTGGCAAAATTTTATATTGAACGTGCCATCGATAATTTATCAAAAGATGAAGATCCCGGGATTATTTTAGAACATTATGGTGACATCTTGTGGATGAACAGTAAGAATGATAATAAAGATGATGCTAAAGCGTTAGAGATGTGGCAAAAATCATACGATGCAGGAAACAAAACTGATGCATTGATGAAGAAAATTGAGAATAAAGGTTGGAACAGATTGTAGCAAAAATACTATGCTTTAGCCAGTTAATGGATTGACAATAATGTTATTTACTAGAAATTTTATTGGTATCAGTAAATTTGAATTTATAAAAAACATGAAAAAGAATATATTATTAATATTAATAACAATTCTGCTCGCTTTCACAGCTTGTAAGACAACGCGAACAACAATTAAACCGGTAGTTAAATCAAATAATACTGTAATTCAGCTCATAGAGCAAATTCAAAAAAAACAACCGACTTTCACTTCTGCAAATATCAGTAAAATGTCATTGGCATTGAATATGAGCAATCGGGAAGTGAATGTGAATGCAACTTGTAAAATTCAGAAAGACTCAGCAATACATCTTTCCATTCAACCATTCATGGGCATTGAATTGTTTAAAGCGGAACTAACTCCGGATAGTCTGCGAGTTTTCGATAAAATGAATAAACAGTATTATGCAGTTGATTACAGCTTTTTTCAAAAACGATTTGGAGTTGATGTAGACTTTTACAGCCTTCAATCATTGCTTTTCGGACAGTTTTTTTGCATTGGCAGCAAAGAAATAAAAACCGAAGCATGCATTGCAACTGATTTGAGCAACAACCGGAAAAATATTAATTTCGAAAACCAAACCATGCTCCAGAGTACAGAAATTTCAGCGGATTTTATTATTCAACAAGTAGTACTGAAATCTAAAAATAGCAACTACGAGTTGAAAACAAATTACAAGGACTTTATTCTGTTGAATGGAATAAATTTTCCTCAGCAAATTGCCATGACAGCTACCAATCAGAAAAACGATGCATCGTGCGATTTTTCGATTTTGAGAGTTGAATTCAATACACTTATAAAGTTTTCAGCATTAAATCCTGATCGTTACAATCGTGGCGACATTGAACAATTGCTCAAAAAATAAAAGATTAATATTAAGATTAAATACATCAGCTAATGCATTTTCAACCATTTTTCCGAATATTCGTTTTAATCCTTACCTTTTCAACTGTAACTTTTTCACTCCATTCGCAAAGTGTGAAGGAGTTAGAAACACAACGAAAACAGACACTTGAGAAATTAGAAACTACAAGTAAGTTACTGAACGAAAACAAAAAATCTAAACTCAGCACGCTGAACAAGCTCAACATTCTAACAAAAAACATCAAGCAACGAAAAGTATTGATTAATACCATCAATACTGAAATCAATCAGTTGGATGTGGAAATGAAAAAGTTGGATGCGGAAAAACAAATGTTGGAAAACAGATTGAAAACGTTGAAAACAGATTACGCAAAACTAGTGCAAGAAGCTCATATCAACAGGGATTTATATGCTAAAATTATGTTTGTATTATCTGCAAAATCTTTTGATCAGTCGTATCGAAGGTTGCGTTATTTGCAGGAATACACAGATTACAGAAAACAGCAGGTGCGCGAAATTGAAAAAGTGACTGCTGAAATTGCTGTTAAAAATGAAAATCTGAAGCAGCACAAAAGCACGAAAGTGACTGTAGTGACTTTGAAAGAAACTGAAGCTAAAATATTAACAAAAGACGAGCAAAAACAAAAAGTTTTACTTACAGGCTTACAAAAAAAAGAAAAGAGCTTACGTGCTGATCTGAAAATTCAACAAAAAAAGGCAAGAGACCTTAACAATAAAATTGAACGAATAATTGCTGAAGAAATACGTAAAGCCGAAGCGAAACGAGCTGCCGAAGAAAAGAAACGATTAGCTGCTGAAAGCAAAACCAAAACTTCTTCAAAAAGCACAGCTAAAACAGACTCAAAAAAATCATCAAGCACAAAACCAGACAACTCAGTAGCCAATTCCTCAACTTCTGTTTCAGTATTAACAAAGGAAGAAACTTTATTGTCTGGTAATTTTGAGCGAAATATCGGACGGTTACCCTGGCCTACTTCCAATGGATTTATTAGTGGTCACTACGGCATACAAGCACATCCGGTTTTGAAACATGTGACCACCAACAACAAGGGAGTTTACATACAAACACCTAGTGGAAGTTCTGCTCGTGCAGTTTACGACGGTGTTGTAACGCAACGTTTCTCAATTCCCGGAAGTAACAACGCAGTGATTATACAGCATGGAAATTACCGGACAGTTTATGCTAATCTAACTCAAATTTATGTAAGCGAAGGCGATCACGTGAGTGCAAAACAATCAATTGGTAAAATTTATACTGATGACGAAAAAGAAAATAAAACAGAACTTTATTTCCAGGTATGGAAAGGCAGGAGTCTTCAAAATCCTGAAAGTTGGATCACAAGATAAAACTCCGAGCTCTTCCCAATAAAAGAATCGGGATAAATTGCGAGTATCAGCATTACTATCCGACATAATATATTGAATGATATATAATGTTCATAACTAAACTAACTTCAACTCCTCTAAGGAGTTGGAGGTTATTAATTTTAATATGGAAGAATTTATTACCGAAGTTCAATTGGTTGATTACGGAGACAGTAACATTATCACCCTCGAGGGACTTGAACATGTTCGTCGTCGTCCCGGAATGTATATTGGGAAACTTGGTGACGGTTCTCATGTTGACGATGGCATTTATGTATTGCTCAAAGAAGTACTCGACAACTGTATTGATGAGTACCGCATGGGCGCAGGCAAAAATATTGATGTTCGCGTGCAGGACGGACATGTAGAAGTGCGCGATTACGGTCGTGGAATTCCATTGGGAAAAATGATTGAAGCGGTTTCAATAATGAATACGGGTGGTAAATACGATTCCAAAGCGTTTAAAAAATCCGTTGGGTTAAATGGTGTTGGAACAAAAGCGGTGAACGCACTTTCAGCGAAATTTGTGGTACAAAGTTTCCGCGATGGTCAAAGCCGTAAAGCCGAATTTGAAAAGGGAAAACTGGTCTCAGATTCAGATCTTTTTGCAGATAAAACCGATCGTGGTACTTTAATTAACTTTACACCGGATATTACCTTATTCGAAAACTACACGTATAAAGATGAATATATTGAAACTATGTTGCGCAATTATGCGTACCTCAATACTGGTTTAACAATAAACTTTAATGGAAAGAAAATCCTGTCGAAAAACGGTTTGACCGACTTGTTGAACGAAAATATTACCGCACAAGCTCTTTATCCAATTATTCATTTGAAAGGAGAGGATATTGAAATTGCCTTCACACACAGCGACCAATATGGCGAGGAATATTATTCATTTGTAAACGGACAACATACCACACAAGGTGGAACTCATCAAAGTGCTTTTCGCGAGGCTGTGGCACGCACTATTAAAGAGTTTTATTCGAAAAACATGGAATTGGCTGATATTCGCAACGGCATCATCGCAGCGGTTGCCATCAGCGTAGAAGAACCGATTTTCGAATCGCAAACCAAAACTAAATTGGGTTCGCGCGATATGGCAAAAGATGGTATCTCGGTAAATAAATTCATATCTGATTTTTTGAAAAAAGAATTGGACAATTTCCTACACCGAAATAGTGAAACTGCTAATATTTTACTTCAAAAAATTCAGGATTCAGAAAAAGAACGAAAAGCCATTGCCGGAGTAACAAAGCTCGCACGCGAACGTGCTAAAAAAGTAAATCTGCATAATAAAAAGTTACGCGATTGTCGTATGCATTTCAATGATACACTTACAAAGGACGAAGCCAAAAATAAGGCCATCGAAAATTCTTGTATTTTTATCACCGAGGGCGATTCGGCAAGTGGATCAATAACCAAAAGCCGCGATGTGAATACACAAGCTGTTTTCAGTTTAAAAGGGAAACCATTGAACAGTTATGGGTTGACAAAGAAAATTGTATACGAAAACGAAGAATTTAACTTGCTGCAAGCTGCGTTGAATATTGAAGATGGAGTAGATAATTTACGCTATAACAAAGTTATTGTGGCTACGGATGCCGATGTGGATGGAATGCACATCCGACTGCTTTTAATTACTTTCTTCTTGCAATTTTTTCCAGACTTAATCAAAAAAGGTCACGTACACATCTTGCAAACACCACTTTTCAGGGTTCGAAGCAAAAAGGAAACCGTTTATTGCTATTCCGAAGAAGAACGTTTGGCAGCAATGGCAAAACTGGGAGCAAATCCCGAAATTACCCGATTTAAGGGATTGGGTGAAATCTCACCGGACGAATTCAAGCATTTTATTGGCAAAGATATGCGATTGGATCAGGTTTCGCTAAAAAAAGAAGATGCTGTATCTGATTTACTTTCCTTCTACATGGGCAAAAACACACCCGAACGTCAGAATTTTATTATTGACAATTTGGTGGTGGAAAAAGATGTAGTTAATTCATAATTCACAATTCATAATTGGTCTGTTAATGGGTATTTCATATTATAATCAAAACGATTCAGAGGAAACAAATCCAGATGTTTACTTTATGAAACAGGCGCTGCTCGAAGCTCAACGAGCCGGTGAGCGCGATGAAGTACCCATTGGAGCAGTGATTGTTTGCCAAGGGCGAATCATTGCCCGTGGTCACAATCTTACCGAAACGCTTACCGATGTTACCGCACATGCCGAGATGCAGGCCATAACATCAGCCGCTCAGTTTTTGGGAGGAAAATACCTCACCGATTGTACACTTTATGTTACAGTAGAGCCTTGTGTAATGTGTGCAGGAGCTTTGGGCTGGTCGCAAATAAGCAGGATTGTATACGGAGCAGCTGACGAAAAGCGTGGTTTTATGCGTTTTGCACCCAATGCGATTCATCCAAAAACAGATCTCATTTCGGGTGTATTAGAATCGGAATGTAGTAAATTAGTAAAAGATTTTTTTAAAAAGAAAAGAAGTTGAAATAAATGTCGAATCCTACCCTTTAATTTATCCCAACTGCTTATCCCTTTCGGTCAAGTTGAAGAAAAGTAAACCATTCTATTACATAAATTTACATCAACTTGATTATCTATTAATTGCAACTTTTAAAGCACTTCAAAATAATTTATATTGTGTCAAAAAATACAACAATTTGAAAGTTTAGGCACTAACTGAGGTTAACAACTATATTGTAACAGATGTATTTTAACCTTGACTAAAAGGGATAAGCAATTTGCTTCCAATTTAAGCATATAAAAAATTTACTATAATAAACTCCTTACGGGGCTGCTATTAGTTTAAAATAAGCTAATAACAGCCCCGTAATTATTTATACGCTATATTTCAGCACTTTATACTCAAAATGAAATTAAAAGCTATAATTATATCTGGATTTTGTAAAAAAATAATTATATAAATTTATTGATAACTACTTACTTATATGTATTTATTACTATTAAAATTCCAATTCAAAACTGTATATTTATTTAATTTTGACCTTTTT